>NZ_JBFTPZ010000037.1:0-74748 GCF_056398745.1 Paenibacillus sp. 01T424 | reverse complement strand
AGTCTGAAACGTTCTACCTCGAAGGGTTGACCCATACAACGACTGCAATCGTTGAACAGACCGTTCGAGACTACATCACTTACTATAACGCAATTCGTATTCAAACGAAACTAAATAACCAGTCGCCGGTTGATTATAGGCGAYTGGCCGTTTAAACTTGAAAGGTGTTTTGATCCCTGTCTCACAAATGGGGGTCAGTCCACCTCTCTTTAACGCGGTTTTTTATCATGCGTATCAATAAACAACTTCCCTTTATAGTCAATCGTACAAAAAAACACGTCCTTAAAATCGAAGACGCCTCTTTCCTGCAAAACATTTTTTAACCAAAATCTTGTCTTTTCAAGATTTTCTAAGTTTTTGTCCTGCACCTTGCCATCCATAATAAGCGGGACAGGCAATATCTCAAAGCGATATTTCGGTGGAAAAATATTCGTTTGATTGTACTGCTTCAGCTTTTGGTCGGATCGCTCTGATTCCTGACCTTCATTACTGCCCTCTTCAGACTCATCAGCATTTTCCTTGGGTATGACGGACAGCTTGCCGCTCGTCTCCAAAATCGCAAATTCAACATCCGATACAGCACTGATTTTATTTTCCCTTAACTGCAGCATTAGATCATCCAGATTGTACCGCTGCTTGCGCATAACGTCACTATTCAGCTTGCCCTTGTCAATAATTACACTTGGTTTGCCATCAAACAGCAGTCTTAGCTTTCGACTCTTCATCGTCATAAAAGCACTGCCTACTTGAATAATCATCAAAACGACCATCGGTAAGATGCCTTCCCACATCGCCCGCTCCATGTCTTCAATAACAATGACTGCAATCTCAGCAATCATGACTGAAATAACGAGATCGAACACGGAAAGTTTACCGATTTCTCGTTTTCCCATAAAACGCATGATCAGAAATACGACGAAATAAATCATTATCGTCCGGATCAACAGGCCCCAAAATTCCAAAGGAAACCGCCTCCTCGTCTTTATCATTCGAGCTGATGCCAGCTGCGTTTTGTCCGTAAAGCTATTCTGACCTACGTGTTACAACATCATACTCCTGCTGTTTATACGAATATATGGCAATGCGGAATAAGCTGCTCATAAATACATACTGACAAGCTAATTCCTGTACTATTCTACCTAGCTTGACCATATGGATAAGTAATACGTTCATAACGCTGGGGGGAATATGATGAGTTCGGTTAAACAAGCACCTAAGCCGCCTTTAATCGCTTCACCTTTGCTTGCCGGAGTGCTTTTTTCAATCATTTGGCTAGCAGTAGGCGCATTGCTGCTCTCACTGCTTTTGCATTTTACGGCAATGAAGGAAAGCAGTTTGCCCTCTAACGCCATGCTGGTTCACGGCTTCGCAGCACTGGCGGGGGGCTTTACATCAGGAAGACGCTCTGAGAACAAAGGCTGGTATAATGGTGCATTGCTCGGTTTGCTTTATGGCGTAATTGTTATCATTATCAGCTTTCTTGCATCAAATGCTTCCTTATCCGTACATAGCATCCTTCTTCTAGGCGCTGCTCTCTTATCAGGCGCATTTGGCGGTATGATTGGCGTAAATATGAAGAAATGAACATTTACAAAAAAAAACCGACTAACATGCAAGCATGTCAGTCGGTTTTTTTAATTATTTCTCTAAATCAACCGACGCTGGTGCGGAGTTGATAATTGTATTAATTGCGCTGCGCTCAAATGTCATTTTAGTTGTATCGTTGACACGAATAACAACCGTATCGTCACTCAGCTCAACGACTGTGCCATGCAATCCACCAATTGTTGAAATTTTATCGCCTTTCTTCAATTGGTTAAGCATGCTTGCACGAGTCTTTTGTTTCTTCTGCTGCGGACGGATAAGCAAGAAATAAAAAACCGCAAACATAAGCACAAAAGGCCAAATCATTTGTAGGATATTTGTTGATCCTGCTTCACCTGCTGCTTGCAACATCGAAATCCCTCCTTTCAAAACCCTTTCTCATTATCGAACAGGCCGTAGCTTGTGAAGAAGGAATCCCGGAAATCCAAAAGCCGGTCATCCATGATCGCTTGCCGAACGTCCCGCATGAGTTGTAGCAAGAAATGCAAATTGTGATAAGTCGTCAGCCTCATACCGAACGTCTCATCCGCTTTAATTAAATGCCGGATATAAGCTCTGGAATAATTCGTGCATGTATAGCATGAGCACTCTGGATCCAGAGGACCATAATCCTCAGCGTACTTCGCATTACGGATGACGAGTCTGCCTTGGCTTGTCATGGTTGTCCCATTGCGAGCAATACGCGTTGGCAGAACACAATCGAACATATCAATACCCCGGATAGACCCTTCAATTAATGCATCCGGCGATCCAACTCCCATAAGGTAGCGTGGTTTATTCGCTGGCAAAATGGGAACCGTATAGTCGAGCACATCATACATCAGATGTTTAGGCTCTCCAACACTCAGTCCACCAATAGCATACCCCGGGAAATCCATGGAAGTCAAATCATTTGCGCTTTGAATACGCAAATCTTTGTACATCCCCCCCTGCACGATAGCGAACAGCCCTTGGTCATGTGGTCTTGCGTGAGCCTTAAGGCAGCGTTCTGCCCAACGTGTTGTACGCTCCAACGATTTCTTCACATAGTCATGCTCGGCAGGAAATGGCGGACATTCATCAAATGCCATCATAATATCAGAGCCAAGAGCATTCTGAATTTCCATCGCTACTTCTGGTGAAAGAAATTTTTTGTCGCCATTGAGATGGGAACGAAAGTGTACGCCTTCTTCGGTAATCTTACGCATTTCGCTAAGACTAAAAACTTGGAATCCGCCGCTGTCTGTTAGAATGGGACGATCCCAGTTCATGAACTTATGCAATCCACCGGCATTTCTTACAATGTCATGTCCCGGTCTTAGGAACAAATGGTAGGTGTTGCTCAAAATAATTTGAGCATCCATCGCTTTCAGTTCTTCTGGAGCCATCGTTTTCACAGTAGCTTGTGTTCCTACTGGCATAAAGGTAGGCGTCTCAATCACACCATGCGGAGTGTGTACACGTCCTAGTCTTGCTCCTGATTGTTTGCATTGTTTGATTAATTCATATTTTACAGCCACAATTCACGCTTCCTATTCCTAATTAGTAAATAAACATGGCATCGCCAAAGCTGAAAAATCGATATTCATGAGCAATCGCTTCTTCATAGGCGTGCATGACAGCATCTCGTCCAGCAAGCGCACTTACAAGCATAACGAGCGTTGACTTTGGTAGATGAAAATTGGTGAGTAATGCATTGACAAGCTTAAACTCGTAACCTGGGAAAATAAAAATAGATGTCCAGCCGTTGCAAGCTTCGATTGCTTTTCCTTCAAAGCGAGCAGCAACGGTTTCCAGCGTGCGAGATGAGGTTGTCCCTACAGCGATAATACGTGCTCCGCTCCGTTTGGCTTCATTAATTATTGCGGCATTTTGTTCACTCAGCTCATAATACTCTGCATGCATTTCATGATCCTCAACAAGGTCAACGGACATTGGGCGGAATGTGCCTAGTCCAACATGCAGTGTTACGTAGGCGAGTTTAACGCCCTTCGCTTGCAGACGCTGAAGAAATTCTTCCGTAAAATGCAAGCCCGCCGTTGGTGCTGCTGCCGACCCCGCATGTTTGGAATACACGGTTTGATACCGCTCGCGTTCTTCAAGCCTTTCCTTGATATACGGAGGCAATGGCATTTCTCCAAGACGGTCAAGCAGCTCCTGGAATATCCCCTCATATTCAAAACGTATCGTACGTCCGCCCATTTCGCCTTCTTGCTCAACAACAGCGCGCAGCAGCGGATTACCTGCACCATCATCTCCAAAGGAGAGTGCGGTGCCGACCTTCAAACGTTTAGCCGGTTTTCCGAGCGCATCCCAGCTGCCATCCTCTAGCTGTTTCAATAACAATAGCTCAATCTTTGCGCCCGTATCGCTCTTCATCCCCGTCAACCTGGCTGGAATAACTCTAGTGTCATTTAGAACTAGAACGTCTCCAGGCTTAACATACTGCTCTAAATCCGTAAATCTATTGTGTGTCAATTCGCCTGTTTGCTTGTTTAATGCAAGCAATTTCGAGGCCGTTCTGTCAAGCAATGGCGTCTGAGCAATTAAATGTTCTGGTAATTCAAAATCAAACCATTCTACGTTCATATCGATTCAATCATTCCTTAGCGATGGTGACATCTTTGTAGTAGTATTTCAAAATATATTGATAGTCATACCCTTGCTGAGCTAGGCTTAATGCTCCGTATTGCGATAATCCGACCCCGTGTCCGTTGCCAGACCCTACAAAACGGAACGAAGGCTCCTTCGTAGCTGCGCGAATATTACCGCTGCCATCTAATATAAACAAGTTAGCGTTAACCGCCTCTGTTTTTGTGCCTCCAGCACTAATCATATAAACAGGATTCGAATCCGACGGCTTCGTACGTGTTGTAGCTCCAGCACCAAGCATAGCAACCTTCGCGGTTTCCTCAATCTGGAACAACGTACTAGGCAAGGACCCTTGTACACCTAGTGCAGCACGATAATCAATTGGATAAGTAACAGTTAGCTTTTGTCCATTTGCTGTAATTTCTGTCGCACGTCCTGAAGCGCCGCGCTGGCTCACTTCGAGTGATTTGAGCGGACCTGAGACGGGAGTCTTCACTTTGCCGTTAATCGTTGTTAACATTTCTTGTGCACTGTAAGGACCACGTATCCAAGTCATTGAATTGGATTCTACACTTTTATCCAGCACAACGACCCGTGTTCCGTTGTCAACCGTTGCAATGACAGGGATCGTATCCTGTATAAGAGGATGCTTGCGTACTTTTGTGCCGTTTGTATTTACTAGCATGATACGACTTCCTGCTGCTGTCGTTTCTCCTGTCTCGGCTAGTAAATCCTCTCTAATATAACCAATAGCTCCGCTAGGGACAACAACGCGGTACCAATTGTTCAAACCTACCTCCGATGAAGCGTCCGGGCTTTTGACAGCCTGCATATAAGGAACTGCGTTGCCCCATGCTTCTTTGGCATCAGCCGTAAATCCACCACTGTTGGCTGAATAGATCGCATCAATTGCTTTTCCATTGTACAATGCAACTTCGCCTGCTGTCTCTTCGACGGCAGCAATGGTTGATGGCCGCTCTGAGCCTACACCGTAATATGCTTGGCTTAAAGTCGTATCCACGACATGCGCGATTTGGAAACCAAATCCTCGATTTAAAGCATAAGTGCGTGCAGCAACCGCTTGTGCCTTAAGTGCTTCGATAGGCCATGTAGGGTACATTTCCACACCTACAACTGAATATAAGTATTGTTCAAATGGAAGTTCATTTACGACTGCCATCCGTCCATTTAATATACTAAGCTCAAATAGTCCTCTATAGCTGCGAGCGCTCCGCTCGTTTAGCTTAATTGGATCATTCCCGATTGGAGATACCGTAACCTTCGTATCGTTGCCAGCAAACATATAGAGCTCAGTACTGCTTTCAGCTTTGGCAGTTACGGTATGATCATTTCTTATGAGCAAGTAAGCCGAACTAGCATCGGCCTCCTTCAACGCAGCTCCGCCTGAAGCATTTGCGGCAGCTGCTTTAACAATTTGCAGCTCAGCAGCTGATACAGCCGCCCCTACCATTACCGAGTAGTACGCTGATCCACTTTGCTGTGAACGAATAGCAACATAGGCATCGAGGCCAACTGCGCCGAAGCCGCTTGCTGCTGCTATCGCATCCGCTTTGCTGGTCAAAGGACCGCTCTCCAAATGAAGTGGGCCTTGAACCACCGAGTTCGAGCCTCCAACTAGCTTAGACAGCTCACTATCACCCTTCCACTTCGTTTGTGCAGTCACAGCTTCTGCAGCTGTTTTGTATGTACCTTCAATAACCTGATAGATGATTGCACCATTTTTTGAAAGGGATGTTATAAAAGCAGTACCTTTCAAAGCTTGCAAACGTTTCTGCACAGCTAGAGCTGAAGCAAACGTGGAGCTCTCGTACACTTTGACTTTAAAGCTGTCAACTGCGAATCGAGCTGTAGCTGCTCCATCTACATTAAACCAATTATTGATGCCATCAGGCTGCCTTACACCGATGCTCATTCCACCCGTTGATGAAAATGTGGCAGCTGCTGTCGTATCATCGTATTTCCCAGGCAATTGCATGAACAAAGCAACTCGGATATTGTCGAGCTTTGGTACTGCTGCCTGTGATGGAGAGCCTGTCCAAGCTGTAGCGAGCAGTACAATTGCGATCGTCATGATTAAGTAACGCTTCATATTCCGTTTAATTGACATTCCTGTTGTTCTCCTCCCTCTTCCGCGGCAATTCGCAGCCATTAACGGAACAGCTTTGTTCTGTAGATCCAAACCATTCATATCTTCTTTTGGCTACAAATTTGTACATACGATTTGCTATGCTTTTCATACCAGGTATTCGATAAAGTACGGATAGCCAGCGAAAGCCCTTTACCGTTCTTAATATACGGACAATTCCATCCGCACCAGCAAAGAGCTGCCCCTGCTCATCAGCAACATGCATTTTCTCATACAACTCTTCAAATTTCAACAGACCAACGGAAGGAATTAGCTGTTCCGTACTGCCTGCTGCCTCCAACTGTTGAATTTGAACATAATGCAAATCCGCTTTAGAATGAAGCTCCTTCAGCTTCGCAATGGAACCGAGGCACAGATTGCAATGGCCATCATAGATAACATAAAGTTTCTCAGCGGCACCATTGGCTCTGGAACTCATGGCGTACTACCTCCCCGGTATTGGTAGACCTAGGTGACGATAGGCGTTTTCCGTAGCAATCCGGCCTCGCGGCGTTCGCTGTAGAAAACCGATTTGCATTAAATACGGCTCATAGACATCTTCAATTGTTTGGCTTTCTTCGCCTATCGTTGCTGCAATCGTATCAAGGCCAACTGGCCTGCCGGCAAAAGTAGTCATCATCGCTTGCAGCATTTTGAAATCGATGAGGTCGAGTCCCATTTTATCTACCTGCAGCAGCTCAAGCGCCGAACGCGCGATATCATGTGTGATCACGCCGTCGCCGCGCACCTGCGCGAAATCACGTACTCGTTTAAGAAGACGATTCGCAATCCTCGGTGTTCCTCGAGACCGCATCGCAATCTCAGAAGCCGCTTCTCCTACAATGCTGACGTTTAATATTTCTGCTGTTCTAGCCACGATGAACGCAAGCTCATCCATCGTATAAAACTCTAGTCGGCTCACTACGCCAAAACGATCACGAAGCGGTGCAGATAAAAGCCCTGCTCTTGTAGTCGCGCCAATCAAGGTAAAAGGCGGCAAATCGAGTCGAACCGATCGAGCGCTCGGCCCTTTGCCAATCATAATGTCGAGTGCAAAGTCTTCCATTGCCGGGTACAATACTTCTTCTACCGTACGATGAAGGCGATGAATTTCATCAATAAAGAGTACATCGCCTTCCTGCAGGTTCGTGAGCAGTGCGGCAAGATCACCAGGACGTTCAATTGCAGGTCCGGATGTCGTGCGAAGGCTCACTCCGAGCTCATTGGCAATAATGTTCGACAAAGTCGTTTTACCAAGACCCGGAGGACCATACAGCAGTACATGATCAAGCGCTTCTTTGCGCAATTTTGCTGCTTCAATATATATTTTCAAGTTTTCCTTGGCTTTTGTTTGCCCAATATATTCGGCTAAATAACGGGGACGCAAGCTGAGCTCAACTGCCTGATCTTCCATCATCAGGTTGGCGGAAATGATTCTATCATCCATCTGCCTTCATCTCCCTACTTTAACCTTTAAATAGCTGCTGCAAAGCCCGCTTCATCAAAGAATCGACTGATTCCTCCGCCGTAACGCTATGCTGCAATCCATTCCATGCTTTATCAAGCTCCGCTGCTGTGTAGCCCAGCGCAGCAAGCCCTTCCCTTGCTTCCTGCCAAGCGGTGCCTGCGCCTTGACCTGAATGCCTGCTCGATGTAAGATCAAGCGCAACACCTGCTGCAGTCAAAAGACCTCCATCCAGCCCCGCCCCGATCAGCTTGTCCTTTAGATCTAGAATCATCCGCTGTGCGGTTTTTTTCCCTATGCCCGGAAGCTTAATGAGAAACGCTATATTTTCCTGCTGAATAGCGGCTATAACCGCATCCGGTCGACCACCTGACAAAATGCCCAAAGCGACGCGCGGACCAATGCCGGATACCTCCAGCAGCTTGCGGAACAGCGTCTGCTCCTCTCTCGTCTCAAAGCCAAACAACAGAACAGCATCCTCGCGAACGTTATGATGAATATAGACGACGACGGGTTCTTCTTTTTTTGCAAATGCATACGGATTAGGAGTAAATACACGATAACCGGTATCTCTTACGTCCAGAACGATATATTCGGATTCTAGATGGACGACATTGCCTCTTAAAAAATCGATCATGAACGTTTCACCTCATTTATTTTCTGATTGAGTACGACCGAGTGCGCATGACAGATCGCAACAGCGAGCGCATCGGCAACATCATCGGGCTTCGGCACTGCCGAAAGCTTCAAAAAAACCTTAACCATTTCTTGCACTTGTTTCTTCTCCGCTTTGCCATAACCAACAACCGCCTGCTTTACTTGAAGCGGCGTATATTCGCCAATAGGCAATCCGCGCTGCGCAGCAGCCAAAATAATAGCGCCCCTAGCCTGCGCCACATCAAAAGCCGTCGTCACGTTTCGATTAAAAAATAGTTTCTCTATGCCCATAGTGTCCGGCTTATATTTATCCATTAAAGCGCCCGCAGACTCGTAAACTTGCAGCAAACGCTGCTCTGAAGGCGTATGAGCTTCCGTCTGAATCGCACCGTATTGAACGGGCGTAAGCTTATGTCCGATCTTATCTATGAAACCAAATCCAACGATCGCATAACCAGGGTCAATTCCAAGAACGCGCAAACGGTCATCTCCTCAAAATAACTGCTTTCTCCACATACTCACTGAAAGTTGCTTCATCCATTATAGCAAAAGATGGCGTGAATGAGAACGCGCGTTTGATATTTCGGCCTTTAGACATAAAGAAAGGAGACCGCACGATGATGTGCGATCTCCTTTGTCACTTACTCTTGCTGATAGGCTGGGTTCATTACTTTCTGATTTTGCTCAATAGCATAGTCGCTATAGGTGGATAGAACACTATTATATTCTTCCATGTCGGTTATCCGAATCCCTCTGGTAAGCTGGTCCAGCTTATCCTGCGGCAAACTGCTCTCCATATAACGTACGTCCAGCTGGAAAAAGGTTCGAACAACCTTTTCTTTTTTTGGAGCTCCGTCATAAAGTGTAAGATTCCCTTTCTTGTCGACGCCCATATACGCATTCGCTTTACAATGCTCGGACAAATCCTCAATACGCTCTTCAAACTGAACGGTGCCCTGTTCTTGATTCAACATGACCTTCCACTCCGGATGTGCAAGCACTAGCTGAACAATCTCCTTACTCATCAATTGACCCAGAAGCTTCGATTCTTCGCCGCACACATATACGAGGCGCAGCTTTGCAGATAGAGCTCCATCAAGCTTCTCAAGCTCTTGAATAACGCTCGTTTGATTCGCTGATGGCTTGGGTGCAGCTGTGACAACATTTTTATTAGCGATAAAGAGCCAACCTGATAGCAAGCAAAACATAATAACGCCTAACATCCAAACGGGACGCCGCTTTCTCTTTAAACGTTTCTTTAAGTTTTTCCAAAGGCTGAATTCCATCATAGGGAAGACCCCTTCTTTATATTTTTTGATAGTATGCGCCATAATTACATAAATATTCAAAACGATTTATTTGTAAGAATCCATAGTTTAAGCTGCTTGTCCGATACCTGTTTTTTCAAAAAAATGACTAGCATTATGTATTCATAATAAAGAAAGCCCCAAAGGATAGTAGACCTTTGGGGCAGCATGCATTCATTTAACGATTGATCCAAGGCTGATTTCCACGTTTTTTCGGTTTATTAGGCCGTGTGGAAACTGTTCGAATAACTGCTTTTTTGTTCGATTTCTTTGGTACAACTATCTTTGCTGGTTTTTCAATTTGTACGTCAGCCGCCTTTGCGGTGTTTTGATCAGAACGATTTCCTTTGCAGCCGCAATCGTCTTGATTCATATTGCCTACACCGGCTGTTTGAGGCCAACCCTGATTAGATGGAAACGGCTGTGAGTACGGGGAGAAACCAGCTACAGGATAACCATAACCGCCATCATTTTGCACTTGAACCGGCATTACATTCCCATGACCGCCATGACCATAGCCGGAGCCATAACCATATTCAGGCTGCATGCTCGATGGGAAAGCCATCCCTTGGTTCGGCTGTGTTGCAAATGGCGATACCATGCCTTGGTTCGGCTGTGTTGCAAATGGCGATACCATGCCTTGGTTCGGCTGTGTTGCAAACGGCGATACCATCCCTTGGTTCGGCTGTGTTGCAAATGGCGATACCATGCCTTGGTTTGGCTGTGTTGCAAACGGCGATACTGCGCCTTGGTTCGGCTGTGTTGTAAATGGCGATACCATGCCTTGGTTTGGCTGCGTCGCAAATGGCGATACCGCGCCTTGGTTTGGCTGTGTCGCAAATGGCGATACCGCGCCTTGGTTTGGCTGTGCCGCAAATGGCGATACCGCGCCTTGGTTCGGTTGTGTTGCCAGCGGTGATACACTGCCTTGGTTCGGCTGTGTCGCCAGCGGTGATACACTGCCTTGGTTTGGCTGTGTCGCTTGAGGGGACACCTTACCTTTATTCGGCTGTGTTGCCAGCGGCGATACCATGCTTTGGTTCGGCTGTGTTGCCAGCGGCGATACCATGCCTTGGTTCGGCTGTGTTGCCAGCGGTGATACTATGCCTTGGTTCGGCTGTGTTGCCAGCGGCGATACCATGCCTTGGTTCGGCTGTGTTGCCAGCGGCGATACCATGCCTTGGTTCGGCTGTGTTGCCAGCGGCGATACCATGCCTTGGTTTGGCTGTGTTGCCAGCGGCGATACCATGCCTTGGTTCGGCTGTGTTGCCAGCGGCGATACCATGCCTTGGTTTGGCTGTGTTGCCAGCGGCGATACCATGCTTTGGTTCGGGAAAGCAGAAGTTCCGGCTACCATTTGACCTTTTTCCTGCATGCCATGCTGGAGTGGATTTATCATGGGATAACCATAACCCCATTCAGGGCCAACGCCCATAGGCATGCTGGATGGAGATGGGTAACTGCCGACAAATACCATCCCCGGCGGACACTCAAATGGCGCCTCGATGCCTTCATGCATTGGGCTTACCGTACTTCCGAATGGTACAGGTTGATGCCAATCTCCGTAACCGTAGCCATGTTCCATGTGAGCAGGCATGGTCATTGGTTGACCAAATCCATACCCCGACTGAATTGGCATGGTCATCGGTTGCCCGTAACCATATCCCATCTGAGCTGGCATAGTCATCATTGGCTGATGATGCCCATATCCTCCGTAAGTAGGCTGTTGTGCAGCTGGCGAGATTGCTTCAGGTGCTTTTGGCAAATCATACAAGGATAATGCTTCGGTTGCTGGGATGCCATATTGCTTGAATAAATCAACATTTGGCTTGTATTCGGAATGAATCGGTTTTAGCTTTTTCTCAACAGGCTTTTCGATCGGCAGCGCCTTTTTGGCTGGCTCAACTGCTGCCGCCTTAGGGGCAGGAAGAGGAGCTGGTTCTACTGGCTTCACAATAGGTGCTGTTGGTTTTTTCTCTTGAACAGGTGCAACAGGCGTTTCAGGAGCAGGGGCTACCGGTGCTGGTGCAATAGGCGCAGTTGGCGTCTTGCCTGCAATTGGAGCTGTTGGTGTTTTTCCAATAATAGGCGCTGTAGAAAGCTTTCCGACCCAGCCCTGTACCCCTTGCATGATTGAGCTTGGGTGAAGGGCGTGATGACCTCCCGTGTTTTGTGCCACGCTCTGTCCAGCTTGTTGTCCAGTACCTCCAGTACCTTGGCCACCAGTTCCTTCAGTCATGGTTTCGCCTACTTTAGGAATATTCACAACTTCACCAGTAAGCAATACATTCGGATTTTTGAGCTGCGGATTCGCTTTAATCATATCCGCGAGCGGCACGCCCCAAGCTTTCGAGAGCTTCCAAAGGGTATCACCTTGTTTCACAATATGCTGATGCATGATGTCCATTCCACCTCCTGCGCCGCCCGCGATGCTTGAAGGAATTTTCAGCTTCATGCCAACATCAATGGCGTCCGGATTCGTAATACCCGGGTTCAGCTTCAAAAGCTCTTCGAGCGATACATTATACTTTTGGCCGATAAAGTATAACGACTCGCCTTTCTTCACAATATGGATTTTCACTCGTTGTTAACCTCCTGTCACGTTCTGAATAACCAGGCACTGCTAATGCCTATTATCAATCCTTACATCCTATGCAGAATATGGGCAGGTGTCTCCACTTTCACAAAAAAAATAGTAAAAAGCCGAGTTCACCCATCAGAGTGAACTCGGCTTTCTATTCATGTATCGTTTCATTCTACGCTTTAGAGCAACCAGCTATGCTTATTTCTTGAATTCAGTAAAGCTTGGATAGCTTCCTAATACGCGAACCTGACATCCGATTGCTTCAATTTCTTGAATGGCTGAAGGAAGCAGAATGGTATCAAGAGCCATATCAATGTCGATGAAGAAATAATAATTGCCGAGCTTCTTCTTCGTCGGGCGCGATTCAATTCGGGTCAAGTTGATTTTGCGCCATGCAAAAGCAGAAAGAACCTGGTGGAGCGCTCCCGGGTAATCCTCTGGCAATGTAATTAATATGCTCGTTTTTATATTATCGGACTTACGATCGGTATAGGGCTCTGATCCGACCAGCAAAAACCGAGTGTAATTATTATCATGATCTGTAATCTCACTTGTGAGAACATCAAGCTTCTCGTTCGCAGCAGCTGTCATCGTGCCAATAGCTGCCAAACCGGCATTCGGGTTGTTTTGAACGATTCTAACGCCCTCAGCTGTACTGCTGACATGTTCTGTAACCGCATGCGGAAGATGTGTACGCAGAAATTGCAAGCACTGTGCGATCGCTACAGGATGGCTGATCACTTTAGTAATACGTGAGTAGTCCATTTCGCCATTATCGTTTAACAGTTCAGATTGCCGGCCGATCAAATTTTGAATGGAGGGATAAACCCACTCCGCTTGAATCGGAATATCAACCTCATGTACAAGCCAATCCATATGAAGGCTAACAGAACCCTCAATCGTATTCTCGATCGGAATGATGCTGTAATCACTTATTCCATTGACAGTAGACAGGAACACATCGGATATTAGCCGATGATGCTTCCAGTTTATTTCTTCACCGCGGAATAAATGTCTTGCTGCCTCATCCGATACGGAGCCAGCAGGTAAAACCGCTATCGTCTTCATCGCTTCATATCTCCTTTAATTCGATCCGGAAGAGGAATCGCAGGCTGCGAAGAAATATCCTCTATCGTAATTTGAGGACCTTGAGCGCTTGGCGACAGCCATAGCGTATTTGCTTCAATGCCCTCCTGCTTTAGCGTATCAAGCAGAAATGTTTCAAGCATGGATTCGCCCGAGCTGTGTGCAGCACCGGCTTCCGTATCCTCAACAAATGCAATCAGCGTCGGCCCTGCTCCGCTTAGCGCAGCACCAAGCGCGCCGTGCTCTACCGCACGCTCCAGTATAGTTGCCATGCCGGGAATCAGGGCTGCACGGTAAGGCTGGTGCAGCCGATCCTTCATCGCATGGCGAATCATACCTAGCTCGCCGCCAGCAAGCGCTGCGACGAGCAAAGAGCTGCGGCTGACGTTAAATATGGCGTCAGCCATACTGATTGTAGACGGAAGCGCATGACGCGCCTTCTCCGTCGACAGCTGAAAGGCTGGAATCGCGACAAGCGTCTTCAGCTTGTGATGCGGCTCAATTCTAACATAATCTGCTCGCTCCCCATCCCAAGCCGAGACGACAATGCCGCCGTATAGTGACGCGCCGACATTGTCCGGATGGCCTTCCAGCGCTGTTGCCATTTGAAACAGCTTATCATCCGTGAGCGGACTGCCAATCAATGCGTTCGCAGCAACCAGAGCGCCTACGATTGCAGACGCGCTGCTGCCTAGTCCACGAGTGAGCGGAATATCGCTATGCATCGAAATCGAGAGCTCTGGCACGGATACGCCTGCTTCTTTGAACACAAGCTGCGCAACCTTATAGATTAAATTCGTTTTGTCCTTTGGCAATCCATTCATTTGATCGCCGTAAAACTGGAATTCCGTTCGTTCAGAGATGCTCATTTCAATCCAAGCGTATAGCGAAAGAGCCATCCCCAGCGTATCAAATCCTGGTCCGAGGTTTGCTGTACTTGCTGGTATTTTTACGATTACTCTGCGATTGTTCATAAGATTTATCCTTCTACGCGATAGACGCTTTTCACTTTATGAACGACATCCAATGAGTCAAACTTAGCAAGCACCTTCTGGATAGCCGCTTTGTTCGCGTCATGAGTGATGATGATGATCTCAGCTTCCGGATTAGACGGTGTCGGCTGCTGCAATACCGACTCCAAGCTGACCTCAAAGTCAGCGAATACTTGCGTTATGCGTGCAAGAACGCCGGCACGATCTGCCACTTTAAGCAGAATGAAATATTTAGATGAGATCTGCTCGTCAGTCTTGAGCTTCTTCTCTTTATAAGCAAGGCTTCCTTGCATGCCGTTCACACCAAGCTTCAGGTTTTTCACAACGGCCACCAAATCGGATACGATCGACGTAGCAGTCGGAAGCTCACCCGCGCCTGCGCCATAGAACATCGTTTCACCAACAGCTTCGCCATATACATAAACCGCGTTAAACACGCCGTTTACCGATGCGATAGGATGCGATTGCTTCACCATCGTTGGTTGAACGCTGATGCTGATCAAATCATCCTGGCGCTCTGCGATACCAAGCAGCTTCACTTCATAGCCAAGACGCTTCGCGTACAAAATATCTTCTTTGGATACCGATGAAATGCCTTGAACGGATACATCCTCAAGCGCAACATTGGCACGGAATCCGATCGTAGCGAGAATTGTCATTTTGCGCGCTGCATCAAGTCCTTCGACATCTGATGTCGGGTCTGACTCCGCATAACCAAGCTCCTGCGCTTCTTTAAGCACATCTAGATACGAAGCGCCTTCTTGACTCATCTTTGTCAAAATAAAATTCGTTGTGCCGTTCACAATGCCCATAATTTTATTAATGCGGTCGGAGGCGAAACCTTCGACAAGTGTACGAATAATCGGAATACCGCCGGCTACGCTTGCTTCATACAAAACATCGCAGCGGTTTTCTTTGGCTTTGGCCAATATTTCAGGACCGTGCATTGCCATCAAATCTTTATTTGCCGTTACGACATGTTTGCCAAGGGACAGCGCTTCTAGTATATATTCTTTCGTAAGCCCAATTCCGCCCATAACCTCAACGATAACATCAATTTCAGGATGGCGGATGACTTCCCAAGGATCCTCAGTTAGCTTGCTTGCATCCACTGCAATATTACGCGATTTGCTTTTGTCTTGAACGAGTACCTTTTCAATTACGATCGGCGAACCGACCTGACTTGCCAAATCATCCTGATGTCCCTCAACAATTCGAACTACACCTGTACCAACTGTACCAAGACCTAATAAACCAACTTTAACCGGCTTCATATATACCCTCCATTATCAATTCTGTTATCCTTGTCCGATGACCGAAGCTTTACGCACGCCTGGTTGACTGCGAAGCATTTCAACCAGCGATGACAGTTCTCCGGAAAGCTGCGAAATATCGACCGAAATGACGACATTAGCGAAACCTTGGAGCGGAATGGACTGATTCATCGTCAGCACATTACCATCCTGGCTCGCCACCATGCTAAGTACGTTGGAGAGTACGCCTGAACGATGCTCCAAATCCATAGAAATGGTCGCAATACGTTCTCGTTCCAGCTCATTTAGCGCGTAGACACCATCTTTATACTTATAAAAAGCGCTTCGGCTAAGTCCAACACGTTCAACCGCCTCATGTACGGTTGCCRCATCTCCTCGGCCAAGCATCTCCTTCACTTGTATCGTCTTCATAATCGCTTCCGGTAAAATATCCTCTCGAACGACATAATAGCGTTTCGTCACTATACGTCCTCCTCAAAAAGACAATTGTTCACCTATAGTGGACATTATATCGAAATATACAGTTTGGGGCAATAGGCAAAACAAGAAAAGACGGCTTTCGCCGTCTTCATTTGTTAATATGTGCGAATGCTCTAGCCATTCGGATTATAGTCGCTGCCCTCGAAGAATTCAAAAGCAAAGTCGCCGATTTGAACCATATCGCCGTCTTTTGCCCCCATCTTGCGAAGCTCGGCATCGACACCCATTTTGCGCATCGTGCGTGCAAAACGCATAACTGCATCATAAGAAGTCAAATTCATCCGTTTCATGTAGTTGCTAATGCCAGCACTAACAATAACGAACACTTCATCTTCCTTATGGATGGTGAAAGTCGTTTCTTCGCGCTTCTCGTACGTATAAACTTTACGCTCAGCAACATCTTTCACATCCGCGATTTCAACTTCCTCTGAAACCGTATCAAGAATATCAGCTGCTTTATATAGTAGCTCCTGTACGCCTTTTTTCGTTAGCGAGGAGATTGGCAAAATTTCATATTGACGTTCACCGCTAACTTCTGCGAGCTTTTGCTTGAATAACTCAAGCTGCTCCTCAGAATCCGGCATGTCCATTTTGTTTGCAGCAATAATTTGCGGACGATCTGCTAGCTTCTCATTATAGAGAACAAGCTCCTCGTTGATTTTCACCCAATCATCAAAAGGATCGCGTCCTTCAGACGCTGACATATCGATAACATGAACGATAACCCTCGTCCGCTCTACATGACGAAGAAACTCATGACCTAGACCAACGCCTTCATGCGCTCCCTCGATAAGTCCAGGCAAATCAGCCATTACGAAGCTGCGGCTATCGCCAACGTCTACAACACCTAGATTCGGTGTAATGGTCGTAAAGTGATATGCGCCGATTTTCGGCTTAGCGCCAGAAACGACAGATAGCAGGGTTGATTTGCCTACGCTTGGGAAACCAACAAGGCCTACATCTGCCATTACTTTAAGCTCAAGAACAACCCAGCGCTCTTGTCCTTCTTCACCATTCTCCGAAATATAAGGAGCTGGATTGTTTTGCGTAGCGAAGCGAATGTTGCCACGTCCGCCGCGTCCGCCTTTTGCAATAACGATTTGTTGACCGTGACGAGTCATATCTGCAATAATTTCTTGCGTATCATCATCAACGATTATTGTACCGGGCGGAATCCGTACGATTGTATCATCAGCGCCCGCTCCGTGCATGCTTTTTACTTTTCCGCGCTCGCCGCGATCAGCCTTGAAATGCTTCTGATAGCGGAAGTCCATCAGTGTACGCAAACCCTCGTCAACTTGAAAGATCAAGTCGCCGCCTCGGCCTCCGTCGCCACCTGCAGGACCGCCCTGCTCTACATACTTCTCACGGCGAAAAGAAACGATACCATCGCCTCCGTCGCCGCCTTTTACAAATATCTTCGCTTTATCGACAAACATGATGTGCCCCCGTTCATGCGCGCATTTCCGCCCTCAGCAACACCTTTGCATACGGCTGCTCGAAGTTGATCGGCTGCATTGGCGCGCCTTCCAACTGCTGTTGTATTTTTTGCTTCCATTGCTGTTCATTCATTAGTTCGCCATCATAATAGAAGGCTGCATACAGTGCATCCTCATCCAGCGATAGCTCCAGCGTAAGAACAGCAGCATTACCATAGCCAGGCTTAGCCGCAAACCGATATGCGTTAATCGTATGAATGAGCGTTTCGGCTATTTGATCGGCATCTGCCGTTATTTCGTTTAAATGAATGTCGCCTTTAATTACAATTTGTAACTCCAGCGAATTCGATATCGTACGAAACGATTGAATATAACTAATCAGTGATGGAACCCCTAGCTTGGATATACTGCTCTCCACAGCCATCCGTTCACTTATTTTCTCCACATACTCGGCGGCTTTATCCAGCTTTTTGAGCCTAATATAGCCAAACACGACTTGCAGGTCGTTCATCCAGTCATGACGATGATGATTGAGAGTTCGTATTGCAGAGTTTTGCAACGATTGAATCGTTCGCGCAGTCCGCTCTGCGTGCTCTTTCCGTTCCGTTCGTATCCAGTAAGTCGCAACAGCTATAAGCCAAACGAGAAAGACAGCAGTTAACCACACTTGATTGGGCCAAATAAGTACAGCGGCGCATGGCAACAAAATGGTTGCCGCCGCGTAATATTTCACCGTTGTTAAGCGTCCCATCGATTAAACCTACTTTCTTCGTATTTCCCGAAAATATAATAACGAATATATTATATTTCCCCGTCAAAGCTGCTTCAGCGTCCAAGACGCCTTAGGCATTTTTGCTTGCTTATCCAGTATATCACGCAGCCGTCCTACGGTCATCAGCCATGGAATAAAAAAACCCGGCCAAGCGATGCAGGCCGGGGCTTGTTGCATATATAAGGTTGTATTAAGCTTCTACTGCTGCAGCTACCGGAGCAAGAACAGCTGGATACACGCTCACTTTTTTGCGGTCGCGTCCCCAACGTTCGAACTTCACTACGCCTTCTACTAATGCAAAAAGCGTATCGTCTTTCCCGATGCCTACGTTAGTTCCTGGGTGAATTTTTGTTCCGCGTTGACGAAACAAGATGCTTCCAGCAGATACGGTTTGACCGTCAGCACGTTTAGCGCCAAGGCGTTTCGACTGTGAGTCACGTCCGTTTCTAGTGGAACCTACACCTTTCTTCGAAGCGAAGAGCTGAAGATTCAGTTTCAACATAGTTATTCCCTCCTTCTAAAGGATTGGTGAGCAAAGCTGCACCGTAAGCATGAACTAGAGGCTTGTAAAACAAACCTGCACCGAATGCTTACGCATTAAGATGTTCATGAATAACGACATGCTTGCCGTATGATTTTGCAATAGTGTCAAGCATAACCGCCATCGATTCCAGCAGCAGCTGCATCCGGCCGTCTGAAGCCTCGTCTGCAAGCGTCGGAATATCCGACGATAGCCAGCCGTTCTTCATCTTGGCAGGGAGCTCCTCTCCCGCTAGAGCTTCGATCGCGTTAACGGTACCAACCGAGATGGCTGATACACCCGCACAAACGATATCTTTGCCGGGCTTCGCATATTTAGCATGTCCTTCGACCGCAAATGATACGATACGTCTGTCAGCGGCTCTTCGTACAAAGGTAACTGTTATCATAGAAATTCCTCTTACGCTTGGATTTTCTCGATTGTTACTTTTGTGAACGGTTGACGATGACCTTGCTTACGACGATAGTTCTTTTTGGCTTTGTATTTGTAAACGATGATTTTTTGGCCTTTGCCTTGTTTCTCGACTTTGCCTGTTACTGTAGCGCCGGAAACAACCGGAGTTCCAGTTACAAGACCGTCACCTTTAGAAACCGCCAAAACACGATCAAACGTTACGCTTTCGCCTGCTTCAGAATCCAGTTTTTCGATGTAGATTACATCGCCTTCCTGAACTTTGTATTGCTTGCCGCCAGTTACGATAATTGCGAACATTGTTGGTGCACCTCCTTATTTTCGAAGACTCGCCTAATTCAGGTGGCTCACGGCATGCGCCGTAAACGCTTGTTTACCCAATCGGAGCGGTACTTGTACGTCCCATTCCAATGAGGTACGAGACACACACCCAAAGATTGTACCATACTATGCAAGCTATATCAATTCATCCAACAAGAAAATTTAAACTATTTATACAACTCTGATCATTTTATGTGCGCTCCGCAGCTCTCACAGCGCTCGATCAGTTGATGGACAGCATTCTCACGAGCCTTTTTACGCGTCATTTCAATTAATCCGAGCTTTGTCCAGCCCAAAATCGTACATTTGGTTTGATCATTGCGCGCTTTCTCTACGAGTCTTTGCATAACCTGCTCGCGATGGTTGTCCTGCTCCATATCAATAAAATCAATAATAATAATGCCGCCTACATCTCGAACTCGGAGCAATCTTGCAATCTCGTCTGCTGCTTCCATATTCGTGCGGAACACAGTGTCCTCAAGGCCAGATGTCCCAATAAATCTGCCTGTGTTCACATCAATAACCGTCAGAGCTTCCGTCTCTTCCCATATGAGGTGCCCCCCGCAGGTAAGCTGAATTTTGCGCTCGAACGCTCTCGTTACCTGCTCCGTCACACGATACGTATCAAATAAAGAATTGCCTTGCCTTGATTCAAAACATTTTAACCGCTCACGAAGCTGAGGGGTCATTTCCTCCAGCAGAGCTGACGCTTCCTCAAACCTCTCCGCATTGTCTATCCATATTTCATCCATATCCATCGTAAGCGTGTCTCGTACAGCCCTCCGCATGAGACCTGCCTCTCTATGCAGCTCGCTTGGCGCAGTCGCTTCCACGCTTCGCTCCGAAATGCTTTGCCAAATCTCTCTTAACCCAGCGACATCGGCATGCAAAGACAGCTCGCTTTCAGCTCCAGCCGCCGTTCTTAAAATAATGCCTTCCTCCAGCTCACGCAGCTTCTCGCCGATGGCCCGCAATCTCGACCGCTCGCTTTCGGAACTGATTTTTTTGGAAACGCCAATATAATCGGCATTTGGCATATAAACAAGAAACCGGCCAGGCAGTGAAAAATGTGTAGTGACACGGGCGCCCTTGCCTCCCAGCGGCTCCTTCATAACTTGTACGAGCAATTCCTGCCTCGGCTTGACCATATTTTGAATGAGCGGCTTTTCAGCTGGCTGTTTTTCCAAATGAGGGTGGAGCAGCTCATCAATGTACAAAAATGCATTTTTAGCTAGTCCTACATCTACGAAAGCCGCCTGCATGCCAGGCAGCACGTTCACGACACGACCTTTATAAACATTGCCAACCAAACTGCTTGCTTTTGATTTTTCCATAAAAAATTCGACTAGGCGGCCATTTTCCAGTACAGCGGTTTGCAGCATTTCACCGTTAACGTGCATCAACATTTGCTTCATTCCTGAATATCACCTGCCCGTACGCTTTTCATCTATTTTAACTGAAAAGTTCCGACACTGCACGATTCGGATTATTTTCGGACAAACATCCTTCTACAATTTTCTGCTCCGGAAGCACTCTGACCTCCTTGCTGTGCGACTCCACCATGTATATCAAATGATATCGCTCCCTTTGAAAGAGCCTTGCTACCGAGATGATTGACTGCTTGCCGCTTACGATTAAAGGACTTGCAATGTGTCCGAGCCTCAGCGCCTGCAGCGTGATCCTTTCCCGGTACATCAGAAAACGATAAAACAAATACGGAACATTACGATAGTACGTCCAATTCGTCATCACAAGAAATAGGCCGACAATGAGCAGATTGAGTTGAATCCCATCCTTATACACTAACCATGGAAGCAAGGAGACGATGATCATCAGCACACTAAAAAACAAGCTGACTCGCGCGCTCCAAATAAGCATTTTATAATAGTTAACCGTGTAGCTTAATGCCGCCTGCAGCAGCTTTCCTCCGTCAAGTGGGTGAATAGGCAGCAGGTTGAACAAGCCGATCATTAGATTTGCTTTCCATACATACTCCGCCCATGCTAAGTCCCATATGCCAAGCTGCCCGCAGCCCCACGCTGCTAGTCCCATCCAAACGTTTTGCAAAGGACCCGCAATCGCTACAATAGCTTCTTCTTTTGCAGGTACGCCGCCGGCTTCCTCAACCTCGACAACACCGCCAAAGGGCAGCAGCTTTACTTCCTTTATCGTCCAGCCATAACCCCGAGCTACAATAACATGCCCAATTTCATGGACAAGCACGAGTAAAAACAAGGTAATCAGCTCGGCAAAATATCCTGTCATGACCGACCCAAGCATAATGATAACGAACAACGGATGGACCGACCATAGGATTCCTTTCCATTTAATCAATCGGTATCACGCCCACGGGATCGATATACAAATCATTTTGTTTAACAGCAAAATATAGCAGGCTTGGCTGCGTACCTTCAGCTTTCAGCAGGTTGCCGATAGAATCCCCTGCCTCAACCCAGTCGTTTACTTTTACATTCGTTTTCCCAAGCATCCCATATACGGTTACGCGCTGATTGACATGCTGGATAACAATAGTCGAACCTTGCGTACTCTGATCTGATAATAGCAATACGCGCCCCGTCTCTGCTGCAACAACCTCTGCTTCAGAGCTTCCAGCAAGCTCTATACCATTAAGCATCTCCGCAAACGTTCGAACAAGCGATCCTCCTTCCAATGGGGTTACGATAGGCAGCTTTACCGTTCCATCTGCGCCTACTGCAGGTTCAGGATCGTCCTGAAAAATAGGAATAAAGGAGGGAGCCCCAGCAAACGTTTCCTTATACCAAGCAGCCGCAGCTGCAAAATCAATCTCATCCGTAAGCGCTTGTTTTACGAGCGCTTGTCCCTTGAGCGTGTATTCCGTATCATATCGAAACATAGCCCATACCGCGCCAAATAACAGCAATGCTACTGCTAGCTTCCATTTCAGCTCCTTGCCGAAAGTATAATTATTTTTCCCGCCGCCTGATCCCGGATCGTTCTCATTCGATAGAACTGGCCCTTTTATAAATCTTCTATTATCAACATACCCTTTGTCCTCGTTCCAATTTGCCCATGGATTAGGATTGGTTTTCCAAACGACCTCTGGATCAAGCTCCTCCGCCTCGTCTTCATCAAAATATCCGTGCTTGTATGGCATGCGAGGGTCTGAATATATGTCCTCTTCTTGTAAAGGCACAGAGTTCCGATCCCCTGTATTTTGATTTTTATGCTGATTGCGCCGCTTCTCATTATCCTTCATTAACATCTCATTTTTCCCCCGCTTCCATCGTCCTTGGGACAGCTTGTTCCTTTATACATGGATATGTGGGGATTGAGACAAGTATGCGAGCGCAGCTGATCATAAAAAAAGCCACCCCAAGATCGGATAACATCCGTCTCAGAAGCAGCTTTCTAACTTGGCTAACCTTTAGTCAGCCATCTCATATTTTTCTTGATGTGCCTTAATGCTGAATACAAGTCCGATTGACAACATATTAAGCAGTAGAGATGTGCCTCCATAACTAATAAACGGTAGCGTAATTCCCGTAATTGGCATAATTCCAATCATCATTCCGATGTTTTGGAACACCTGGAACACATACATGGACACGATGCCAATAATAATGTACGAGGCTCGCAAATCATAACACTTAAAAGCAATAATAATCATCCGATATATGAGCAAGAAATACAGAAGCAATAAGATGGCTGCGCCTTGAAAACCAAATTCCTCGCCGATAACAACAAAAATCGAGTCAGAATACGGATAAGGTACAAAACCGCCATTTTTCATATCGCCTTGCATATAACCGTCACCGTTTAAACCGCCTGAACCGATTGCAATTTGTGCATTTTCCGATTGATGTTTATCATCTGCAGTTGCCGTCTCCGGATTAATGAATGTATTAATCCTTTTATGCCAATGTCCCATTTCATTATCTTTCAAGTAATTGTAAATTTCTTGATTGAATGTATTGAACAGAGAAACAAAAAGGACAAGACTTACAACAACGACGGTAATCCCTGTAATGACATGAGAATATTTGACATTCCCAATCCATAACATCCCTAACACGATAACTACGTATATGATCGCATTGCCGAGATCCGGCTGAATCATTACGAGCATAAACGGCAGGAAAGCAAATGCTGCAATCGGAAGCAAATCTTGTGTGAACGTCAGCCGATCGCCTTGCCGTCGTCCCATAATATAAGCGATACCGATAATGAGTATAATTTTGACCATTTCCGCAGGCTGAAACGATAAGGCTCCAAACTGAAACCATCCTCTAGCCCCATTTATAACCGCTCCAAAGAAATAAACAAGAATCAACAATGTAACCCCTATGCCATAAAGGACATGCCAGCTCTTGAGAACGATACGATAATCAAATAAGGTGGCTGCGATAGCTACAAAAAAGCCTAAGCCGTAAAACTTCAGCTGTTTGATCTCATGACCGGCGTACTTTGGATTATTTGCAGTTGCACTATAGACAAGTACGATACTGATAATCATAAGGAAAACTAAGATTATCAAAATTCCCCAATCCAGCTTTTTTAATTTGTTAAGCAAGTCGTAATCATCCTATTCCGAGGAACTTACGGAAACGTTTGAACGCTCCCGCCTTCTCATCAAGCAGCATGAGAGGAACCATGTCGCCAAGTATGCGGCGTGCGATGTTCCGGTAGGCGATTGCGGCACGTGAAGCCGGATTCATAACTGTCGGCTCTCCGCTGTTTGCAGCAGAAATAACTTTCTCATCATCAGGTACGATTCCGATCAAATCGACTGCCAGCACTTGACAAATTTCATCGATATCCAACATTTCACCCGTTTTCATCATATTTTGACGAATCCGGTTAATGATCAGCTTACTTGGTATTTTCTCCTGCTCCAGCAGTCCGATTACACGATCGGCATCCCGCACCGCAGCGTTCTCAGGTGTAGTGATCACGATAGCCCGATCTGCACCTGCAATTGCGTTTCGAAAGCCATGCTCAATCCCCGCTGGGCAATCAATAATAACATAGTCATGCTCTTTCTTGAGCTCTAAAATCATATTTCGAACTTGTTCAGGCGTAACAGAATCCTTATCCTTCGTCTGTGCGGCAGGAAGCATGTATAGCTCTTCAAAGCGCTTGTCCTTAACGAGCGCCTGATTCAAGCGGCAGCGGCCCTCGGCAACATCAACCAAATCATAAATGATTCGATTCTCAAGTCCCATAACCACGTCCAGATTGCGAAGTCCGATATCTGTATCAACCATGCAAACCTTCTTACCAAGTAAAGCTAGCGCGGTACCCAGGTTCGCCGAAGTGGTCGTCTTGCCGACGCCGCCTTTTCCTGATGTTACAACAATCGCTTCTCCCATATTCTACACTCCTTTAAACATTATAGGATTATGCCGTATGCGGAATAATTGCGCTAGCTTATCAATTTGCATTCTACCTTCACTTAAGAAGGCGAACTCCATAGAGGCATCGCCGGTCATCCATTCCTCTGGCGGTCTGCTGATTACATCCGCAATGCGGAGCTGAGTTGGCCGCATGAGTGAAGTCGCTATAATCACGTCCGTCCTCCCGCCAATCCCAGCATGCGCGGTTCCACGCAATGCACCCAGCACATATATGTCACCTGTACACATTAAAGTACCGCCTGGATTCAAATCGCCGATTAAAAGTAAATCCCCATCATGCTCATAAGTTTGGCCTGAGCGTATAATAGACGTGAGCACTTGCAGATTAGGTTGCTGTCCGAGCTGAGGATCGATCTTAGGCGCTTCAGACTCAACAGATTGAACCATTAGGTTTCCTTGTGAACGTATCACGTTTTTGATGCGATCTTTATCATCATCAGAAATCTGCCTGGATCCAAGCTTCACCTGAACGTGAACAAGGGGACCTGTGAGCAACTGCTGATGCGTCTTCTCCAGCTTGTATTGCAATTCATCTAGAAGCGTCGCAAATTCACATTTATCGTCGAGAAGGAACACGAGACCTTCTTTTACACCCTTAATAATAATATGCTGCTTATCGGTCACGTTCGTCCCTCCCCAACCTAATGGATTCTTGCTAAGCTGGGCAAAATCCTGCCTGCAGCAATATTTTATTCCTCATCCTTCTCTGCTTTGACCAATGTCTGCCCTTCAAACCATTTTCGCGCCGGTACATAACACAAGAGTGCAAACGCCAGCTGTAAAAATAAACTAGGAAGGATATGATCGATAAGAGCCCATGCATAACTTTCATTCGTAATTCGAAATGCTTTGTAAATGAAATATATGGCGCTGTCATATAGAATGCAGGCAAAACCCACAACAGAAATCGCCATCATAAGCGTTGAACGGCGATGCTCCAGCAATACGCCAGTAAAGTAACCCATTAAACCCATAATAAACGCATTAATTCCAAGCAGATGACCAAAGTATACAATATCCTGAAGCAATCCGAAGCTTATGCCAAGCATGAGTGCAAGATGCCTTCTGCTATATAGGCCTGAGAAGATGACCATTACAAATACAAAGTGAGGAATGATCCGTTGACCGAAGCCGGCTGGAATAATCCACGGCATCACTGCTCCCTCGATAACAAACAAGAGCAACATGAGCAGGATGATTCGGTTCAAGCTCATTTCTCGGCTTCCTCCATTTCAGGGACCTGAACAACAAATACCTCAGTCAGATGATCAAAACTTGCTGATAGCTTGACCGATGCTGTATATGTAAGGCCGAAGTCGCCAAGCTGCTTGTTTTCAACCGTTCCGACAACGAGTCCTCTTGGATAAATTCCGCCTAGGCCAGATGTAATAACTGTATCTTGAAATTCCATTTTATCGTCTTCGGCGATTTTCGTCATAACGATTCTAGACGTTTCCTTGTTGTAGCTGCTCAGAACACCAAATGATTCATTCTCACGACCCATAATCGTCACAGCAATGGAGTTGAACGTTGGTGATGCTTCGTCAAGTTCTGTAATTGGAGTAACAGCTGCCGAATTGGGGGTTACTGAACTTACGAGACCGATCAACCCTTCTATGGTTGTTACGGCCATATTCGGTTTGATGCCATCTCTGGAACCTAGGTTAATCGTCATCGTGCGGTTATTCGCATCGTTGCTGATCGATACAACCTGTGCGATCAAATAATTATAATTGTACATCTCTTTCTGACGCTGTGTGAACGAGAGTTCTGCCTTTAAACGTTCATTCTCTTTTTCTACGAAATTGTAATTAATCTTGTCACGAGAATAAGCTGCAGCTGTAAGGCGCAGCTGCTCATTTTCTTCATAAATCGTACGTAAATTACTAATATCCTCGAAGAAGCCCGCTATATAACCAGCGGGCTTGTAGAACCATTGCTGCACGTATGCTGCCGAATCCTTCAAAAATTTCTCCGGCCACGATAATTCCTTGCGGTCGCTTAGCGAGAAGCCGATGACCGCTATGAATAAAATAAACCCGATCATAAGCATAAACATACGCTTATTTCTCATTAGCTTAAACAGCTCGACCACCTGCCCATTTCATATCCGTTTCCCCATCGGACCTAACTTAGCGTCTCGAACGAGATGAGCTTCTTGCTTTAAATAAATGAATATTATCGAGCGAGCGGCCAGTACCGATCGCAACACAATCAAGCGGATTGTCGGCAACAATAACAGGCATGCCTGTCTCTCTTTGAAGCAGCTTGTCCAGATTGCGCAGCAAGGCGCCGCCGCCTGTGAGCACGATACCGCGATCCATAATGTCCGCAGACAACTCCGGCGGGCATTTCTCCAGCGTTACTTTCACCGCGTCAACAATGGCATTAACGGTATCTGCTAATGCTTCTGTAATCTCATCGGATGTAATCGCTAGTGTCTTAGGCAATCCCGATACGAGATCGCGTCCACGAATTTCAATCGTTTCCGGACGATCCAGTGGAAGTGCTGAACCAATTTCCATCTTCAGCTGCTCGGATGTACGTTCCCCGATCATCAGATTGTATTGTCTTTTAATATATTGAATAACCGCTTCATCCATCTCGTCACCAGCTACACGAATGGATCTCGCCGTAACGATTCCGCCTAATGAAATAACAGCAACCTCTGTTGTACCTCCGCCAATATCAACTACCATGCTGCCTGTCGGCTCCCATACAGGCAAATCAGCGCCAATCGCTGCTGCGAATGGTTCTTCAATCGTATAGGCCTCACGAGCTCCAGCTTGCTTAGTCGCATCCTCGACTGCGCGTTTCTCAACCGCTGTTATGCCTGACGGCACACAAACCATTACGTTTGGATGACGAGGAAATAAAGAACGCTGTTTTTGGGCTTGGCGAATAAAATATTTAATCATCGTAGCGGTCGTTTCAAAATCAGCGATAACGCCATCTTTCATCGGACGAACAGCACGAATGTTGCCGGGCGTTCTACCGATCATTTTTTTGGCTTGCTCGCCTACTGCTTCAATTGTTTTTGTATCTGTACGAAGGGCCACCACGGAAGGCTCCCTTACCACAATTCCTTTTCCCTTGACGAATACCAACGTATTCGCTGTTCCTAAATCAATACCCAAATCTTTCGAAAAACCACCAAACATGTTCTTGCTCCCTTCTAATTGCCACATCACTTAATTATATTACATATGACCTTGTTCCTTCAAACTTACGAATCTTCCGTCACCGATTACCAAATGGTCAAGAACTTCAATTCCGACTAGCTGTCCAGCTTCCGCTAGACGTCCCGTTAACGCAATGTCTTCCGGGCTTGGCGTAGGATCGCCGCTTGGGTGATTATGAACACAAATGATAGATGCGCTGTTACGTGAAATAGCTGCACGAAATACTTCTCGAGGATGTACTAGCGATGCATTAAGCGTACCGACAGATAAGGTTTCGCGGGCAATAATATGGTTTTTTGTGTTTAAAAATAAACATACGAAGTGCTCCTTCTTCAAATAGCGAAGCTCTTCCATCACATATTCCGCAGCATCCTGCGGCTTGCGCACAATAACCGTCTCACCCAGCTGACTCCGGGAAATTCTTCTCCCCAGTTCAATGCCAGCACGAAGCTGAATCGCCTTTGCCGGACCAATTCCTCGAATGGCTGTTAATTGTTCCATGCTCATATCCATTAAATTACGCAGGCTGCCGCATTGCTTAAGCACCGCTCCTGCCAAATGTACGGCAGATTGCCGCTTCGTACCTGTTCGCAGCAGTATGGCTAACAATTCGGTATGGCTAAGTGCTTCTGCCCCATATTTCATCATGCGCTCTCTTGGACGTTCTTCATGGGGGACTTCACGCAAAATCATAGGTTGCGGCAACATGTCCCAATCCCGCCTCTTCGAAAAAATGAATTATTCATATCCTGCCACATTCATGAAAAAAAATCCGATTGAAATCAATTAAATTACCTTTTAAAAAACAGCAATGTCATAGGAAGCGAGCATGTCTGAGAGAAGCGATAACGGCAAGCCAACGACATTAAAATAACAGCCGTCAATTTGCTCTACAATCGTCGCTCCAAGTCCTTGTATGCCATAAGAGCCCGCCTTGTCCCTCGGCTCGCCGGTAGCAACGTACCTAGCAATCTGATCCTCACTAAGCGGCTTCATCATTACCTTCGTTTTGCGATGGGCAACCAATGCTTCCCCGCTAGTAGAGAGAACACAAGCAACTCCTGAATACACTTCATGGGAGCGGCCTTGAAGGCGTCTAAGCATAGACTTTGCCTCTTCGTCGTCAACAGGCTTGCCAAGCACATCTCCGTCAAGCACGACAATGGTGTCCGCACCAATAATTAAAGACGTTGGTACCTCCTGCTTTTGTTGCAGTAGAGGTATAGCTGCTTTTGCTTTGCGCAGGCTGAGCTGCTCAACAACTTCCGATGGCGACCAGCCCGCTTCAATCGTTTCATCCGTATCAGTAGACAAAATATAAACCGGCAAAGAAAGGTCCAGCGATGCGACCAGTTCCTTCCGGCGCGGTGACGAAGAGGCCAGTACGAGCTGGCTAATCGCTTCGTTGCGTAATTTTTTATATTCCATAAATTGAATGCTGCGCTCCTTCATGCTTTCCTTCATGCGTCAATGTCTGCTGCACTACATTTTGCGGTATAACCATATTGCAATTACGGCTCCAATTAAGCTAAACAAGCTGATTTGCAGATGAAGCGTTAGATTGAAACTGAGCACATATAGATCGACAGCAGGTGACCATGATGTTTCGATTGGTTTCGTTAAAAAAGAGATGCCTGGAACTGGAGTCAGCCATCGCGCTACTAGAGCGCCAGCCAACAATCCAAGTATGATAAATATGAGAAGAATCCAGCCGTTTTTCTTCATCTTTCAACGCCTCTCGCCATGAAATGACACCTAAGACTATTATACGCATGAACCTATTCGTTTACAATGCGCTGATCTTCTCAAACCATTCTTTTTGCGTAATGATCACTTTCATAACTTCCGCTTGCGTCTTCCACAATTGTGCTTGAGAAGGCTTTTTATCGTACTCTGCCATCGTCTTTGCTGCCGCATTCATCGCTTGATTGATTTTATCCAAATAGGCCTTACCTTCCGCATCTACTATACCTATTCGCAGCGTTTCCGCGTTTTCTGTCCATTTTTGATGCTCGGCTTTCCACGAATTTGCTGCAACATCGCCAAGCGGCGATAAGGTCGGCTGTTCCAGCTGGGCTAATGTTAATTCATCCAACATTTGGACGACTACAGCCGTTTGATCGAAGAAAGATTGTGCTGCTTTTTGATCGCCTTTAAACGGTATTTTTCCTGGATTTACTATATTTACTTCTTTGATATAAAGATCGATTTCCGGCATCATATTCCGAATAACCTGAGCTCCTTTTCGATCTGTACCCATGCCTACATATACGCGATAATCAGCAGCACTTGTCATAGCAGCGCCAGCAAGCCCTTTCTCGGCCAATTGCGCCATTGCGGCATCCCTGCCCTCTGTATTGCTAAACACGCCAAATTGCAGCAAATAATAAGAACGATCCAGCCCCTTAAGTGCAGCCATCGCAGTATTCGGATCTGGTTTTGCTGCAGGGTCATTTTTATTTTCAACTCCCGCTTCCTTGCTTTCCTCACCTACACCTGCAACCGGTTCTTTGCCTGTTCCTTCTTGGACAGAATCACCAATCACGGGTACTGAGTCAGGCTTATTACCAGTTCCTCCCGGCCAAATGCTTGCCCCCGTAAACAATGACAACAATAAATAACCAAACAGCGCTCCAGTAGCAAGCGCAGCCGTCACTGACAAAAATACATTAAACCATGATGGCGCTCCCGCCTTACGTTTCGCTCGCGCATTGTTCACTCTTTTTATACTGATTTCGTCTTCTACGAACTCTTCTTCATACGCTTGAATCGGCTCCTGCATATATTCCCTATCTGAATACCTTTCCGTATATGTCTGTTGATCCTCAGGCTGCTCATAGGGATCATCCATAAAGGTTGGTTTTATCGTTTTTTTCTTCTCTTTTGGAGGATTGGGCTGAGCCTGTTTTGGAGTGGATACTGGCTTCGAATCAGCATCTCTAATAAGCTGCTCCAATGCGCCAATATCCTCTTGGAACGGACTGTTCCATGGACTCACTTCGCTGACGGAATGCTTCTCTGTAGATGGGTATAGAGGAACAACTTTCTTGGAAATCATTTTATTCGCATTGTTATTAGAGTTGTTGGGTGATGCTGCTTTATGGTCGAGAGCCTCTTGTTGATTGTCATTGCTGCGGCTTTCTTCGTTAACGGACTGTCCATTGCCATTACGGTCAAAACGATAAGTAATACGGTTTTTCTGAGTCATTTCATCCACTCCTTGTCCCTTTCATCTAGTATTAATCTATGAGACATTTGAGAGATTTAGACCCATGCCCTTAGAGGGTTATCTACCAAACCTTCAAAGGTTTTAAATTAAAGAGATTACCATTTCAAAATTAAAGATTAAATGATTTTCGAACCCACCCAAACCCTCCCTTCCAAGGGAGGGCCCCAAGGGTTGCACCCTCTGGACACCCGCAACTCAACTAACGTACAACCACATCCGGCGTCCAACAGTTCATGAAGCGTTGGAGCGCTTTGTCCCTCTGGGACCCGCTGGAAGCTTCTACAAACCTTGCTGCATCCTCTGAGACTCCCAATTGAAATATTAAAAGTCTGCAACTAGCGTTAATAAGCAAATGTCGCTTGGAGTGAGCTTCGTCCCTACTTAGACACGCTGGAAGCTTCTACAAACCTTACTGCATCCTCTGAGACTCGCAATTGGACTAACAAAAGCCTGTCCCGCTTTGACACGCTCGGCGTTTCATAAAACCTTGATGCGTATTCTGAGACCCGTAAACGGATTATTAAGGGTCCGTAAATTTTGATTGTAGATTTATGAGGTTTAGTGCACTCCGTCCCGCTGGGAGGCGGTGGAGGCTTTTTAAAACATAGGTTATTGGGTTGTTGAATTATGAGGATTTTGAGCTAGTGCTAGTTTAAGTGGGTTGATTAGATCAGTGAATGAATGAGTGAGTGAATGAGTGAGTGAATGAGTGAGTGAATGAGTGAGTGAGTGAGTGAGTGAGTGAGTGAGTGAGTGAATGAGTGAGGTATAGAGTGAGAGGTGAATTAGGTAGTGAGTACAAGCAATTGAATTGGGGGACAGGGAATTGGATTAGTGAGATTCAACTTTATCGATTTTTGAAGCTAATTTTATGTGGGCTTATTTAGAGCCTTTTTTACGAAAAGTCCCATGCTTATACAAAATGCCCGGTGATTCCGATATGGAATCCCGGGCATTAGCTGCTTATTGGTTTGATTTTAACGATTTCGCTAACGAATCCGCTACCTTCCAAATGTCGCCTGCTCCCATGGTGATAACAAGATCGCCTGGTGCGACCCGCTCAGTCAAGTATGCAAGCACTTCTTCTTTGGTTGGAATATACTCGGAGTTCGCGTTGCTGTTGCTTTTGATCAGCTCCACCAGCTTGCGGGATGTTACTCCTTCGATTTGCAGTTCGCCTGCCGGCGAGTAGATGTCGGTAATAATTACCTCATCGGCCTCTGGGAATGCGCGGCTGAATTGCTCGAATAAGAAAAACGTCCGCGTATAACGCTGTGGTTGAAACACGGCAATAATACGCTTACCTGTTGCTTTTGCAGCGCTGATTGTCGCTCTGATCTCCGTTGGATGATGCGCATAGTCATCAATGACCAAAATATCATTAACTTCCCCAAGCACCTGGAAGCGGCGTTTCGCGCCTCTAAATGATTGAATCGCAACAGCAATTTTGTCAAAGGACAAGCCTGCTTCGAGACAAGTAATAACAGTAGCCATTGCATTGTACACATTGTGAAGACCTGGAACAGATAGCTCCACATCTCCAAGCAATGTCCCTTTATGCGTCATTGTAAAGGTTACCTTCCGGTCTCCAAGTACAACATTTTGAGCTTTATAGTCTGCATCGCCGTCAATGCCATAAGTCACTAGCTGCGATGAGTTCATATTGCCTTGATATACTTGCGGTATCAATTCGTTAACCGTCTCGTCATCCGCGCATACAATCGCCTTGCCGTCCGCTTTCACCTGCTGCAAAAACTGCACATAAGCAGCCTTCAGCTTGCCGAAATCGCCATCATAATTTTCAAGATGATCCGGCTCAATATTCGTCACGATAGCAAGCGTAGGGTGATAATGAAGGAATGAACCATCACTCTCGTCCGCTTCCGCTACGACGTATTCACCTTTGCCCGCTTTTGCGTTTGTACCTACATTAACGATTTCGCCACCGATAATATAGGTTGGATCCGCACCGCAAGATTCCATAACAAGCGCGATCATTGAAGAGGTCGTCGTCTTGCCATGTGCGCCGGCTACTGCGATTCCTTTGCCTGCATTCATCAATCTAGCCAGCATTTGCGATCGATGCAAAACTGGGATATTGAGCTCTTCAGCTGCTTTCCGTTCAACATTATCTTTGGAAAGTGCCGTAGAGTATACGACCAAGTCCGCTCCATTCACATGCTCGGGCTGATGACCGATATAAATGCTGGCACCATTTGCTGCAAGCTTCTCTGTTAATTCTTGACGTGCGACATCGGACCCGGTCACCTTATAGCCCATTTCCAGCATAACGCGGGCAATGGCACTCATTCCGTAACCGCCGATTCCGATGAAATGAACGTGTTCTGCCGTATTCAAAGACGGTTCACCAACCTTTTTCAGAATCCGAGTCATACAAAATGCGGGAGCGAACGTCAGCAATTAAATATAGCGTGCCTGTCACGACTCCAAGGTCTGTTTCCCCGGTTAACTGTTGTAGTTTTTGTAATGCTGCTTGCCAGTTTGATTCCACTACAAGCTCGAAAGCGTACTGATCTGGCTGTTGCTGACGCATTTCACGTACCAAATCAGCCAAAGCAGAGGCATCYTTTTTCATTCGATAGTCAGGCTCGGTCACAATAAGCGTATCCACTATTGGTAGTATATGCTTAAGAACATCCTGATGATTCTTATTCTCCAGCATACCCATCATAAGATGTAACCGATCATATTTGTAAGTATTTTTTAAAGCGTCCACGAGTGACTCTGCACCTTCTGGATTATGTGCGCCATCGACCAAAATACGAGGCTGATCAGAAACCATCTCAAGTCGTCCCGGCCACGCAGCCTTTTGAAGCCCTTCCGCCAGAACATCATCTTCGATGACCAGTGCATTATATTGGCGAAGTATCTCAAGCGTCATGACAGCAACCGCTGCATTCGTCCGTTGATGGGCGCCATTTAGCGTGATTGTCAAAGGCTCGATGCTGCGGAATAGATTGTCGAAGCGGAAAGTTTGTTCATTCTCGCGAACCGAGATTGCCGTTTCATGGAACTGCTCACCTAACAAATATAGCGTGCTTTTTTTACCTTCAGCTGCTTGCTTGATAACCTCAATTGCCTCTGGCTGAGTAACCGCACTAATAACCGGTATTCCTGCTTTAATAATGCCAGCTTTTTCGCTCGCAACTGCAGCAATCGTATCACCGAGTTTATCCATATGGTCATGGCCAATATTCGTAATGACGGAAACAACCGGTTGAACGATATTCGTCACATCAAGCCTGCCGCCAAGTCCAGTCTCCCACACGACATAATCGGGATAAGTGACCTTTGCATAAAAAAGAATAGCCAGCGCTGTAGATACTTCAAACATCGTAGGCGAGCCTAGTTCTGTCTGAGCAAGCTCATCAACATGAGGTTTTAGCTCGTTGGCAAGTCTAAGCAGCGTCTCTTCTTCGATATCGATGCCGTTATATTGAAAACGATTCGTAAACTTCGTTATATATGGCGATGTAAATGTGCCTACATCATATCCGCCGCGCAGCAAAACGCTCGTCAAATATGCACAAGTAGACCCTTTCCCATTTGTCCCGGCAATGTGGATAAACTTTAATCTGCGATGCGGATTATCCAGCCGTTCCATCAATTCCTCGATCCGATCAAGACCTGGACGTATACCGAATGGAATTAGCCCAGTAATCCAATCTACCGCTTCCCGGTAGGATTGCAGCGGCCCTGCAGGCCGCTGCTCTATTTGTTGTTCTGCCATACTAATCGTCCTTCTTCCGTTTTGCAGCGTTATCCGCGCAATTCCGCAATTCTAGCTAGTACCTTGTCGCGTTTGTCTGCATAATCGTTCATTTTGGCGCGTTCTTCATCGATAACCTTAGCTGGCGCTTTTGCCACAAAGCCTTCATTGCTGAGCTTCTTCTCAATCCGCTCTACCTCGGTATTCAAATGCTGATGTTCCTTCTCTAAACGAGCAATCTCCTGAGCAATATCGATTAAGCCGGCAAGCGGCAAATAAATCTCAGCACCAGTTAAAATCGCAGTCATTGCTTTGTCCGGCGCACTAATGTGCAGGCCAGTCTCCAAACTTGACGTACCGCAGAAACGTTTAATAAATTCTTCGTTGCGGGACATAATAGCAGCTTCAGCCTCGCTAGCAGGCTTAATTAGCATTTCAATCTTTTTGCTCATCGGAACATTTACTTCTGCTCGGATATTGCGCACTGAACGGATCATCTCCATCAGGAGCTCCATCTCTTTCACAGCGTCCGGCGCTTCAAGCGCAGTATCATAAACCGGCCATTCTGCCAAAGTGATCGTATCGCCAACATGAGGCAGATGCTGCCAAATCTCTTCGCTGATATATGGCATGAACGGGTGAATAAGGCGCTGCGTACGGTCTAGCACATAAGCAAGTACCGATTGCGTAGCTTTTTTAGCTGCTTCATCCGTGCTGTAAAGGCTAAGCTTAGCGAATTCAATGTACCAGTCGCAAAGATCGTCCCAAATGAAATTATACAATAGACGTCCAGTTTCACCGAACTCATAGCTGTCAATTAATCGAGTTACATCACGAACCGTTTCATTCAGACGATGCAAAATCCAGCGATCCGCTGTACCGAGGTTAACAGTGATATCAATATCAGCTGCTTCAACCCCTTCAAGATTCATCAGCGCGAAGCGTGATGCATTCCAAATCTTGTTCGCAAAGTTGCGCGATTGCTCAACCTTCTCCCAGCGGAAACGCAAATCCTGTCCTGGCGTGCTGCTTGTCGAGATCATATAACGCATAGCATCTGCACCATATTTCTCGATAACCTCAAGCGGATCGACACCATTGCCCTTCGACTTGGACATCTTTTGTCCTTCGGAGTCACGAACAAGTCCGTGCATCAGCACATCCTTGAACGGAGATTGCTCTGTAAACTCAAGAGCTGTGAAGATCATTCGGGATACCCAGAAATAAATGATGTCATAACCCGTTACGAGTACATCCGTTGGGTAATAACGTTTCAGGTCATTCGTTTCATCCGGCCAGCCTAGCGTAGAGAACGGCCATAATGCAGAGCTGAACCACGTATCAAGCACGTCATTATCTTGGGTAAGGTGATCGCCCTCCATATTCTCACGGGAGACATGTGTTTCACCTGTCGTCTCATCATACCAAGCCGGTATGCGGTGACCCCACCATAGCTGCCTCGAAATACACCAATCGCGTACGTTCTCGATCCAGTGCAAATATATTTTCTCGAATCTCTCAGGTACGAAGTTGACACCTTTGCCAGCCTTTTGAGCTGCGATTGCAGCCTCAGCTAGAGGTTTCATTGCAACGAACCATTGTGTAGACAAATAGGGCTCAACAACGGCGCCGCTTCGCTCACTGTGACCAACTTGATGCACATGATCTTCGATTTCCACGCATACACCTTGCTCCTGCAAATCCTTAACGAGCTGCTTGCGGCAATCCGCACGGTCGAGACCTTGATAAGGACCAGCTTCAGCGTTCATAGTACCTGTCTCATCCATCACAATGATCTGCGGCAGACTGTGGCGCTCGCCAACTTCAAAGTCATTTGGATCATGTGCAGGCGTAATTTTTACGGCACCTGAACCAAATTCCTTATCGACGTACTCATCTGCAATAATCGGAATTTCGCGCCCAACGACTGGAAGCACGATCATTTGCCCAATCAAGTGCTTGTAACGATCATCCTCTGGATGAACCGCTACAGCTGTATCGCCGAGCATCGTCTCTGGACGTGTCGTTGCAACCGTTATAAAGCCTGAACCGTCCTTAAGCGGGTATTTCAAGTGATACAAATGACCATTGATTTCCTTGTGCTCTACCTCAATATCTGAAAGAGCTGTGCGAGCAGCAGGGTCCCAGTTAATGATTTTTTTGCCGCGATAGATCAAGCCCTTATCATACAGCTTAACAAAAACCTCGCGTACAGCCTTGGAGAGGCCTTCATCCAAAGTGAACCGCTCTCTCGAATAATCGAGGGAAAGTCCCATCTTCGACCATTGATCGCGAATCGTACTTGCGTACTCATCCTTCCACTCCCATACTTTCTCTAGGAATGCTTCACGACCTAGGTCGTAGCGCGAAATTCCTTGCTCACGCAGCTTCTGCTCAACTCTTGTTTGCGTCGCGATGCCCGCATGGTCAGTTCCTGGCACCCATAGCGTGTCGAAACCTTGCATACGCTTTGTTCTAATTAAAATATCTTGTAGGGTAAAATCTAACGCATGCCCGATATGCAGCATTCCGGTAACGTTAGGAGGCGGAATAACAATCGTATACGTCTGTGCATCCGGTCGTTTGCCTGCCTCGAAAAATTTTCCCTGCATCCAGTAATCGTACCATTTCTGCTCAGCTGCCTTAGGATCATAAGTTGTCGGCATTGCAGTTGTCGTTTGATTTTCTGACATTCGTCCATCCTCCATAAATCGATCTACAAAAACAAAAAAAACCTGCCGCCCTTATCATAAAGGACGAAAGGTTAAGCTTCCGTGGTACCACCTTTGTTCCACACGAAATGTATCCGCATGGCACTCAAACAGATAACGGCTGCGGCCGGCCTGACTTCGGTAGAGCACAGGTTGCTCCTACTTGGCTCAGGCAACTCCGGGGCGACTCGTAGCAGTCACTTCCTGCAGAACCTCTCAGCGTAACGGTTCCACTCTCTGAAGGCTTTGCTGCCTACTATTCCCCATCAATGTCGTTATAACACATATATACTTTTATCATACCTTTGTTGCTGACCTGAGTCAACCTCGGCAGAAGCAAGAAATGCCCCTATCGCTCAAATTAATGAGCAATAAGGGCATTTTCGTTACAGAAGCCTCTATGGAATGTATAACAGCTGTCCTTCCGACACACTTGAGTCGTCCAATCGGTTATACATTACAATTTCCCTCGGATTCATGCTATAGCGTGTAGCGATGACATCAAGCGTCTCGTCCCGCTGCACAATACACATCCGAATTTTCTTAAATTCCTTATCTTCCGAGCGTTTGCCCAGAAATAAGTTTTTCCACTCAATCTCATCGCCGGAAGCCTGTACTCTAGCTTCCTCATCTGCCCGCTGCTGAGCGACTACCTGTTCTGCCGCCTGACGTGCTGCTTGTTCACGCCGACTCGTCTGAAGYAGCGTGAGAATGCCGACGTCTCCTGCCAAACCAGAACCCTCTTGCGGCTGCTTGTTTGTAATTGCGATACGCGGCTCCTGCTTTTCCTGCTCTGGAACAGGAATCTGCTGCTGCGGGAAAGCCTCTGCTACTGGAGCTATTTGAGCTATTGGAGCATCGATTTGTACCGGCTCTTCACGTTCCTCCGCCAGTACTTGCTCGCTTGCTGCTTCAACTGGTGGAATCACTGCGGAATCATTTGCAAACGGCGAGGATGTTGCTAACCAGCCCTCGTTGCTTGTTTGCTGAGAAGATAGTGAAATTTCTCTCTCATCTTCTTGGCTCTCCACATCCTCTTCCTGCGGAGCAGGAGAGGCGAATAACTGCGAAGATGACCAACCTCCACCTGAAGATGAGGAAGAGATGGTTACGGTTGCTTCCTCAGGCTCATCCGATGCATCGGCTATTTGCTCGTTTGAAATCTCCTCTTGCGCAGCAAGCTCAAGTTCTTCCGCTATGTACGATTGTTCAATAGCGGCATTTTGACCATTAAAAGCTTCCACGGCTCGTTCATCATAAACTTCCCGTTGATGAATGACAGTAAAAGGTTCTTCGCGCCAAATGTCCTCCGGCTCCTGAATAGGCTGAGCAGAAATACCGCGCAAAGAAAGAACACCCGTAATGTTTAATGTGCGAGCAGACAAAAGATCGACGTCAAAATTGTCAATTTCAATCGAAATATCATCCAGCCGTGATATTCGGTTCATTGGCAGCGTTATTTCGACCGGTATCCAGTGCTCCAGCGTCAGGGAGTTTTCGGAATCAGTTTGACTCCTATATACCCCGCTAAGCAGAAGCTGCCCTCTAAGCACGGCATGGTCCCCTTGATCGATAACTTGAATACGAGGAACAAGCTCAATTTCCTCCAACTCGTCAATTGCCGCAACATCATCGGGCAAGTGGACGCGCTCATACACATCAAAACGTAATCCGTTCGTTTGATCCGACACGCCTAAATCCTCCCCTCTCATACTGAATGCTTGGTCTAACGTTACATTCACTACTTATCTATATGGTAGGTTGGGCAGGAGCATGACTATCATTTTGAACGGAACTCCATCTCTTCTGAAAGCTGCATCAGCCATTGCGGCCAAGGCGAGGCTGCTTCTATTAGCGAGTCGGTCAGAGGATGAGGAAAAACAAGCTTTTCCCCATGCAGCGCTTGATGCTTCAACTGTGCTGTGCTGCCTCCATACAGACCGTCTCCAAGCAGCGGATGTCCAATATGACTTAAGTGAACCCGAATTTGATGCGTTCGTCCCGTCTCAAGCTTTACACGTATTAGTGACGATCGAGAATTTGCTGCCACAACCTCGTAATGGCTAATTGCTAGATCGCCGTTTTCTGAAACTCTGCGCCTTGCCGGGTGATGTCGATCCTTCCCTATTGGCATATTGATCGTACCCGAAAGCTTTGACATTCGGCCTTGAACGACAGCCATATATTGTCTGTCTATCGCTTTCGCTCTCATCGCCTCATCAAGCTTCCACTGGGCCAAATCATTTTTTGCATATAAAACGGGACCAGACGTATCATCATCCAGCCTGTGGATATGACGTATATTCAGCGGATCGCCTTGGCTCAAAAGATGCCATGCCGCCGCCTCATCCAGCGTTCCGCTTTGACCGGGAGATGATCCATGCACTGCCATGCCAGCTGGCTTGTCAAATACGATGCAGAAATCGTCTTCATATAACACATCTGGCATATTTAGTTTAGTATCCCTGCGCAGGTGACGATATGAAGCATCACTGCGCGGATCTACTGGCGGGAAAGCAAGCAGCTGCAGCTGCTCCCCGTTCCACTGAATGCCTCCAATTGAAAACAACCGATTAATCCACTTCTGCGGAAAAAAGGAACGGGCCAGCAGCCACTGACGCACAAGGTGCGGATGACTGCCAGCCCGCGGCTGCGCAAGCTCCGGCGTTGCTGCCGGATCCTTTTCCGATTCAGGATTAATGGTATCAGAGGACGCAGCGCCAAGAGCAAGCCAGTCTAGCTCCAGCCATTGTCCATTCCTCTTCATCTGACCATCAATCATATAACGTTCCTCCCAATCGTAAACGAAGTAAAAAAACAACTTCGCTTCCTTACGAGCCTCTTGCCTTCATTTCAAAATACAGCGATATTACAAGCGGCTAAACGCAATATCATGCGCTTCAATTGTCGCATCTATATCCTCATTCGTATGAACCCCGGAAACAAACATGCCTTCAAATTGTGAAGGAGCAATGCTTACACCCAAATCAAGCATCGCCGCAAAATAAGCCTTAAAGCGCTCTAGATCGGATGTTTTTGCCGTTTCGAAATTGATGACAAACGTATCCGTGAAGAACGGACAAACCATCGATCCAACACGGTTAATCGTATTTGCAATGCCATGTTTGCGCGCATTCGCTTCAAAACCAAGCTGCAGCCTAACTGCTTGACGCTCCATATGCTCATACACTTCAGGGGTTAGCAGATTCAATGTTGCATAACCTGCCGCCATCGCAAGCGGATTGCCTGATAAGGTTCCCGCTTGATAGATAGGTCCGCTCGGTGCAATCATCTCCATAAGCTCCCGTTTGCCGCCGTATGCGCCGACTGGCAATCCGCCGCCAATAACTTTGCCAAAGCAAGTAAGGTCTGGCGTAATACCGTAAAGTCCTTGCGCGCAGTTATAACCAACACGGAAGCCCGTCATTACCTCGTCAAAAATAAGAACCGCACCGTACTGCGTTGTAATGTCGCGCAACCCTTGCAAGAAACCAGGCAATGGCGGAACAACGCCCATGTTGCCAGCTACCGGTTCAACGATGACACAAGCAATTTCCTCACCGAATTTTTCGAAAGCAAGCTTTACCGATTCAATATCGTTGTATGGTACCGTAATCGTATGCGAAGCTACATGCTCCGGTACACCCGGGCTGTCAGGCAAACCAAGCGTCGCAACGCCTGAGCCTGCTTTAATGAGCAAGCTATCCGCATGACCATGATATGAGCCTTCGAACTTCAAAATCCTGCTTCGTTTCGTATAACCGCGAGCAAGCCGAATGGCGCTCATCGTCGCTTCCGTACCGGAGTTAACCATGCGAACGATATCAACTGAAGGTACTCGCTCGCAAACAAGCTCAGCCATCAATGTTTCAAGCTCTGTTGGGGCGCCGAAGCTTGTCCCCTTCTCTGCCGTACGTTTAATCGCTTCGATCACTTCAGGATGGGCATGACCCATAATGAGAGGGCCCCATGATGCTACATAATCGATATAGCTGTTGCCATCGATATCATAAATGCGGCTGCCTTCTCCCCGCTCCATATAGACAGGGTTCAAGCCCACTGATTTGAATGCTCTAACCGGGCTGTTTACACCGCCTGGCATTACTTTTTTCGCTCTTTCGAAAGCTTCTACTGAGCGCGCATCATTTCTAAGGTTCGACTGTTCACTCATCTGCTTACCCCTCTCCCTTCAACCAACGTGCCGCATCCTTTGCATGGTACGTAATAATGAGATCAGCACCAGCACGCTTCATGCCTAGCAAGGTTTCTAGAACGATCGATTGCTCATCGATCCAGCCATTAGCTGCAGCGGCTTTCACCATCGAGTATTCGGCGCTGACGTTATAAGCGACAACCGGTAAATTATATTTATCCTTAAGCAGCCTCAAAATATCCAAGTAAGCTAAAGCAGGCTTGACCATTAGCATATCGGCACCCTCAGCAATATCTGACTCTGCTTCACGAAGTGCCTCGCGTACGTTAGCTGGGTCCATCTGGTATGTTTTGCGGTCGCCGAATTGTGGAGCCGAATGTGCGGCATCACGGAAAGGGCCGTAGTAAGCCGAAGAAAATTTAACAGAGTAAGACATAATCGGAACATCACTAAAGCCAGCATCATCTAGTCCTTCACGAATAGCAAGCACAAAGCCGTCCATCATATTGGAAGGTGCGATAATGTCTGCTCCTGCTTCCGCTTGCGATACCGCCGTTTGTACGAGCAGATCAAGCGAGGAGTCATTATCCACTTCCGCTATGCCTGTTTCCTCATGCAAATGTACGATGCCGCAATGACCGTGGTCGGTAAATTGGCATAAACAAGTGTCAGCGACAACAACAAGCTCCGGCGCCCACTTCTTCACTGCTTTTATCGCTTGTTGAACGATACCGTTCGCATCATAAGCCGAAGATCCCAAAGCATCTTTATATTCTGGAAGGCCGAACAGCAGCACCGATTGAATGCCGCAAGCAACCACTTCACGAATCTCCTGCTCCAAAAGATCCATCGACAGATGGTATACACCCGGCATTGATGGAATTTCTTCTTTTATATTTACACCATGCGTAACGAAGATCGGATATATAAAATCATTTACACTCAGCACGGTTTCTCTTACCATGCTCCGAAGAGCAGACGTTTTGCGTAATCTGCGATTTCTTACTGTTGGGAAACTCATCACTTAGTATTCCTCCTCGACTAGCTTAGCAAGTTGTTTTTGCTGATAATCAACGATTGCTTTAAGCATACTATCCAGCGTTGAATCTTCTGGCTCAATAGCAACCTTCAAGCCTGCTTCTAGTGCAGTCTTTGTTGTAAGCGGGCCAATACTCGCAATGGGAATGTCCGCTAATAGTTGTACTGGATCTGAAACGCCCTTGCGTCTCAATACCTCAAGCAAATTGGTCACCGTCGATGAACTAGTGAATGTAATCATGTGAATATCTTTCTCGCGAATCCATTCGAGGGCAAGCTCGTCCTGCTCATCGACAATGACCGTTTCATAAACATCGATTTCCGTTGGCACAAGTCCCATTTCCTTCAGCTCACGGGGCAATACCTCGCGTGCAAGATCTCCTCGAGGCAGCAGCACTCGTTCTCCGGCCTTCAGCTGCGGCGCCAGCTTGTCCAGCAAGCCTTCCGCATGGAACTTTACAGGCAGCTCATCAACCACTAAGCCGCGCTTTGCAAGCGCCTCAGCTGTCTTAGGACCAACTGCTGCAATTCTCGCACCAAAAAATCTCCTAATATCGATATTAAATTTACGCAGCCATCCAAAAAAGTACTCCACGCCGTTTACACTCGTAAACATTAGCCACTCATATTTTTCTGCCTGCTCCAACTGTTCCTTTAAGTTAGCTACAACAACGGGGTCCGTTGGTTCAATCGTTTCAATGACTGGAAACTCGCAAGGCTCCCCGCCAAGCGTTTCAATCTGTTCAGCTAGCTCGCTTGCCTGTGCTCTAGCTCGTGTAACGAGTATACGCAAGCCAAATAGCGGCTTGTTCTCATACCATTTCAGCTTCTCTCTCTGCAGTACAACATCGCCTACCACAATGACAGCAGGCGGCTGGAAATTCGCTGCTTTGACAATCCCCTCAATGGTTTCCAGCGTGCCAACAATGGTACGCTGTTCAACTCTCGTTCCCCAGCGAATAAGCGCAACTGGCGTTTTCGGCGGCTTGCCATGCTTCATGAGCTGATCAGAAATATATCCTATTTTGGCAACACCCATTAGAAAAATAAGGGTTCCAGTAGCATTCGTTACTTTATCCCAATGAATGGAGCGGTCAAGCTTATCCGGACTCTCATGACCCGTAATAATGGACAAGGATGATGCCATATCACGATGTGTGACTGGAATGCCTGCGTAAGCGGGAACTGCGATTGCCGAGGTAATGCCTGGCACGATTTCGAACTCGATTCCGTTATCATAAAGAAGCTCGGCTTCTTCTCCAACTCGTCCAAAAATCGTAGGATCTCCGCCTTTCAGACGTGTAACGATCTTGCCTTGCAGCGCCAAATCGACAAGAAGCTGGTTGATTTCCTCCTGCTTCATTGTATGACGGTCTGGCAGCTTGCCGACGTAAATTCTCTCCGCTCCCGGCTTCACGTACCGGAGCAATCTCGGGCTTGCCAAGCGATCGTAAACGACAACCTCACATTCCTCCAAGCATTGCAGTCCGCGCACCGTAATCAGCTTCGGATCTCCCGGTCCGGCGCCAACTAAATATACCTTCCCCTTGTCCAAGCCCGTCATCCCCCAATTTCAGCTAAAATACGGTCTGCGCCGCGTGCAATGAGTGCATCTGCAACATCACGACCAAGCTGTTCAGGATCAATTCCCTTCATCACTTCTTTCAGCAGCGTTGCTCCGTCCGGCGATCCGACCATGCCCGTCAGGATAAGCTCATGTTTCCCGCTTTGGCCTGGGAGCTCATCACCTAATGTGCAATATGCGCCTATCGGCACCTGGCATCCACCATTCAGTGAACCAAGGAAGCTTCGCTCAGCTCGTACCGTAACCTCGGTTTCATCATCGTTAAGAAGGGAAAGCAGCTCTCGAACTTGTTCATCATTCTCGCGGCATTCAATGCCAAGTGCGCCTTGTCCTACAGCAGGCAAGCATACATCAACAGGAATGTTCGCAGATATGCGATCTTCCCATCCCATGCGTTTCAGACCAGCTGCAGCAAGCACAACCGCATCGAAACCTTCGGTTTCTAATTTGCGAATACGGGAATCTATATTGCCCCTTATGGACTCAAGCTGAAGATCAGGTCTCGCGTTTTTAAGCTGGCAGGATCTGCGCAGGCTGCTCGTTCCCACTCTCGCACCTAGAGGCAATTCAGACAATCCGCCGCCTTCACGAGTGATAAGGCAATCTCTAGGATCGACGCGTCTTGGAATCGCTCCATTTATTAACCCTTCTGGAAGCTCATAAGGCATGTCCTTCATGCTGTGAACGGCCAAATCAATTACACCGTCTGCAAGTGCTTGTTCGATTTCCTTAACGAACAGCCCTTTTCCACCTACTTTAGACAGCGTAACATCAAGTATGCGATCACCTTTTGTTACTATTTTTTTCACTTCAAACTTATAATCAAACCCATGCTTCTCACTTATGCGTGTCAGTTCATCGATCACTTGTCCCGTTTGTGTAAGCGCAAGTGCGCTTTGCCTTGTTCCTACCACGATAATTCGTTGTCCTTGGTTAGTTGTTGCCATTATGTAAGCCCCCTGTCTATCCGATGAAGCAAGCTTTGCAGCCATTCATCCATATCAATATTGATCCGCTTTAGCGTCGCTGCCTCTTCGGCCGCAAGCTTCAGCACGGATTGTCTCTCCTGTTCATCAAGCAAGCTGTTTAACACTTTCTCCCGAAAGCGTCGCATTACTATAGTTATTTCTTCGTATTCCGGGCCATAAAGCGCTGCAAGCTCTTTCTTTATTTGCTGAGACAATGCCGGGCTTGCACCTGAAGCAGTAACCGCCAGCAGCAAATCTCCACGCCTGACAATCGAAGGTGAAATAAACGAGCCTTTGTCCGCATCATCCACCGCGTTTACTAAAATGCCAAGCCGATCGGCGGCGGCCGCAATCTCCGCATTTAAACGTTTATCGTTTGTTGCCGCAAACACTAACGATGCACCAGCAAGATCGCCATCATTGTATTCTCGCTGGAACCAGTTGATTTCCCCGTCGGAAGCCAAACTCACGAGTTGAGGAGTTAATGACGGGCTGATGACCCATATTTCATCCGCTCCAGCAGCCAGCAGCCCTTGCAGCTTTCGCTGCGCCACGCTTCCGCCGCCGATTATAACGCAGCGTTTGCCTTTAAGCTGCATGAAAATTGGATATAAACCATTCATTGCCGTCCTTGCCTCCAGCAGTCAATTCTCGTTAATGAAAGGAGGAGAAATAATTAGTAAACAAATTCAGAAGCAGCAAACCAAACGAAATAATATAAAAGCGGGCCAATTGCAATCCGGGACGTTTGAGCATCGCTCTCTGGTACACATAAATAATGTACATGACCAAGGTTCCAAAGGAAGACAGTACCTTCCAGTCAATCAACAACGCAAACCGTCTTTCGACAAGTATAGACGTCACCGCAATCGCAAGCGACATTGCAAACAATGGAACGCCAACAATGACTGCTCGATCTCCATAACGCTCAATCATATCGAGGCTTGGCAATCTGCGCACAAAGTTTGACCAGCGCTTTCGTTTCAGCTGATTATGCAAAAACAAATACATGCCGGCGAACAAAGCGCCTATGGTTAATGCAGCATACGCAAGCAAAACGAGACTGATATGAATGTATAATAGCTCTCTTGTTGTTTCCCAAACTTTAAGCGACTCGCCATTTCCAGGGTCACTATACAGGTTAAGCGCCAACACCGCAAAACCAACAACATTTACAAAAAACACAATGAAATCAATTTTAATAAATCGACTGATCACTAGCGAAATGGTAACTAAAAGCCAAGAAAAGCCTAACCAGTATTCAAAGGTTGATACTTCCGTCATTTGCAAATGAGATACGATGCGAGTAACAAGGTAACCAGTCTGTAATACCCAAACAAAAATAAGCAGCCCTGTACCCATCCGTTTCGCTCTCCGACTTGCATTCATGAAGTCGGAGAAATAAAACAGCAGGCTCAGGGCGTAAATATAAAGTATCGCATCATATAAAAAGTTTTGCGTCTCCATAGCTCCTCCACCTAGCAGCCCTCTACCTTGTAATAGGTGCTAATACCGCCGCAGCTGCATGGGGTTGAACATTTTTCTTTTTTGCAGCAGCGACAGTATCTGTTGCCGCTTCAAGCTCCGCTTGACGCGCTTTAGCAAGATCTTCCTCGAGTGCAAACAGCTTAACGAACATATCCATCGCTTCGTCTGCCCGCTTCTCGCCAGCCATTTCTTTAATTCGTAAAATAGGATCCTGCATCATTTGGTTAACGATGCTTTTTGTTAGCTTACGGATTACTTTAAGCTCATGCTCGCCGAGATCAGGCAATTTATTCGTCAAACTGTTCATCGTTTCCTCGTGAATGCCTGCTGCTTTGGATTGCAAAGTTCGAATAAGGGGAACAACGCCAAGCGTTTTGTACCACTGCTCGAACACTTCAATTTCTTCGGTAATCATCGCTTCAATTTTGGCAGCCTCTTGACGCCTATGCGCGAGATTGCTTTCCACGATGCCCTCTAAATCATCAATATCATACAAGAATACATTATCAACGGCAGCAATCGAAGGGTCCAAATCACGCGGGACCGCAATATCAATCATAAAGAGCGGCTTCGCTTTTCTACGCTGCATAGCTTCTGCAACCTGTTTGCGCGTTAACACATATTCTTTCGAGCCAGTGGAGCTGATAATAATGTCTGCTTCATGAAGCTTATCCACTGCTTCTTCCATCGACCATGCGATTCCATTAAACTTGTCTGCCAGCTGTGTTGCCCGCTCATAGGTGCGATTTACAACAACGACGCGATCTGCGCCATTCGTGTACAGATGCTTGGCAGTCAGTTCGCCCGTTTCACCCGCACCAATGACCATAACCGTTTTTTTGTTGAATTGTCCGAAAATCCGTTTCCCAAGCTCAACGGCAGCGTAGCTCACAGAAACTGCAGATTCGCCAATTGACGTTTCGGAATGGGCACGCTTGGCCATCGTAACCGCCTGTTTAAACAGCATATTAAAAACTGTACCTGTCGTCTTCTGCTGCTGTGCGAGCTGAAAAGCTGTTTTTACTTGTCCCAAAATTTGAGTCTCGCCGATGACCATGGAATCAAGTCCGCTCGTTACTCGGAATAAATGATCAATCGCCTTCTCGTCCTCATACATATATAAATGGTTGGTGAAGTGCTGCCTAGGCAGCTTAAACCACTTCTCCATAAAGCTTCGAATGTAATGCCCGCATAGATGGTGCCTATCTAYAACTGCATAAAGCTCCGTCCGATTGCAGGTCGCTACTATGACACATTCCATTATGCTTTGTGTCTGAATGAGCTGTATTAATGCTTCCGGCAAATCCCGTTCTGCGAACGCAAATTGTTCTCTTACTTCTACGGGAGCCGTTCGGTAATTCAGTCCTACTGCGATAATGTGCATGCGCGGTCACCTGCCTCCTTCTCTTTAAGCGATCAAGCATTGATGTTATCGATAATTATAGCATAGTAAAACATTCAGATAATGTTCATTTATGAATAATATTTGAAAAGTACAGACTCATTATTCCCTTTTACTACAAAGAAATAACCATGGATACCATCCATGGTTATTTCGCTATGARCAATAAGTTTTAAAGCTCTTAAACGAGCTCAGTTTGTTTCATTTTTGGCTCTTCTACTTGCAGTTCGCCCATACCGCGTACAAGCTTCTTCGCATACGTCGCTTTTGGCTTCAGTACAGCGAGCATGTAGTCGATCGCAAGCTGAGGATCTACAGTTTCGCCGCAAGTATAACAATCAAGCGCAGCAAAACCTCTCTCAGGATACGTATGAATCGAGAGGTGACTCTCCGACAGCAGCACGAGCACAGTTGCGCCTTGAGGATCGAATTGTTTGGCTTGAACCGACAATACAGTAGCACCACAAGCCTCTGCAGCCTCTACCATGTGTGATTGCAAAAATTCAGCGCTGTTCAGTAGATCAAAGTCTACACCCCAAGTATCAACAGCAACGTGTCTTCCGAAAGTTGAGTATTCCATCTTCCGGTTCCCCCTTCCTAGGAATAAAATGTTTGAAAAATTTCATCCGCTAGGACCTACGTCATTCACTTCTCGAGGGATTAATCTCTCGCAACATAACAATGTCCTGAGTGAATCCTGGTTCCTATTATTAACATCAACAATCTTTTCAACGAGAATAAAAATAACATCTATCCGGGATAATTGCAATACTTTTTTTCTAAAGGATGGAAATAACCTTTCATTGCCAGCCCCGTTTTCAATGTATGACGTTGAAGCTTATCTCGCAATGGGCTGTGCGATCATCCCGCCATATTATTTTTTGCGTCCTGCGGACTGTATACAGAGATGTGATCCACCTTGCCAGTTGCTTCAGCCAAAATAAATTTAAGCTGATATTGTTTATTGACCTCATAGGTATAAATGTCATCCGTACCGTTAACCGTTTTTTCATCAGCAGACCCAAGCGCGATCTCTATGTCTTTCAATGTAATGCCTTGAAGCTTTTTCGAATAAGATCTTACATCATAAACAAGCATGCCTTTGTTGTATCCAAATGTAATCCCTTTATCTTTGTAGGCAGCGTACATCCCTTTCCCAGCGGATTCGTTGGTATCAGGCTTGCCCCATTTTTTCTCTATATCATCGAATAATGCGATATGGGCAGCATAATCGGAACCTGGAACTTTGCCTTCCTTCGCAAGCGCATAGACTGAGCTGATCGTTTCTCCGGCCTCAGAGCCGCTAGACGGCTCCTCAGCGCCATTACCGCCTGGTTGCTCATTAGGCTGTTCAGAAGGCGGGACGCTTGGCTTGGTGTCCGGTGAAGCCGGTGTACTTGTCTCTGGCTGATTGCTCGGCATCTCCGTTGCCGGCGGCGGCACTTGATCTGCTCCTGTATCCTTATTGCTGCACGCTGTTAAAGATAATGCGATCGCAAATGATATTCCGATAGCAAATTGTTTAAATCGTTTGGTTTGATTCATTCCTATTCATCTCCTTGTTGTATAAAAAACTAAGATGCTATCCACTCGCCTTACCCTGATACTAACTGTTTAAACACGCAAAATGTTGCAAAATTCATAGATGCAATATTTTGAAAACAAAAAAAAGAGGCTGCGAAAGCAGCCTCTTTAATCAAGATTTCCTAAATGGTTTAAGCTTCAAGGATGAAGAGCTTGCGAGTCAGATCGGTTAAACGCTCATCGATTTTGCTAATTTCTTCAGCATCCTTCGTTTGGTTGCGAAGATCTAGCAATTCATTGACTGCATTGCTTAACAATCCGATTTCCCGCTCGATCAAACGACTTTGGAACACACGCTCCAGTTGGCCAAGTGTATCCTTGAATTCGAATACAATGCGCTCCCCTGTGCTCGAGCTTTCGACAATTTGGTGAACGGAACCATTCTTATAATGATAGATCATCGTATAATGACTGTAGATTCGGTTGACGATCGCGTTGCCACGGAAAGCTGAAAGAGCTTTTCGCATAGCATTGGTCAGCCTCGGTTGCACAAGACGGCAAGATAATACGCACACGTAATAGTCTTGTTGACGTTCAAAGGTCAGTCGGACTTCTTCCCTCCCTGCTACATCTTCGAGAACGAGCTCCTGATTCCCATTGTCAAGCACCAACACCTGAAGGTGTATTTGTTGCTCTTCAAATGAACGGATAAACTCAGCCATCTCTTCATTCGTCAATTGCAGTTTGGCATTTACATACTCTGTGGCTAGCCGCTTAGCCATAAAAATCTCCTCAATTCTTTGAACTTGCACGCTTTGGTCTTTAACTTTGGTCTTGTTGCTTAAGTATATTATACGTGATCTTATCATTTTATTCCTGTCGTTCATCCCCGATATTCTCGCATATTCCACAAAATAACGGTAGAATTCACGAGGAATGCCGACTATTTCACTAAATCCTCTGCTTTATAGAATAACTTGCTGGTCTTGCTACCTCATGTAGCAATCGCTTCAGTTATGATGTCCCATAGTTGCTCGCGTCCAAGCCCTAATTCAGACGAGAATAATACGACGGAATCGCTTGGGTCGACTTCAAGCGTTTTTTTGATCATTTTAATATGCTTGTCCCACTTCGACTTCGGAATTTTATCCGCCTTGGTCGCAACGACGCATGTTGGGATTTCATAATGCTTCAGCCATTTGTACATTTGCTGATCGAGCAGAGACGGTTCATGACGAATATCGATGACCAGCAGCTGAAGCTTGAGCGGCTCACGGTCACGGATATAACGTTCAATCATTTCGCCAAACTGCAAGCGCTGAGTTTTGGAAACCTTAGCATAGCCATACCCCGGAAAATCAACCAAATAAATAAGGTCATTCACGCGGTAGTAATTAAGCTGCTGCGTTTTGCCTGGCTGCGAGCTCGTTCTAGCTAAGTTTTTGCGTAAAATAAGTTTATTAATCAATGAAGATTTTCCGACATTCGAACGCCCTGCCAGAGCTATCTCTGGCAAGGCGTCCTCTGGGTATTGATGTGGTTTTACTGCGCTGATGATGAATTCTGCTTGTGTAATTTTCATAAAATCGTTGTACCTGCTTTCTCTTCCGTTTGAACCGGAAGCAACGCATGCTGCAGCACTTCATCCATATGACTGACAGGAAAAAATTGCATATCATGTCGTACGCTATCGGGAATATCCCCTAGATCCCGTTCATTTTCTTTCGGCAACAATATTTTGCGAATGCCTGCACGATGCGCTGCCAGCGATTTTTCCTTCAAACCGCCAATCGGAAGCACGCGGCCTCTGAGCGTAATTTCGCCCGTCATCGCCACTTCCTTATCCACATAGCGGTTTGTAAGCGCGGAGATAAGCGCTGTTGCAATCGTAATGCCTGCTGATGGACCATCCTTTGGAATCGCACCCTCTGGAATATGAATATGAATATCATTTTTCTCATGAAAGCTTGGGTCAATGCCCAGCTCAAGCGCTTTCGAGCGAGTGTAACTGAATGCCGCTTGAGCAGATTCCTTCATGACATCACCTAGTTTACCAGTTAACGTTAGTTTTCCGCTACCCGGCATTACTGTGACTTCAATGACAAGCGTATCTCCACCTACCTCAGTCCACGCAAGACCAGTCACCGCTCCGATCTGATTCTCGCTCTCAGCTAGGCCATAACGGAACTTCGAAGGGCCCAGCAATTCCTTGAGCTCCTCACTCGTAACTTCAAATGGCTCGGAGGATTCCGTTTGCTCATTTGCAACAAATCGTTTCGCTGCCTTACGGCACACTGCTGCAATTTGCTGCTCTAAATTTCGAACGCCGGATTCCCTCGTATATTCCCTAATCAGCTGGAGCAATACCTCTTCCGAGACAATGAGCTGTTCCTCGGTCAAGCCATGTTCCTTTTTCTGCTTCGGCAATAGATAACGATTACCGATTTGCAGCTTCTCAAGCTCCGTATATCCTGGAATATACAAGACCTCCATCCGATCAAGCAGCGGACGAGGAATATTGTGCATCGCATTCGCGGTCGTTACGAACATCACATTAGATAGATCAAATGGCACTTCTACATAATGATCGCTGAACGTGTTGTTTTGTTCTGGATCGAGCACTTCTAGAAGCGCTGAAGCTGGATCTCCACGGAAATCCATCGCCATTTTGTCAATCTCATCCAGCAAAAATACAGGATTTGAAGAACCTGCCGTCTTCATGCCTTGAATAATTCTTCCTGGCATAGCGCCTACATAAGTCCGCCTGTGACCGCGGATCTCTGCTTCGTCTCGCACCCCGCCAAGCGAGATACGCACAAACTTACGACCAAGAGATTTGGCAATCGAACGGGCAAGCGAAGTTTTACCAACACCCGGCGGGCCTACCAAGCAAAGGATTGGACCCTTTAGCTGCTTGACTAGCTTCTGAACCGCCAAATATTCAAGCACCCGCTCTTTCGGCTTTTCTAGACCATAATGGTCATCATTAAGAATCGCTTCTGCTTTGCTCAAGCTTAAATCATCTTCGGTCGTCTTGCTCCAAGGCAAAGAAAGCAGCCAATCGATATAATTGCGAATGACGCCGCCTTCTGCAGAGGTGGACGGCATTTTCTCGAGTCGATCAATTTCCTTCTCGATCTTCTCTTTCACGAGATCAGGCACGCCTGCCTCGGCCAGCTGCGCACGCAGCTCCTCGACCTCGCCAGCACGGCCTTCCTTCTCTCCGAGCTCCTTCTGGATCGCCTTCATTTGCTCGCGCAAATAATATTCCTTTTGCGTCTTTTCCATCTGTTTCTTGACGCGTTGGTTTATTTTGCGCTCAAGCTCCAGCACTTCGCGCTCGTTGTTCAAGATGTCGAGCAGCTTCTCTAGTCGAGCTCCGACATCTACGGTTTCAAGAATATCCTGCTTATCCTTGATTTTCAGCGAAAGATGGCTCGTAATGACATCCGCAAGGCGGCCCGGATCATCAATGTCGGAAACCGCCGCATAGGTTTCAGGCGTAACCTTCTTCGATAATGAAATATAATGCTCGAATTGGTTCAAGACCGAGCGCATAAGCGCATCGACTTCAGGATCATCCGTCTCCTGCTCCGGCAATTCTTTTACAGATACTTCATAAAACTCGTCGTTCGGCAAATAGTCCAAAATCTCAGCACGCGATACGCCTTCCACCAGCACACGGATCGTGCCGTTAGGCAGCTTCAGCATTTGCCTTACTTTTGCTATGGTGCCAACTTTATATATATCTTCCTCAGTCGGCTCCTCAATGTTCACTTCAGACTGTGAACAAAGCAATATCATATGATCTTCGACCATCGAGCGTTCTAACGCTCGAACCGATTTGTCCCTACCCACATCAAGGTGGAGCACCATGCTGGGATAAACGAGTAGCCCTCTAAGCGGAAGCAAGGGCAGCCGACGACCTTTCGATTTACTAGGTCCCACACCAGCACCTCCAATTGTTAACGTCTACCCTAGTTTATCATTCTACGGAATCAGCCTGCAAATACGGAACGGCTGAAGCGATAAAAAGATCGGTTCCAAGCGGAGCTTCGACCCGCACAGGGGACACTTCAGTATCTGGAAACACAAACTTGAACACTTCTTCCACCTTTTCGACAGGAATGACCTTAAGACCTTCCAAGTCTGCAAAAATCGCTTGCCAGTTCTCCCTCGGAATAATGACTGTTTTCGCACCAGCTTGGAAAGCTGCCTCAACTTTAGCTAATACGCCGCCAACTGGTTTTACGTTTCCATGTATGCCAACTTCACCTGTCATGGCCAGTTTATTGTCAATTGGAATGCCTTTTATTGCTGATGTAATAGCTGTTGCCATCGCAATACCGGCAGAAGGGCCATCAATTGGCGTACCGCCAGGGAAGTTGATATGCAAGTCAAAATCCTGCGGATTAAGCCCGATACGTCTCAAAACTGTAATTACGTTTTCGACTGAGCCCTTTGCCATACTTTTTCTTCTAAGCGTCCGCGATCCTCCGCCAAGCTCCTCTTCGTCTACAACGCCTGTTATTGTAAACAGACCTTTGCCAGAAGCAGCAGGAATTGCGCTTACTTCGATTTCGAGCAGCGTGCCCATATTTGGACCATATACAGCAAGGCCATTTACGAAACCGATTTGCGGTGCATCCGGCACCTTGCGATCTGGACGCGGTGGAATTTGACTGCTGTTTACAACCCATTCAATATCGCCCGCAGCGATGCTGTCCCTTTTTTCGGATAGAGCTACACCCGCAGCTAGCTGAATGACGTTAACCGCTTCGCGTCCGTTCGTCGCATATCGCTTGACGACATCGATCGCTTCAGGACAAGGAGCAAAGCCAATTTTTTTCACTGCGTTTTCTGCTACTAAGCCAATCTCCTCAGCAAGCAGCGGACGAAAAAACACCTCCATGCAGCGCGAACGGATAGCTGGCGGAATTTCCTGCGGCGACCGTGTTGTTGCACCGACTAGACGGAAATCAGCAGGCAGGCCGTTTTGGAAGATATCATGAATATACACTGGTATATTCGAATCCTCCGAATTATAATACGCGCTCTCCAGAAACACTTTACGATCTTCCAGTACCTTTAACAATTTATTCATTTGAATCGGATGCAATTCACCTATTTCGTCAATAAACAAGATCCCGCCATGCGCCTTCGTCACAGCGCCTGGCTTAGGTTGAGGAATACCTGCTACACCCATCGCACCTGCACCTTGATAAATAGGATCATGAACCGAGCCGATTAGCGGATCAGCTATTCCGCGCTCATCAAACCTAGCGGTTGTCGCATCGATCTCTGTAAATTTCGCTTCAGGCAAAAACGGCGAGGATGGATTTTTTTTGGCTTCCTCCAGCACGACACGCGCCGCAGCGGTCTTCCCAACACCTGGAGGGCCATAAATGATAACATGCTGAGGGTTTGCGCTGCACAGCGCCGCCTTTAAGGCACGCAGACCGTCACGTTGGCCAACAATGTCCTGCATCGCTTGCGGCCTTGTCTTCTCCGATAAGGGCTTCGTAAGCGATACACTCCTAAGCTTTCTGAGCTTGTCCATCTCCTTGCGAGACTCACGATCAACGGCCGAGCGGTTCGTCTTCTGATTGCGCAGCAAATTCCAGAAATACAAGCCGATAACAACTGCAAAAAACACTTGAATCAACATTAATACAACACTTAAACTCATTAGTAATCCGCTCCTTTCAAGCGTAAACGGCTGAAACCGTCTAAATAGTGTAGGCTCGTTTCGCGTAGAAATATAAGCTTTTTATGAAAATAATCATCTATTTTCATTCTTATATTTCAAGCGTAAACGGCTGTAGCCGATGAAATAGTGTAAACTTCGTTTCACGTAGAAATATAAGATTCTTATGAAAATAATCATCTATTTTCATCCTTATATTTCAAGCGTAAACGGCTGTAGCCGATGAAATAGTGTAGGCTCGTTTCGCGTAGAAATATAAGATTCTTATGAAAATGATCAGCTATTTTCATTCTAATATTTCAAGCGTAAACGGCTGTAGCCATTTGAATAGTGACGATCATTTCCGCAGGAATATAATCCTTAAATGGAAATAATAATTAATTATCTTGCTTCATTTTCATACCTTTCTAGCTAATCATGCAACTACAAGAAGGCTTAAGAGAAGAACTTAGACCTGCTTCGTTGATTTCAATGTACATAGCTAACCTTAATAAACATGCGTATAAAATAGTATTGCCTCTACGATGTGGTAATAACCGTTAATGCTGTTATTTTTCACAAGCAATTCTCTTTATTTCGAAACCTCGGGTTGGGAAAGGGGAAATTACTTTAGCGAAGCTCGTCACTTAGAGGAATATCCTATTATCACGAAAAGTATAAAGTACAATATAAGCCTAACATCACATTCATCATAGGAAGCGTTAAACAAAACTTCCCTCCTTTTTATCAACAAAAAAAAGGCTTACTCACGTCTGCAAATGACGTAAATAAACCTTTTCATAAATGATTATGCAGGTGTATGATGCTTGCGGCCAGGTATTTCGCCCGTCGCTTCAAAAACGCGTACGATTTCGTCAATTTCCTTCTTTAGCTCAGACAGCAATTCAGCTTCTGGCACCTTGCGAATGAGCTCCCCATAACGGAAAAGCATGCCCTCGCCTCTAGCGCCAGCGATACCGATATCCGCTTCACGAGCCTCGCCTGGACCATTGACCGCACAACCAAGCACAGAAACCTTGATTGGCACTTTAATTTTTGAAATATAATCTTCTACCTCATTTGCAATCGAAAACAGATCGATATCTAGACGACCGCAAGTAGGGCAGGAAACGAGTGTTGCAGCATTTGTAATTAGACCAAAGGTTTTAAGAAGCTCACGAGCAACCTTGACTTCCTCTACCGTGTCAGCGCTAAGGCTGATACGCAGCGTGTTGCCAATGCCAAGCGCGAGCAAAGCACCAATACCAGCGGAGCTCTTAATCGTGCCTGTGTGCAGCGTTCCAGCTTCTGTAATGCCTAGGTGGAGCGGATACTTAATGACTTTTGCCGCCATCGAGTAAGCAGCAATGGCCATTGGAACATCCGATGCTTTAAGAGATACGATAATATCGTGGAAATCGAGCTCCTCCAAAATACCGATATGGAACAACGCGCTCTCTACCATTGCTTCCGGCGTCGGGTAACCGTACTTTTCTAGCAAATGGTTTTCTAATGAACCAGCGTTGACGCCAATCCGGATCGGGATGCCTTTTTCCTTACAAGCCTTAACAACCGCTTCGATGCGTTCGCGGCGACCGATGTTGCCCGGATTAATCCGCACTTTGTCGATGCCGTTCTCGATAGCTAGCAGTGCCAAGCGATAATCAAAATGAATATCCGCAACTAGCGGAATATGAATGCGTTTCTTGATTTCCTTAATCGCTTCCGCCGCTTCCTTGTTGTTGACAGTAACCCGGACAAGCTGGCAGCCAGCTTCTTCAAGTCCTAGTATTTCCGCAACAGTAGCTTCGACATCAGCAGTCTTCGTCGTACACATACTTTGAATAATCACTTCGTTACTGCCGCCAATCGTTAGATTGCCGACTTTAACCGGTACCGTATCTTGACGTAAGTACATAAGCTTATCTCTCCCATGAACGGCAAAGTCCACCCTTTGACTGGCGGTTTTAGAAACCGCGCGGCTGGGTGGAAACAATGACGGTAGTCAAGCGTAAACGGCTGCTCCCATTCCATTACAATGTAGCGGAAACAGCTCGTTTCGCGGTCATATATAAGTTAAGTTATAAGCCTAGACTTATAGCTTCTTATATTGGAGTGCTGGCTTACGCACTCTCTTCTTTCTTCTTGCTTTTCTTAGCGGTAAGCTCAGGCATGATTTTTTCTTGAACGGTTTGCTCAGTGATTAGGCATGTACTTAGATCATCGCGTGATGGTACCTCGTACATAACTTCCAGCATAATGCTTTCAATAATCGCACGCAAGCCACGAGCTCCGGTGTTGCGCTTAATTGCCTCTTTCGCAATAGCATCAAGTGCAGCCGGTTCGAAATCAAGCTTCACATTGTCCATTTCAAGCAGCTTCTGATATTGCTTCACAAGCGCGTTCTTCGGCTCGGATAAAATCCGAACGAGTGCAGGCTCATCAAGCGGCTCAAGCGTTGAAATGATAGGCAGACGGCCTACAAACTCCGGAATCAAACCGAATTTGAGCAGATCCTCTGGCAATACCATCGTGAGGTATTCACCAGCTTTAAGATCCTTCTGCAATTCGCCTGTAGAGCTAAAGCCGATAACTTTCTTACCGATACGACGTTTGATCAATGATTCGAGGCCATCGAATGCGCCGCCGCAAATGAACAAAATATTCGTTGTATCGATTTGAATGAATTCTTGATGCGGATGCTTGCGCCCACCTTGCGGAGGAACGGATGCAACTGTACCTTCCAATATTTTGAGCAATGCTTGCTGAACACCTTCACCAGAAACATCGCGCGTAATGGATGGGTTTTCCGATTTGCGAGCTACTTTATCGATCTCATCGATATAAATAATGCCGCGTTCCGCTTTTTCCACATCATAATCTGCAGCTTGAATGAGCTTAAGCAAAATGTTCTCAACGTCTTCGCCCACATAACCTGCTTCTGTTAGCGAAGTTGCATCTGCAATTGCAAATGGAACATTCAAAATTTTAGCCATCGTTTGAGCTAGCAGCGTTTTACCTGAGCCCGTAGGACCTAGCAGCAAAATGTTACTCTTTTGCAATTCTACGTCTTCGATTTTGCTTCCGGAATTAATCCGTTTGTAATGGTTATAAACCGCTACAGACAACGATTTTTTCGCAAACTCTTGACCGATGACATAAGAATCCAGAATAGCCCGGATATCTTTCGGTTTCGGAATATCCTTAAGATCAAGCTCTTCCTCATTGCCGAGTTCTTCCTCAACAATTTCGGTACAAAGCTCAATGCACTCATCGCATATATAGACGCCAGGACCGGCAACCAATTTACGTACTTGATCCTGCGATTTGCCGCAGAAAGAACATTTCAACTGGCCTTTTTCGTCGTTGAATTTAAACATGTAATCACCCCTTCGATTAAATCGTCGATACCGGTGCAGTAATCACCTTGTCAATCAAACCGTAGGCAAGAGCCTCTTCCGCGCTCATGAAGTTGTCACGGTCGGTATCTCGGTCGATTTTTTCATAAGGCTGTCCGGTGCGGTCTACGTAAATTTGGTTTAGCTTTTGTTTCGTTTTCAAAATCCAATCAGCATGGATTTTGATATCAGATGCTTGACCGCGTACGCCGCCAAGTGGTTGATGGATCATAACCTCAGCGTTAGGAAGCGCAAAACGCTTGCCCTTCGCTCCCGCTGTAAGAAGCAGCGAACCCATGCTTGCTGCCATGCCCATACAAATCGTGGACACCTCAGGCTTAATATATTGCATCGTATCAAAAATACCCATTCCCGCAGTCACGGAGCCGCCGGGAGAGTTAATGTATAGATGAATGTCTTTCTCTGGGTCGTCGGCCGCCAGAAACAGCAGCTGTGCAATGATGGAGTTTGCAACATCATCATCGATTGCGCTCCCAAGGAAAATGATACGGTCCTTCAGCAAACGGGAGTAAATATCGTAAGAACGTTCCCCGCGATTCGTTTGTTCGACTACGATCGGTACTAGATTCATGCGACCAACCTCTTTTCGTTTATGACTTTGGTTACTTACTTATTGTAACACGTCATCGTATTCATGTCATTTTTCCACTAATACATTATACGACGCCGGCCGTTCGATATGTACGGAGTTTAGCCTCCAAAACAAGCACATTTCCATATGTAGGGTCAAAATAAGGCACGTATCAACGACGTGCCTTATCCTGAGTGAAGCATTTATTCAATTATTCGTATGTGGCTATTAAACAGCTTTGCTGTTTTCAAGCAAGAACTTAATTGTTTTGCGAAGTGCAATATCTTCCTGCAAGTTGCTAAGATTTCCGTTTTTCTCAAAAATGTCGCGAAGCTCAGCAGAAGGACGGTTGTATGATTTGGACAGCTTCTCAAGCTCTTCGTTCAAATCTTCGTCGTTTGCAACGATGTTTTCTGCTTTAGCAATTGCATCAAGCACAAGGTTGTTGCGAACGCGTTTCTCAGCATCTGCGCGCATTTGATCGCGAAGAACAGATTCGTTTTGACCGGAGAATTGGAAGTATAGGTCCATGTTCATGCCTTGCATTTTAAGACGGTTTTCGAAATCTTTGATCATGTAATCCGTTTCAGTCACGATCATTGGCTCTGGAATTTCAACATCTGCTGCTGCCGTAGCTTTGTCAACAACTGCTGTTTCGCGAGCTTGTTCGCCTTCTTGATCTTTGCGCTCTTTAAGTTTGCTAACGAGATCCTGCTTGTACTCTTCAAGCGTATCGAACTCGCTTACGTCTTTTGCAAACTCATCGTCTAGCGTTGGCAAGCTTTTGCGTTTGATTTCGTGAAGCTTCACTTTGAACACAGCTGGTTTGCCTGCGAGGTGCTCTGCATGGTAGCTCTCAGGGAAATTAACTTCAATGTCCTTGAAATCTCCGATTTGCATGCCAACCACTTGCTCTTCGAAACCTGGAATAAAGGAATTCGAACCAAGCTCTAGTGAATAACGCTCGCTTGCTCCGCCTTCAAACGCTTCGCCGTCTACATAACCGTCGAAATCGATAACTGTGATGTCGCCGTTAGCCGCTGCGCCTTCTTCAACAACAGTAAGCTCAGCATGACGCTGTTGCAAACGCTCAAGTTCAGCTGCGATTTCCTCTTCTGTAACTTCAGAAACAACGGATTCAACTTCCAAGCCTTTGTATTCGCCAAGTGTAACTTCTGGCTTAACGATAACTTTTGCTTTGAATTTGAATGTTTCGCCTTTTGCGAATTGCTCAACTTCAATCTCAGGACGGTCAACCGGCTCAAGATTAGTTTCTTTGATCGCATCGGAATAAGCATCTGGCAACAGAATGTCAATTGCATCCTGGTACAGGCTCTCAATACCGAAACGGGATTCGAACATGCCGCGAGGCACTTTACCTTTACGGAATCCAGGTACGTTTACTTTTTGAACGACTTTCTTAAATGCTTGATCAAGAGCAACAGTGACTTTCTCCGCCCCTACCTCCACGTCGATCGACACGATGTTCTTGTCTATTTTTTCCCAAGTTGCTTTCATTTTATGCCTTCCCCTCCGAAAATGCTCATGCATCAGTAGTTATCACGTTTCATAAACCATTCTATTATAAACAAGCTAGCCCAGATTATCAAGACTCTGGCTCATCTTCTCCCGATTGCTGCAAAACGGCAACCTGTCTAAGCGCCTTGCATGCTTGCTCATAACGGAACCTTAAACCTTCGGTAATGCCGTATGTATCACGAATATCGTCATCGTTTGCCGAGCCGTAAACGGTAAGAAGCAGCGTCAAATGCAGCGCAGCTGCAAAATAATCGACTGTATCCTCGTCTTCTCTCAACATCCAATGATAAGCAGCCGTACCATACAAAAACTGTAAACTTTCCTTCCAAAGCTCTCTAGCAAAATGCGGCAATGTGGGATCATCGACCTCGGCAACCTGCTCTGTCCGCTCCAATATCCTAATAATTGGCGAAGGGAATTCATCCATAGAAAGAGGCGTCGCTTCCAAATCAAGCTCTACGGTTTCACCAAGTCTCTCCAGTGTCAGTAAACCGGCAGCACCCCGCTTGCGCAAGCATTGCAGTGCCTTAAACTGAACGACAGGGTGAACCTGCTGGGTTACCAGCCAATTTTTAATGGAATCATCCACTTCTGGAGTCTGAATATAAGCAGCACGTTCAAGAGCAAGAATTTGCTGATCGATCATCGGATGATTTTGCATGATGTAGAGCACTTGGTTCACATAAGCTTCATCTTGATCAGGAGGATTAAGTAGCTGCTCGCGCATAGTCGCCTCGTCCTCTTCCTTCTCTCGCTTGGCCGATAGGAATCCCGAATCTTCTCCATCATTTCCTTCTCCAGGAAAAGCCATGTCAAGCCACGTAAGTAAGCTGTCCCACTCTTCATAATGGCGAGCATCCTCGCCCTGGCATTGCAGCAAAAAGCGCAGCAACTCCTTGGCCTCCCCGTATTGTTCCGCTTCCAGCATACGGGTTAACTGTACCTGATAATGGTCCAGCATGCTAGGGAACAAGTAAACGTTATCCTTGTTGTCGCCTTGTGTGTCATTGGGAGTTGTAATGATAACACCGCCTTATGGTCGTGCCTTTTGTTCATTCGGACAATCTTGCGTACGATTATACCATGTACAATCAAAAGAAAAAACAAATGTAGTATTCCGACAACTCATAAATCTTATTTTATAATAAAAAGAATATAAATTCAAAAAAGTGCTTGCAATATTTTAATGATGTGTGCTATATTATTTCTTGTGTCCCGGTAGCTCAGCTGGATAGAGCAACGCCCTTCTAAGGCGTCGGTCGGGAGTTCGAATCTCTTCCGGGACGCCATATTAATATCCATTAACGCCGCCTACTCAGGTGGTTTTTTTATTATATATTGATCTATTTAAAAGAGGCTGATTCCGGTATTTACCAACTGGATCAGCCCTTTTTTTATTTCTATGACTTCAAAGCTGCTAACTTGGTCGCCAATAATTTCCTATAACCATAAGCGGCAAGCGCGATCAGCACCGCTCCGAATAGGACCGGAGTAAACAGATAGGACCACCCGGCATGGCTTAGCATGACAACAAGCGGATCAGCACCTGCGGGTGGATGAACGGTTCTTGTAAGCTGCATCAGAAGGATGGACAATCCAACAGATAGTGCAATGATCCATGTTGAATCACCGAAGAGATGCAGCATCACAAGACCAGCTCCAGTGCTGATCAAATGGCCTCCAACAACATTTCTGGCTTTGGCAAGCGGACTATCTGGCAAAACAAATACGATAACACAGCTGGCCCCAAACGGAGCCATCATCAGCGTAATCGACATTAAATCGCCCATGGTCAGCAGCAATGCGATAACAACGGTGCCAACAACCGCTGCCGCCAGCGGCTTCCAATTTTTATTTCTCAGCATTTTTCATTCCCCGTTTCTCTTATTATGACATCATGCTATCATAAGAGGAATCATTCGAGAATTGAATATTTACAATGGAACCCATTTCAAATTCCGATACCTAAGGGGAGATAACATGCTGGAGTCTTGGGAAGGACGTTTTTTTGTTACATTTACTGCTGTGCTGGAGGAGAAAAGCTTCAGCGGTGCCGCTGATCGTCTCGGTTACGTTCAATCGACGGTAACCTCACATATTCGACATTTGGAAACAGCAAGCGGCAAAAAGCTATTTCACCGTTTGCCGCGCGGTGTAGAGCCAACAGAAGCAGGCTTGCTGCTAGCTCCCTATGCGTATCAATTTATCCAGCTTGGACATTCGCTTCAGGATGCGTTCTCGGAGTCTGGCATGCCGTCTGGTATCGTTCGAATTGGAGCTCTAGAGTCGTTTGCCATCTCTCATCTGCCGCTTTTTTTAACCGGCTTTCTCCAGCAATATACCAAGATCAAGCTGCATTTAACGCCTGGTCTGCAGCATGATATTACCGCACAAGTCTTAAATCATCGCGCTGACCTTGGCATTGTCCCCAAGCCTCCGGAACGTGACGACCTTCTATTTGCACCTTTAATAGAAGAGAAGCTCTTGCTGATCTGTGCTCCTGCGCTGGAAGAGCGCTTCGCGCAGCTTGGATGGCAAGCGTTGCACGACAACGCCTTCATTAGCTTCGGGGATCAGTGTATCTACCACACTTATGGACGCGATATGCTGAGAGAAGTCGATGTTGAGCTTGCCGATCATTTGTCTTTCTCCAGTGTTGAGCTCATTAAGCAGACGGTTGCTTGCGGAATGGGTATCTCATTCGTACCAGAATCAAATGTAGCTAATGAGGTAGCCGCAGGTACGCTGCTGTCATTGCCCTTGAACCAAGAGCTCCTATTGACGCATGGCATTATTACACATAAAGCACGTGAGCCTAAAGCTGYGGCACAAGCCWTTATCCAGCAATTGAAATCATTTTTGAAAACCGTTTAATCCCAAAATCACAAATAAAAAGGCGGCTTCATAGGGCAATTTCCTAAATGAAGCCGCCTTTTCTRATTATATTAAACGGATAATGTTGCCTGCTGTTCATTAACAAATTGGAATAATTGCTCGGCCTTCTCTTCCGTTAGCTCTCCGCTATTATCAAACACGAGGATGGAGGAGTTAGGAATATCCCAGTTGATTTGCGGAACAAATTCAATCCGCTTCTCAAAGTCGCCCCAGTTGTCCAGTTTCCACTGATCGCGCTCTGTTTGACGCCCAATGATCCGATTTTTTTGCAGCTCCATATCCAGCAGCGTGACAACAACCACTTTAACGACTACCTCGCTCATCGTGAGGCCTGCTGCTTCAACAACCTCTTCGATCCACTGTTTGTTTTTCAGTTCTGCCGTAAAAGGTGAAATCATAAATACGTTTTGACCAGCAGCCAAATTTTCGATACATACGTCCTTCGCCGTATCATATTCCAAATCACGCAAATGCTTTTTGTAATAATCAGAATCCCGATCTCTTTTATCCAGGCCGTTTAACTCCAATATAGCCTCAACAAAACGACCGCCTATCGTATCCCGGTCAAGAAAAGCAGCTGGAATGCGAGCAGACAACTTTCTAGCTACCGTTGTTTTGCCCGTCCCCGCTACTCCGACAAAAAAAACTAACTTTTGCAAAACGAAAACCCTCCACTATTTTTTGTAGAAGTATATCATTTTTTGCAGCAATATAATAGAAATGATTACGTAAAAGCAGCGATATAATTTGGAAAAAACACTCATATTCATTTTTATAGTATCAATCATCTTATATTTATTTATTGTTTTATAAAAAAACAGGATGTTGCCGCTGCTATTCAGCTTCTGCAACACCCTGTTTATGCTTGCTTATCTGCTTATTAAAAAAACTGCATGGATTCGATATGCTGCTTCGTCGTGTCCGTTCCAAACTCATACAATTGCCTGTAAATACGCTCAATCAACTGATCGTAGCCAGCATTGATTTCGCCGTCGCTTGCTGAGCCAAACGGACTGTGCGAGAAATGAAACATCTCCGCTTCATCCATGCTGGACAGCTCATCAAACAGCTCTCTAAGCTTCGTATGCTCATTTTCGTTCATTATAATCTCAAGCTCATACGCAGCTGCCTGTGGATCCTCTAATATTTGTCCCGCCTGAACAGAAACGAAATAATGCTTGCGTTCTTCACTGCCTGCTTCTTGCTCTGCCATCAATCGCACACTCCTTCCTGCGTTTATTACTTTTCACAGCCACTTCTAGCATCCCCCGTCGGACAGACATTTTATCCCTTATTCTGCATATAACTGATATTATCGCTACTTTGAGACCAGCAAAAGAGAGGAATGAGATCAATGTGTGGAATTACCGGCTGGATCGACTGGAACCGTGATCTGACTAAGCAAAGTGAAAGCTTAGAGAAGATGACAGACACCCTTGCACCGCGCGGTCCCGACGCTTCCGGTACGTGGATATCAGCTCATTGCGCTTTAGGCCATCGACGTTTATCCGTCATTGATCCGGAGAACGGGGCACAGCCAATGATTCGCCATACCGGCGACGACAAATATGTCGTTGTCTATAACGGGGAATTGTACAATGCACCAGAACTTCGCAAGGAGCTTGAAAGCAGGGGCAGAATCTTTACGACAAATTGCGATACAGAAGTGCTGCTGGTCGCTTTTATGGAATGGGGCAAGTCATGCGTAGAGCGTTTTAATGGAATATTTGCTTTTGCCATATGGAACGTATTAGAGCAAGAACTATTTCTAGCGCGTGATCGGCTTGGCGTCAAACCGCTGTTCTATAGCACACAGGACGGTTTGTTTATTTTTGGCTCCGAACAAAAATGTATATTGGCACACCCTGCCGTGAAGCCGGAGGTTGGAGCGGAAGGGCTTGCTGAGATTTTTATTTTAGGACCAGCACGCACTCCAGGCCATGGTGTATATAAGCAAATCAATGAGCTTAGACCTGGCAAGTGTATGACCGTCAATCACGCGGGCGTGAAGACGATTACGTACTGGCAGCTTGAGAGCAGCCCCCATGGGCAAAATATAGAAGAAACAGCTGAACAAGTAGGAGCGCTGCTAAAAGATACCGTTGAGCGGCAGCTCGTTTCGGACGTTCCTGTATGTACCCTGCTGTCTGGCGGCCTTGATTCCAGTGCGCTAACTACACTCGCTGTCAATTATTACAATGAGAACGGGCAAGGGAATGTCCACACGTATTCTGTTGATTATGCGGACAACGATAAACATTTTAAGGCACATGCCTTCCAGCCTAATAGTGATGCGCCATGGATCGAGAGAATGACGACGCATCTGGGCACAATTCATCATCCTATACAGTTTGATACACCTGATTTGGTTGGCGCATTAAAAGCAGCCACCTTTGCTCGCGATCTTCCGGGCATGGCCGATGTTGATGCTTCGTTGCTGCTCTTTTGCCATGAAATAAAAAAAGATGCAACCGTAGCAATATCAGGCGAAGCTGCCGATGAAATTTTTGGCGGCTATCCTTGGTTTCATCGCGAAGAGGCTTTAAATGCCAATACCTTCCCTTGGTCGCTTGCTTCAGTTATGCGCGCTGATCTGCTCGCACCTGACGTTGCCGCTTGGATTAAACCGCTTGACTACATTGGGGATCGTTATTCCCAAGCGATAGCAGAGGTTCCTCATCTAGATGGCGAATCTGAGCAGCTGCGGAAGATGCGTCAAATGTCGTATTTGAACATTACCCGCTTCATGCCAACGCTTCTAGACCGCAAGGATCGAATGAGCATGGCAGCAGGCCTTGAGGTTCGTGTCCCTTTCTGTGATCATCGGTTAGTTGAATATGTTTGGAATATCCCATGGGAGATCAAAACATCCGGCGATCGCGAAAAAGGAATATTGCGCAAGGCGCTGCGCGGTGTATTGCCTGAAGACGTATTGACTCGTAAAAAAAGCCCCTACCCTAAAACGCATAATCCGAACTATTTGGCCGCAGTCAAAGGACTTTTATTAGATGTACTGAACGATTCCAGCTCTCCGCTCCTTCCATTAATTAATGTAGAAAAGGTTAGAGCGCTAACCGAGTCGGAATCCGCAAGCTCGAATACCCCTTGGTTTGGTCAATTGATGTCCGGTCCGCAGCTATTCGCTTATTTATATCAGGTGAATTTATGGCTGAAGGAATATAAAGTCGTCATATCATAAGCTGACAAGGACAATGTTTTTGTTCTCATCACAAAAAAAAGCAACCCCATCCGCTAAAAGCCGCTGCATTCAGCTGCTCTTGGATAGGGTTGCTTTTTCACTTATTATGCTTGCTTAAGCAACGGAAGGAGCTTTCTTAATGCATCACCGCGATGGCTGATCTGCTGCTTCTCTTCCTTAGACAACTCGGCCATCCCGCGATTCAAGCTAGGAAGCCAAAACAGCGGATCATAACCGAAGCCTCCATTGCCGTGAGGATTATCCGTGATGACGCCATCCACTGTTCCCTCCGATTCCAGAAACAAACCGGTCGCAGGATCATACAGCGCTAACGCGCATACGAACTGCGCTTTGCTCAGTATTTTGGACCCGTCTTGCAATTCTTCTCGTTCTGCATGATCAGCTAGTTGATGAAGCTCCTGAATGAGCTTGGCATTGTTTTCACCGTCAGTCGCATTCTCACCTGCATAACGAGCGGAATAGACACCTGGATCGCCATTCAGCGCTGCAACGCGCAAGCCTGAATCATCAGCCAGCACAGGAACGCCAAGAATGTCTCCCGTCGTCTTAGCTTTGATGCGAGCATTGGCGGCAAACGTATCGCCATCTTCCACGATATCTGGAATTTGCGGATAATCCAGCAAGCTTTCTACCGATTTATCAAGCTTCTGAAGCGCATGCGCAAATTCCTTCACTTTACCTGCATTTTTTGTAGCTACAACAATAACAGCATGATTTAATATGGAATGTTTCATCAGAATGTTAACCTCCGATTCGCGCCGCCAAAGGACCGAGAACATCCTTTTGCTTGCTGATCAACTCGTGAATACCCTCTTCTCCAAGTTGCAGCAATTGGTTAAGCTCATCGCGCGAAAATGGTGCTTCCTCGCCAGTTCCTTGCACCTCAACAAACTTGCCGCTGCCCGTCATAACAACGTTCATATCAACCTTAGCTTTGGAATCTTCCTCGTAGTTCAGATCAAGCAGCGCTCTCTCTTGGATGACGCCTACACTTACCGACGCCAAAAAATCTGTAATCGGATATTTTGCAAATTGAACCTTCTCGGAAATTTTGTTAATTGCAATGGAAAGCGCGATAAACGCACCCGTAATCGATGTCGTACGAGTACCGCCATCGGCTTGAATGACATCGCAATCAAGCGTAATAGTCCGCTCACCTAGTGCTTGTAAATCAATGACCGAACGCAAAGCACGACCAATGAGGCGCTGAATTTCCATCGTCCGACCTGTCAGCTTCCCCTTAGCCGCTTCACGAATATTGCGTGTATGTGTTGCGCGAGGCAGCATTGCATATTCAGCTGTAATCCAGCCTTTGCCTTGCCCTTTCATAAATGGAGGTACTCTATCCTCCACGCTCGCTGTACAAATGACCTTCGTCTCTCCAACCTCGATGAGAACCGATCCTTCTGCGTATTTATTGACACCTGTCGTTATGGTTACCGGCCGAAGCTGGTTCGGTTGCCGACCATCGTTTCTCATTCTAATTTCCTCCTGAGTGCTAGCGTTTTTCGATTAGAAAACAAAAGTATCCCATCCTGCAATCTTTCCTATTTTAACAAAGTAACCTGTGAATTGCATCCGCTGCCCGTGAAAAAGAAAAGTGAAGCGATCATGAATGTACAAGTTTAGTTGTTTGGTGGAAGTTTTTTGCATGCTTGCTTCTGTTTAAAATAAACCGTTCAGACCGAATACATGCTAATAAATGCACAAAAGAGGCTTTTCAAAAGCGTTCACTTTTGATCGGCCTCTTTGTACATTACGGTGTTATCTCTTATGACTTAATAGCATTGACGTGATGCGGTCTGCCTACAGGCTCGCTATAGGAGTTATTCGCTTCGTCGGTAAAATTAGATTCTCCATTTACTTTAATTTGAACCGTTGCTGCTTTCGTATTTTCAGTGATAGAAAGAACGAGCGCCTGAAGCATTTCGGACGGAAGCTTCTGACCTTGCTGATACGCTTCATCCTGCAAATCTACAGTGACAACATCACCTTCCTGTACAACATCCTTCACTTGTACATCCGGAAGGATTACACTGGTCAACTCTTTTTTGTTAAGCGGACCCGAAATGAGCTGTTCCAGCGCTGCTTTCGTCGGAGTCTCCGAGCGAGCGACTAGTCTTGTAACTGGCACATAATATTGTTCATCGTTTAACGTTTGAGCGGAGAAGTACAGCGTTACAGGCGTTGATTGCGCATAGTTCACACCGTCTGCTGCTTCGATATTAATGCCCACTGAACGTGTCAGCGTATTGTCAAGCGGGAAGCCGTCTTGTGGCATTTCTGGCAGCTTAGCGCCTTCATACCAAATTTCTACTCCTTCAATCCCCGGCATAGCTGTCAGAGTCCATGTGATCGCTTCAACAATGGTACGTTCGTCCTGTGGATTGTAGTCACTGAACGGCTCAGAAAATTCTACTTTAGCAAGCTTTTGCTCTTTATCGTATTTATACGATTTAATTTGAGTGCCTTGCGGGATAACTGCGCGGAAATCCTCAGGCAGCTGGTTTGCGTACGCCCCATTCTCGACCATCATTTCCAGCGCTTTTTGTGCGGCTTGCTCATTCGCTCCGAGTGAGGTCTGAAGTGAGATTGGAGCCAAATAACCGTTACGATCTTCAAGGTATACCGTCATTTGCGCTTCTTCACCAACTCCGATTGCCTGTCCAGTTTCTGCACCTTCTACTCCCTCCTTAACCTCAATCTGCGGCGGATCGATTGATTGGCTTGTCTGCTTGGAAAACAGACCACAACCCGAAGTAAGAATGGGCAGCACGAGAACCCCCGAAAGTACAGCACCCCTAATCCATCTTTTTTGAATCATATTGACCTTTCCTCCCTAATCAAGTTTTGCCTAGCGGCTTTGTACAACTCCTTATTTGTAGTACTATGTATACGAGCCCTTCCCTTTTTTAGACCAGTTTTGTCCATAAAATCCTAAGGGGGAACAAAAACATGTCCAATCCCGAAACTTATAGCCTCAACAGCCGCAAAGTGGCTGAGGCTACAGACGAATGGCTCCTCAAACGCGGAGTAACAAAGCTGGCTATCGCCGAGCTCGTGCATTTTTTGCAAAAAGACTATTTCCCTGGCTTAACGCCTGAGGATTGTATCGTCCATATTGATGCCGTCCTATCGAAGCGCGAGGTGCAAAATGCCGTTTTGACCGGCATCCAGCTTGATATCCTCGCTGAGGAAGGCAAGCTTATGGCTCCGCTGCAGGATATGATCAAGCATGACGAGAGTCTTTATGGATGCGATGAAATTTTGGCATTGTCCATTGTCAATGTGTATGGAAGCATCGGGTTTACGAATTTCGGATATGTCGATAAGCTGAAGCCAGGCATTTTGGTCAAGCTGAACGACAAAACCGATGGAGAAATCCATACATTTTTGGACGATATCGTTGGGGCTATCGCTGCATCTGCAGCAAGTCGGATGGCTCATCGCAGACAAGCAGAGCGCGAAGGTGTGACACAGCCTCCGCTTGACTAAATGGAATTTAAGAGGCTTCGTTTTACATTGCGAGCTTAGTGCGATGGAGACGAAGCGTAGTTTTACATCGCGAGCTTGATGCGATGGATGCGAAGTAGATATTGCTTAGGTAAACCTTTGAGGAGGTTAATACATGAACTATGATATTTTTTATAAAGGCGCCTTTGCCATGCTGAAGGTGAAGCTCAATCCGGGTGAGAGCGTAAAAGCCGAAATGGGTGCAATGGTGTCCATGTCCCCTACCATCGATCTTAAAGGGACAACAGACGGCGGGTTTATGCGCGGACTCGGAAGAATGTTAAGCGGAGAGACGTTCTTTTTCCAAGAGATGACAGCAAATCGGGGTCAAGGTGAAGTCCACCTTGCCCCTCCTTCTCTCGGTGATATTGAAGCGATTGAACTCGACGGCTCCTATAAGCTTTATGTGCAAAAGGATGGTTTCTTAGCTGGCACCAGCGGCATAGAGGTCAATACAAAAATGCAAAACCTAGGCAAGGGGCTCTTATCGGGCGAAGGTTTCTTTATTGTAGAAATCAGCGGCCGAGGCACGGTGTTTCTCTCCTCATATGGCGCGATCCATGCTCTAAACTTGAGCCATGGCGAAGAAGTCATCATCGATAACGGTCATTTAGTTGCTTGGCCGGGCTATATGAACTATACGATAGAAAAAGCGTCTAAAGGCTGGTTATCCAGCATTACGAGCGGCGAAGGTCTCGTATGCCGCTTCCGCGGTGAAGGTGTCGTGCTGATTCAAACTCGCAATCCATCCAGCTTTGGAACTTGGTTGAAAAAGTTCATACCAGGCGGCAACTAACGTACTCATAGTCAACATTAGCACTTCTACTTAGCATTTGAGTTACTTTTACGGAAGAAGTCCCATTCAGATGTGAGAGCATTTACACACAATGAAGCACTAAAAGTAAGCAGCCACCTCATAGAAAAACTAACAAGAATAGCTTCTACTTATCTCATTTGTGACAGACTTCATATCGGTTAATTTAAAAAAACTCCCGCTTTTTCGACAACATCTACTCTAAGGAGAGGATGTACTCGAATTGACGGGAGTTTTTTCAGTAATATGCCACCTAACTCATCGAATGATGAGTGACTAGAGCGTATCGAGCTCAGCATCGACATTTTGTAGGTGGGGGGGGCTTGGGGGCTTGAGGGCTTGAGGGCTTGAGGGCTTGAGGGCTTGAGGGCTTGGGGGCTTGGGGTTAGACTGGTTAAGCCCTCTCGCAGCACTAACGGACATAGGTTCCGCTATTATGGTGAATACAGCTCAAATTGAATTCTAACGGACATCAGATACGTTATTTATGGCGATTGAAGCGTAAACACGGCTTTTAAAGCCAAATAAGAGACTGTATGTCCGTTAGATCCTTAAAAATAGGGGATTCCAAGCAAATAACGGATCTGATGTCCGTCAATTCCTCTATGAGGAACGCTTTCGCAATAAAGGTTAATAGGAGCGTTTCCAGCTCGAAATCAATATTAGTTTTAGGTGGGGGTTCTGGGGGGGTCTTAGGGTTGATGGGGTCGTTGGGGTCGTTGGGGTCGTTGGGGTCGTTGGGGTCGTTGGGGTCGTTAGGTTGACGAGATTAGACAAAGTTTGGCAGGTTAAGCTTACGCGCTCAGCTCTAACGGACATAGGTTCCGCTATTATGGTGAATACAGCTCAAATACAATTCTAACGGACATCAGATACGTTATTTATGTAAATGGAAGCATAATCATGGCTTTTGAGACCAAATAAGAGACTGTATGTCCGTTAGCTCTTTAAAAACGGGGATTTCAAGCAAATAACGGATCTGATGTCCGTTAATTCCTAATCAGCTGAGTTATATTCTTGCTGCTCATTGTATTATTAGAATGTTATTTTAATAGTGGTCGGCCTTTCGGCCGGCCACTCCAGTGATCAATCAATTATCATTATTTAAAAATGTTTTATTCGGCAAATAGTGCATAGCACGTACGAATCGGATCGTTTTGGTCTTAGCGCGCATTACGATGGAATGCGTTTCTGCCCTCTCGTCAGGAAAATACTGTACTCCGCCCAAAAACTCGCCTGGCGTAACGCCTGTTGCTGCAAAATAAACATCGCCCGTTCCGATCATATCCTCCATCGTAAGCACCCGATACGGATCTGCAATGCCCATTTGAACACAGCGATTGTACTCATTGCTATCCGCCGGCATCAGCCTTGCTTGCAGCTCGCCGCCTAAACACTTCAGCGCTGCCGCAGCCAGTACCCCCTCTGGCGCACCTCCCGAACCAACATACAAATCAATGCCTGCCTCCGGAAATGCAGGTGCCATCGCGCCTGCAACGTCACCATCCGACAAAAACTTTATACGCACACCTACTCGGCGCAGCACCTTGACGATCGCTTCATGGCGCGTCCTGTCCAAAATCATAACCGTTAAATCCGAAACCTTCTTGTTTAATGCGTCAGCCGCTTTACGGAGCGTGACATCCATCGGATCAGTTATCGACAGCTTGCCAACAAGAGCAGGACCGAAAGCGAGCTTCTCCATGTACATATCAGGAGCGTGCAAGAGCTGACCTTTCCCTGCCACTGCAAGCACGGACATTGCATTGTTAAGTCCTTTGGCTACAATTTCCGTACCTTCCAGCGGATCAACCGCTACGTCAACCTCGGGGCCATTCAAGCTTCCTACTTCCTCCCCAATGTACAACATCGGCGCTTCATCCATTTCCCCTTCGCCTATAACGACAGTACCGCGTATGGACACTGAATCAAACATGGAGCGCATCGCAGATGTTGCTGCTCCATCAGCGCTATTCTTATCGCCTCTTCCCATCCAAGGCGCCGATGCGAGCGCAGCCAGTTCCGTTACGCGTACAAGCTCTAATGCTAATTCTCTCTCCATGATCCAGTCTCCCTTTGCTTTCATATGACGGAATAAATAATTAGAACGCATTTTGAGGTCATTTCCGTTATTTAATATGTATCATATATTTATATGTGTCGCAATATATATTTACCATTCTTCATTAAATCATCATTAATAAACAAACGTTTACCTTAAGAGCAACCATCGTTCGTCAAAAAGAAAAAAGAGCATACTTCACAGGATTCCCTGTAAAAGCATGCTCTCTTTATCACTCTAAATAAAACAGTTATTCATAAATCTCAATTTCATAAAGCGATGGACCATATGGAGGAAGACCTTTTTCTGTCACTAAAATACGAACATATCTAGCCTCCGCACTGTCTGCAAGGGTGATTGTTTCAACAAAGTCTTCCGCTCTCAATTCTCTGTTCAAGGAATGTACCGTCTTCCAATCTGTGCTTGCTGCCGATAAATCGCTTCCTGCTGCAGCAACTTGAATATCAATCACTTTTCCATACGCAGCTTCCCAAGTCAAAATGATTTTATTAATGGAATAAACTTTTTCCAAATCAATATAAAACCATTCTGCATGATACGGAGCTGTATTATTGTCACTCCATTTTGCTTCCCATCTTGTAACCTTATCGCCATCTGTTAGCAAATGAGCAGGAAAAACGGCATTAAAGCTTGATGCAACAGCTTGCTTGTTAAGCGCCAGGTTCACTAGCACTGGATTCGGAGTGGTTCCAGGATCCGGATTGCCTCCGTTTTCTCCTCCTTCGCCGCCGCTTACCCATGTGCCATACACCTCAAACTCCCACAGGGAATAACCGTAAATGGTGCCCCTAGCAGATCCAACCATTCGAATATGCCTTGCTTCTTGCCCGTTTAATGTAATGTTGTCGAGCCCGCCATTGCCTGCGGCTTCTGTGAATACATCCGTCCAGTCGCTTTCTCCTGGCGCTGCCGCCGAGGATACTTGCAGCTTATAGGCTTTTCCATTTCCAT
>NZ_JBFTPZ010000036.1:0-75651 GCF_056398745.1 Paenibacillus sp. 01T424 | reverse complement strand
GTACTAGATAGAGTAAACATAATTTCGTAATCTTCATATCTATCGTTAATAACAAAATAAGGAGCCATCACAAGTGATGGCTCCTTTGCTGTTCATTAGTGTTTTAGTATGCTGACCAACCGCCATCTGCGGTAACTACAGTGCCGTTGATAAAGCTAGAATCATCTGAAGCTAGAAATAAAGCAACGCTCGCAATTTGTTTCGGATCTGCCGCTTCTCCGCGTTGTAAGGACATACCAGCCATAGCTTGTTCGATCCCAAACGGATCAGCATGTGTCATACCTGCACCAATGTTTGTAGCAACAGCGCCAGGCGCGATAGCATTACATCGAATGCCGAGCTTGCCATATTGGAACCCTACATTTTTGGTAATGCCAACAACAGCATGCTTGGAAGCCGTGTAAGCAATGCCTGCACGTGAACCAAATAGACCGCCGACAGAGGCTGTGTTAATAATGACGCCATGGCCTTGCTTCGTCATGAGGGGAATAGCTTTGCGAATAGCTCTCATAGGACCAGTCACGTTAATGTCCATTACTCTGTTCCACATTTCATCGGTAACGGATTCTGCGGGCAGCATTTGATCCATAATACCTGCATTATTTACTAATATATCAAGTTTGYCAAAATCATTTACTGCAGTGTCAATCATTCGAGCAACGTCTTCTTCCTTTGTAACGTTTGTAACTACGCCTTTGGCTTGTCCACCAGATGAATTAATTTCCTCAACAACAGAAGTTACTGCCGCTTCATTAATATCGGCTAYAACTACTTGAGCACCTTCTTGTGCGAATAATAATGCCATTTCCTTGCCCATACCTGACGCTGCGCCTGTGATTACGGCTGTTTTTCCTTGTAATTTCATTTGTATCATCCTCTCGACTAGGCAGATTGGTTCTTTCTTTATTTGACGACGTCCTGTCGTATATACTTAGGATAACAAGTTAAGTGATTATTACTATGACATTTCGAGTCAAAATGTCGTTTAAGGTATAAATTAGTTCAACAAGCATGTGAATGAACGAGGGGCTGAGCAAATGACAAAAGTGTACAATACCTTAGATGTACGTGGTGTCCGCACCCGTACATTTCTCAAAGAAGCGCTGTTATCACTGATGGCTGTCAAAAGCTATAACCAAATAAAAATTAAAGAAGTTACAGAAATAGCGGGTGTAAACCGCGTGACCTACTATGATCATTTCTCAACGAAAGATGAGCTCCTTATGGAGCTTATTGAAGACGTGCTAACTGAATACGCCGATATTATTGAAGGCGTTACAGAATTTCCAGCGTCAAAGCGACCGTCCATTGAATATATGAAGACGATCAGGCTATCCGTTGGTCATATAAAAAAACATTCCGATTTCTATAGCATCATGCTGCTTGGAAATGGCGTTCTTAACTTCTCGGATCGACTTCATGATCAAATGTTTGAATCTTTGCTTCAATTAGTACGCCGGATGGGGCAGCAGAATCCGGAAATTGAATCGGACCTGCTTGTGAACTGGATTGTTGGAGGGGCTATAGGAATATATAAATACTGGCTTCAAAATGGCATGCGGCAAACCGAGGAAGAAATTTCACGGCAGATGCTGAAAATAACGATGGCTTCTAGTCAGGTTTTCAATTTGCGTACATATGTCATTCCATAAGGCAATGAAAAAGCTGCCTCTAATCAGTATGGCAGCTTATAGGTGAATCTTATTTATTGAGAATGCTGTCTACCCATAAATAACAGCTTTCTAATTGTTGTTCGCTAATACGATCAGATCTGTGCTCGAACATGATCCTTACTTTATTATTTTCTTCTCTAATAATGTTCAAATAATCTTCTATCGGTGCCCATCCCTCATCGGGACTGAGTTCGGGGAGTGCCGGATGATGTCTATTTTGAATGGTATCGGTAATTTGCATGTTTGACAAATGAATCGAAGCAGCATATTTCGTATACTTTCTAAATATTTTTCTTGCATCTAACGAAGGATCTAACCTCTCTTGATGAAATAGTCTTGCCGTATCCAGGCACAGCTTAATTTTCGGGTACTTTAAAAGCAAATTTTCCAAGAAATCCGTATCATAGATATACTTATTTAGTGCGTCAAACTCCAGTAATGGGGTGAAATGATATTGCTCGCTTTTTTCCGTAAGCCAGTTGAAAAGGTATTCGCTTTTTTCAACAAATTGCTCAAAACAATAATTGCTTTCTAAAATGTATTCCGTGCTATTCGTAAATTTCCATGTATCCCAGTTGACGCTGTCATCCAATAGGACTGGTTTAGGATAATGGAACAAAATATAATCAAGTGGGGCTGTTGCTAAATAATTCAGCTCTTCTTCGATATTGTTGAATGCGTCAGTTCTAATCTTATCATCTAAGGATAAAATTAATGCATCTCTTAGTCTTGAAGCATTAGCTCGCATAGGAAAATGTACTCCGATATGAAACCCTCTTTTTTTTGCTTCTTCAACAAGCTTTAAATAATCTTCATGGGTATGGAACAAACATGCTTCAATCCCGTAAAAACTATCTCTAAAATCCTTTTCATATTTACGGTCATCGAATCCTCCGTATTGCCCGATCATAAATTGTTTGATGAAAATCTCCTCCTCTTCCATAGACGTCATTACAATTCGACAGAAAACCCCATTTTCCTGTTATTGAAGTCATAAATTTTTCTTTTTTATGGAAGTGGCTACTTTTGTTTAACGAGGAACAGCCCAATAACGATAATCACTAAGCCAACCCAGTTTTTCCAATTGGGGAATTCTTTTAGAAAAAAGTACCCCATAATTAACGAAATCAAAATTTCCAAACACTTAGCGGCTACTAAAGTAAAGCTAAGATTCCCGGAAGATTTGAGACCATACTTTACACCATAACCAATAGATAAATTAGCCATTAAAAAGAAGGGTAACATTAGCAATTGAAACTTTAAAGTTGACCAAAATTGGGGTTCAATATGTTTCCCTTGATAAGAAAAAATAAAATTAACTACAAACAATCCTCCAAATAGAAGCGCGAAGCTATACAGGTAAGCCATAAGAACCTCCAATATTGTTGTTTAATTCGTTTGTTTCTTTATGAATTGCATGTTAAAAATCTTTGATCGCTTTCGTCGATTAATGTTTCCTGAAGCCAACTTTTTTATCCATGACAAAGATTTAATCTGACAGAATACTTGAAAAATCGAGCTGAATTAAAATAATCATCATTAATAATCAACGAAATCATTTTCGTACAGGAGGTAAGAACTATTTACAAGCGATTCATAATGCTATTACTTACAAAGGAAGCACACTTGCGGTTGGTGAAAACCATTTTTTATCGTTAAAGGAGATTGAAAGGGTATGGGATGGGATTGATCCAGAATATACGCCTGAAAGTGCTGTAGACGCGGTTAAAGCAGTTCTTCCTCAAAAAATATACGAAGAACTGTTTCCAAACCGCTTAGGTTCTCTAGAATGGTATAAAGTAGCTAAAGGCAAGGAGTATTTTAAAGAAGATCAATCGGATTATTTCTCTTATGATCATTTGATCGCTGCTGTAACTGAGGTGTCAAATCTTAAGTTAAAGGTTAGCACACGCAAAGGAGACAACAGCGCTCAGGAAGTACATAGATTGGATAAGGATGCTAGAATCGAGACATTGATCTCCCGTTCGGCCGAGTTTAATTTGCCAGACAATTTGAAGAAAGAAATTGAAACGGTTGTCATCGATTTTGGCACATTCCTCAAGGAGGGTTTTAAGAAAGATCGTAAGCGTGAGCTCGCCGCATTTCTTGCCAATCTTGCACATGAGACTGGCGGAGGCTGGGCTACAGCACCTGGCGGTGAACTGAAGTGGGGACTGTTCTGGAATGAAAATATTGCTGGAAGAACGGGTGTAAATGAATCCGCTTTCGTGGATGAAGCAAGCAGTGCTCTCTATCCGGGCGTAACGGGCAAACGTTATTATGGACGTGGACCGATCATGTTGAGTTGGAATTTCAACTACGGCTTGTTCAGCTCTATTATTTATGGAGACAAAAATGTCCTTCTTAGCAATCCTGAAATCGTCGTAGCGGACGGTAAGGTTGGTTTCATGACTGCTATTTTATTTTGGATGACACCGCAGGCGCCTAAGCCATCAGCTCATGATGTTATCGTGAACAAATGGAAGCCATCGAAAGAGGATATTGAAAAAGGTTTAAAGCAGCCAGGGTTTGGCATTACCATCATGGTGCTTAGATTAGAAGCGTTTTATTAATTTCTTCCAGTTTAACTTTTAAATGAAATAATCAAAAGGGATAACATACTATGTATTTTGTGCAAATTGCTCTGTTTCAGATGGAGTAAGCAAATGGTCAATGACACAATATAGAAAGAAAATAGATAAAATAATTGACACAATATACGGTAGGGGGGTATAGTGTATTTACGAGAAAGAGCAATAAACTTCTTAAACATTGTATTTTCAATACAAAGTTAAAAATAAATGATTCACATAAAGGAGATATGAACAATGAAAAATGTAACATTAAATGTTGAAGGAATGTCTTGTAATCACTGTGTTAATTCCATCGAAGGAGCTTTAAAGACGATAGGTGCACAAGGAAAAGTGGATCTGGCGAGTGAATCGGTTCAAGTTGTGTTCGACGAAAGTAAGATAACACTTGAAACGATCAAGGAAACCATAGAAGAACAAGGATATGAAGTTCATTAATCGAGAAAAAAAGAGGTGATCATCATGGAAGCGACTAGCTCAGATACGAAGCAAACTTCCCTGCAAATTATTGGGATGACTTGTGCAGCTTGCGCGAATAGGATTGAGAAAGGATTAAATAAGCTTGAAGGAGTTTCGGAAGCGAATGTAAATTTTGCAATGGAACGTGCTACCGTTATTTATGATCCAAGCAAAACAAACGTTGCAAATATGGAACAAAGCATACAGAAGCTTGGGTACAGCACGGCTAAGGAAAGCGTTGATTTGCAGCTAGTTGGGATGACTTGCGCAGCTTGTGCACTTAAAATAGAGAAAGCATTAAATAAACTGCCTGGTATCACGAATGCTACCGTCAATTTCGCAATAGAAACTGCTCATGTAGAATTCAATCCATCAGATGTAACTTTGTCAGATATGCAAGAACGAGTCGAGAAACTCGGGTACAAAGCAGTGCCAAAACAAGAGGTCGGCGATCCGGCTGAGCATCGTCAAAAAGAAATTAAACAACAAAAGCGCAAGCTTCTCATATCTGCCATCTTGTCGCTGCCGCTGCTTTGGTCCATGGTGACTCATTTTTCATTTACATCATGGATTTGGATGCCAGAAATTTTTATGAATCCTTGGTTTCAGCTTGCACTTGCAACTCCGGTTCAATTTTATGTCGGAAAACATTTTTATGTTGGAGCTTACAAAGCACTTCGCAACAAAAGTGCCAATATGGATGTTCTGGTAGCTCTAGGCACGTCAGCTGCTTACTTTTATAGCCTATACCTGACAATAGATTGGGCAACGATGTCTGGAAATATGCACCACAGTCCATCCATGTATTATGAAACAAGCGCAGTTTTAATTACACTCGTTATTCTCGGTAAATTATTTGAAGGTTTGGCGAAAGGGCGTACTTCTGAAGCAATCAAGACACTAATGGGATTACAAGCCAAGACGGCGTTAGTCATTCGTGATGGTCAAGAGCTAACGATTCCTGTCGAGGAAGTGCTTACTGGAGACTTTGTGCTGGTAAAACCGGGTGAGAAGGTTCCGGTGGATGGTGAAGTCATCGAAGGTACATCAGCGGTGGATGAGTCCATGCTGACTGGTGAAAGCATTCCAGTGGATAAAAAAATTGGCGACCATGTAATCGGAGCGACGATTAACAAAAATGGTCGGTTGAAAGTGAAAGCGACAAAGGTCGGCAAAGAAACGGCTTTAGCACAAATTATTAAAGTTGTAGAAGAAGCGCAGGGTTCAAAAGCACCAATTCAGCGTGTTGCTGATGTTATCTCAGGTATCTTTGTACCGATTGTTGTTGGAATAGCACTTGCAGCTTTTGTTGTATGGTACTTCTGGATAAGTCCTGGCGATTTCGCTAATGCTTTAGAGATTGCGATCGCGATTCTTGTCATCGCATGTCCGTGTGCTCTCGGTCTCGCAACACCTACGTCGATTATGGCAGGTTCTGGTCGTGCTGCAGAGCTCGGAGTTCTCTTTAAAGGCGGCGAGCATCTCGAATCAACGCATAAAATTGATGCAATTATTTTGGATAAAACAGGAACGGTGACTAAAGGCAAACCCGAATTAACGGATGTATTTGTGGAGTCGATGGATGAAGATGCTTTCTTGCGTCTCGTCGGCGCTGCTGAGAAAAATTCAGAGCATCCGCTTGCGGAAGCAATTGTATCTGGCATATTGGCTAAAGACATTGAGCTTCCAAACGCTGATGAATTTGAAGCGATTCCTGGGTATGGCATTCGGGCAATTGTGGATGGCAAAGAGATTTTAGCCGGAACTCGGAAGCTGATGGGGAAATATAATATTCAAGCAGAGCATGCTTTTGAACAAATGTCCAACCTAGAGCAAGCAGGAAAAACAACGATGTTGTTCGCGATTGATGGCCAATATGCAGGCATGGTAGCTGTTGCTGACACCATTAAGGTGACTTCGAAAGAAGCCGTTTCTCGTTTGAAGCAAATGGGGATTCAAGTCGTTATGATTACTGGTGACAATGAACGTACTGCCCAAGCTATCGCACGGCAAGTTGGCATTGATCATGTGCTGGCAGAAGTACTTCCAGAAGGCAAAGCTGAAGAAGTGAAAAAATTACAAGCACAAGGCAAAAAAGTAGCGATGGTTGGTGATGGGATAAATGATGCACCGGCCTTAGCAATGGCGGACATTGGAATGGCTATTGGTACAGGAACAGATGTTGCAATGGAGGCAGCTGACATTACATTAATGCGCGGTGATCTCAATAGCATCCCTGATGCCATCTTTATGAGCCGTAAAACGATGGGCAATATTAGACAAAATCTATTTTGGGCGCTGGCTTACAACTCGTTGGGTATTCCTATTGCAGCAATCGGATTGTTAGCCCCATGGGTCGCTGGCGCTGCTATGGCACTTAGCTCCGTATCCGTTGTGTTAAATGCACTTCGTTTGCAGCGGATGAAAGTATAACTAGCTATAAATTGAAATTAATCAATTGATTTTCATTATAAAATTGGTTCTTAAAAAAGGTCGCCATCGGCAACCTTTTTTTTGTATCTATGTTCTTACTCTAATGATGGGAATGATTCAATCGGATTCGTGAAATCATATGGGCAGAAGGAGAGGGCATAGTGGATAAGAAAGCGATCGTTTCAGCGATAACAAAATCAAAAGGCAGGAAAAGCCTTTACCATTTTACACGAGTAAGGAACTTGCCTGCGATCGTACATCATAATGCACTTTGGTCGAGCAAACATCTTTATCCATTCCATATCGGCGAGCGGCGATCAGAGGTCAAAGAAGTTAAATATTTCGAACATACGGTTGTCATTAATGCGCATCTAAGGATTGTTGAGAGTATGATGGATGCGAATTGTACACATGAACAATTTCGGGCTTATCTTGATCAACATGTGTTCTTTTGGCCCACATTAAAGGATTGTCGCAAAATGTTGGATACATACAAACGAAGAGAACCGGATGAAGCATTTGTTATTTTACAGTTCGAAGCATTTCCATTATTGATGGATCATTATTCGGCCGTTAAATTGTCCAAATACGATTCGGGGAGTTCACCAAGGTTTCCAAAGAGCTGCAAGTATAAGAAAAGTTTAGAGATGTTTCTTTCTTTAGATGATTTCCAGAAAAAACGGAATAACACGGTTCCTGTGAAAGCTTCTGAAATACATGAGCTGCTGTTCAAAGGCCAAGTTATTACTCTTAATCAATATGTACAGGTCATTTATGCTGATCATGATAATGGATTACCTGAGAACTGGAGAAAACTTGTGAAGCCGTTGGAAAGTTTCTCTTAGAGTTTATGATACTTCAATTACATATGAGGTCATTTCTTTGATTTTTGCTTGTTTGGAGGCGCTACTAAACACATACATAGTACAAAAAGCATAACTTTTGTCGTTCTCAAGTTTTATGACTCCATTCATTGCTGCCGTGTTTCCGTGTGTGACGATATTTGTAATTTGTAATTCGATGGTCTTGCTTATGTTCATTTGAGTGAGTGCTTCGAGAAATTCATTTTTTCCGTGTATAGCGGGAAATGAACCGACAATGTTCCATTGCACATCATCTGTAATTTGATCCGCAATAAAAGGCATATCCTTTTGAGCAAAAGCAATATTAAATGATTTAAGAATCGATTTTCTAGGCGCGTTTCCGCAATCTACTGGACACAGTATTTTTAATTCCTGATTTTGAGGAGCCATATGAGACATTATTTTATTCCTTTCTTATTCCATACTGTGATGATTGCAGATTGTAAGCTTTTATGCTAAATCTAACAATACAAATTATTTTTCTAGAGCGGGGGCTGCATATGTTGATCGTAAGTTTTCTTATAATCGCTTGGATATTAAGTTGGTTTAAGTTTAATCATTTATTCGTAAAGGCATTTAAAGAGCTATTTAATAAGGAAATTACTACAGCAAGTTATTATTTCATATTTTTTGCTATTGGTGCTATTGGCGATTTGATTTTATTTGTTAATGGAACCTATAATTCCGTTGTGATGTCATCTTGAAAAAAGCTGATCAGCTATAATATAGCACATTATGAAGAATTGATTTACAAACCAGATAGGATAAAATTAACCATTTACATTATTTGGACATTCACAATAATTATTATTGACCGACGGTCAGTCGATGAAATGGAGGCATAAGTCTGATTTGAATGCCAAGGAGCTTAATAAAAAGGTTGGCGATTCGCTGGTTTTTTTGAATAATTGGAAAGAAATAAACGTGACGGTTAGCGGTATTTATCAGGATATAACAAATGGAGGCCGAACAGCAAAAGCAAGGTTTCCTTATGATCCTAAGATGGTGTTGTGGTATGTCGTAGCACTGGATGTGAAACCTGATATTTCGGTCGGCGAGAAGATGGATCAGTACACGAATACATTTTATCCTGCTAAAGTGACTCATCTGGAAACTTATTTATCCCAGACTTTAGGAAATACGATCAAGCAGCTAAAGATAGTCATCCTATTGGCTGTTACGATTTCTATATCGATTTTGATACTAATAACCTCTTTGTTTATGAAAATGCTGTTTGCCAAGGATTCTATTCAAATTGCTATTATGAAAAGCATTGGTTTTACGATAAGAGATATTCGAATTCAGTATTTGGTAAGAATATTGCTGATCGCTGGTTTTGGAATTATCGTTGGAGTTAAAGCAGCTAGCGTAATCGGACAAAATTTAGTGTAATTACTAGGGTCTATGATGGGGGCATCAAAAATTCAGCTTGAAAGCAATCCTCTGTCTACTTATCTACTTCTGCCGATCGTATTAATGATGATTATCGCCATGACCACATTAGTGAGTACTCTTTTCATGAATAAGTTTAGCATTTCTGAACAGATAGCCAAATGAGAGGGGATGATCAGTTGTTCATTTTGGAAGCGAAGGGATTAAGTAAAGATTATTTGAAAGGACATGGAACTCAGCAATCGGTTTTAAAAGACATTCATTTGCAAATTCGGTAGGGTGAATTCGAAGCCATTATAGTGCCATCCGGCTCTGGAAAATCTAAATTTCTCTATACCATCAGCGGCATGGACAAAATGACTGGAGGAAGTGTTGCCTTTAATGGGCAGGAAATCACTGGTCTTTCTGAAAATGAGTTAGCAAGTTTGCGTCTAAATCAAACGGGATTTATTTTTCAGCAGATGCATCTTATGAAAAACTTGAGTATCCAGGATAACATCATCCTGTCTGCTTATCGGGCAAAAAAAAGCAGTCGAAGCACGATCAATAAGAGAGCAGCTGAGCTAATGAAGAGAACAGGAATAGGAGAGTTAGCTGATCGTGATATTACGCAGGTTTCAGATGGCCAGCTACAAAGAGCAGCTATTTGCAGGGCTCTTATTAATCAGCCTGATATTCTTTTTGGCGACGTAACAATTGGCGCTCTGAACTCCAAAGCTGCGGGTGAAAATCACTCCTAAGGACACTAACGCTCAGTTGGTGTTTTTTTGTTTTGTATTATTCCTTTTCGTTAGCTTGATCAAATGATGATCTAGCCAATTCAACAAGAGAATAATTTGTTCTTGTCCACTGCTTCAAGGCACTCAGTGGCTCGAGCAAAGACTCGCCCAACTTGGTGAGCGAATACTCAACGATTGGTGGAACAGACGGAGTCATATCTCGCTGAACCAAGCCGTCACGTTCCAATTGCCGCAAGGTTTGTGTTAGCATTTTTTTGGAAATTCCATCAATCCGTCTGCTAATATCTCCGTATCGAATAATACCGTCTTCCAATGCATAAATGACCAATGCTGACCATTTGTTTGCAATGATTTCAAGTACTTTACTGTAAGAGCATTCAGATATCGAAATGTCGGGTTGAACGGTTTTAAGTGAGGATGATGTTTTCATTTAAGGCCCTCCTTATGCACTTTTTGGTTCATTGGAAACCTTAAAGTGCCTTCTTACTTTATTTTAGTTTGTATATTATTGTATGTCTATATTATCCATAAAGGAGAGAATATTATGAAAGTATACGAAATTAACGGTGAATTTGGAATTGATCGATTGAAGGCATCTGACCGTCCAATACCAGTGCCCCGTTCAAATGAAGTTCTTATCAAAATGCACGCGGTTTCTTTAAACGCTAGAGATTTGGGCGTTATCGATGGGTTTTATAACCCCAATTTAAATACGCCATTAATTCCAGTATCTGATGGTGTAGGTGAAATTGTATCCCTCGGAGAAAACTCAAACAAATTTAAAATTGGGGATAGAGTAAGTGGGATTTTCACTCAAAGCTGGATTACGGGTGAGCCGACACAACAAAACTGGGTAAGTACACTAGGCAGTCCGTTGAATGGACTGCTCGCTGAATTTGTTGTGCTGCCAGAAGAAGGGTTAGTTCATGTACCTGATCGATTGACGGATATAGAAGCGGCAACCCTGCCTTGTGCAGGCGTGACAGCATGGCATGCACTCATTGAGGAAGGCAAGATTAAAGCGGGTGATACCGTTGTCGTACAGGGGACAGGTGGCGTCTCCTTGTTCGCACTTCAATTCGCAAAACTGTATGGAGCAACTGTTATTGTAACATCAAGCAGTGAAGAGAAGCTTAATAGAGCGAAGGAAATTGGGGCGGATATTGGCATTAACTATAAGCAAACACCCGAATGGGATAAGGCTGTACTTTCACTGACGGAGGGACGTGGAGCAGACCATATCGTTGATCTTGGCGGATCAGCTACGTTAAATAGATCGATCTCAGCACTCCGTGTAGGTGGACATATCAGCATGATCGGCGGTCTATCGGGGTTTCGTGTAGAAGGATTTGACATTATCCCTGCAATTGTTAGAAAAGCGCGTCTGCAAGCGATCAACGTAGGCAGCCGGGACATGTTTGAAGCGATGAATTTTGCTATTGAACATAGCGAGCTACATCCCATAGTTGATTCAGTGTATCCATTTGAACGTGCTGTAGATGCGCTTCAGTACTTGACGAAGGGGTCATATTTTGGGAAAGTTGTTATTTCATTTAAACATTAATGCCATTATTTTTAAGTAAACATGATTCTTTTTCTACAATCTCATAACTAATATTTCCCCGTTCGATGAGGAGAAAAACACAAAAAGCCCATTCAATGGGCTTTTTGTGTTCATGCTATTTAAGAAAATATTCACTGTCTGAATAGATGGAAGGCATTAAGCATTCTGATTAGTAGCCACAGCCGCCGCCAAAGATGCCGCAACTACAAGCTATAATGACCAACAAAATGAACAGAACCAGGATAATACCAACACTGTGATTAGCACCACCAACAAATCCACCCATCAAACATTCACCTCCAATGTTTAAAGTACACTGTAGTTTATGTGCGTATGGTACGGTATGATTGGACGTTTGTTCTGTAAGGATATTAGCCCAATAAGCTGTTTGTAAGAAAAAGAGAAAGCCCATGGCATGGACTTTCTCTTTTTTACTATGAGATGTTATAGGTTAAATGAGCATACATTGTGGCAGGTGCTGTTATGGTTTTATTCATTCGACGTAAGACAGAACAGGGTTTGTTATCTAGACAGTTTTTGTTCTAAGCGCGGTCACGGCAGTGAGTAGCGATAATAACCAACAAAATGAACAGAACTAGAATAAAACCGATATTTCCCATCAAACATTCACCCCCTGTGTTTTGACTACACTATAAATTATGTATTGCTAGAGCGAAGTGATTGGATGGTTGTACTGGTATGATAATAGCCTTATAGAATACAAACATAGCAGCTCATATTATTTTCGGTGTTTTAGATAAAAAATCGTTTAAGCGAGCAAAGACATCGACATCACAAAGTCTTATATTAATAGTGAAAACATTTACAGAGGAGTGATTTCGATGGAAAATACAAAAGTCATGTTCGTGAGCCCCTTACAAGTTGAGACGGTTAAAGAGAATTACACTCTAAAAAAATTGAATGAAAATGAAATATTTGTGCAATTGATATATTCCCTCATTAGCCCAGGAACTGAACTAGCAATGTTAACGGGTAAAGAGGAATGGGCTAAGCTTCCGCTATGTCCGGGATATGCAAGCGTAAGCAAAGTAATGGAGACAGGTGAGGGCGTTAAAGATTTGCAGCCAGGCGATATCGTGTTTCATTATGGACAGCATAGCAAATATCAAGTTGTTAACACGAATGAGCTATGTATTCAAGTTCCTGAAAATCTGGATTTAAAATGGGTGCCATTTACCCGTATGGCTACGGTCGCCTTCACATCGGTACGTGTTTCTGAAATTGAAATTGGTGACTTTGTAAGTGTGACTGGGCTTGGATTAGTCGGTAATTTGGCTGCTCAGCTAGCTCGGCTTCAGGGAGCTACGGTTATTGGGGTCGATTTATCAAAAGAAAGAATTCGGACTGCCGAGGCATGCAGCGTGGATTACACGATTGATGGTGGAGTAGAAGATACAAAGCAACAGATATCAATGTTAACCAAGGGTGCTGGTGTATCCACACATATTGAGGCAACTGGCGTACCTGCTGTCGGAGTTGACAGTCTGAAGTGGATTGCTAAGCTTGGCGAAATCATTTTCTTGGGAAGTCCTCGCGGAGAGTACAACACAGATGTTACTGATATATTAAACTATTGTCATCTTTATGGCCGAGGCTGTATTACGTTTAAGGGCGCGCATGAGTGGCGTTATCCGGTTGAACCTAATGAATTTGTTAAACACTCATTAGTTAGAAATTCAGAAATTGTATTTGAGCTTATGAAACAAAATAGGCTGCAGATCGAACCATTAATTAGTCATGTGATTAAGCCGGAGCAAGCACAAGAAGCGTACGAGGGACTAAGAGTCAATAAAGATCAGTATAATGGTGTATTGTTTGACTGGTCTTAATCGGATAACAGCTGAATGATCTATTCTAGCGGATTAACAGATTTAATTATGAGTATTTTTGATATGCATCATTTATAATGGGAGGAGGATGGATAGAAGCGTTTCGATAGCAGGGGTGAAAGAAATGGATGAGTCTTGGATGAACAGCATATCGCCTTTCGTAAGGGCGGTGAGAATGATGACGACTTCATCCTTAGCCGGTGAATGGATGGATCATGATCATGTGTTTACCTATATCGAACAAGGTGAAGCTGAGTTTTTCTTGAGTGGTGTTAAATATGTTGCTCAAGAAGGCGATGTGTTGTTGATGCATCCTTTTATGCCTCACATTATTCGATCGATCTCTGATCAACCATTAATTCAATATATTTTTCATTTTGATCTATATTATGATGAGGAAAGAAGTTTATTGGATTTCACAACAGCTTCCAAAATTCATAATACTTATACTGCAGATAAGGAAATGCAGTTAACATCCATTATTCCCATTTCACACATACAGTTGGCAGACAGAATAGAGCTGAAAAAGAAGTTTTTGCAGCTTCACAAACATTTTCAGGAGAAAAGAGCTGGACATTTTATATTAACTAAATCAATCTGCTTGGAGCTGTTATATTTATTTTTTAAAAATCAAACGGATCGCAATGAAGGGAAATTGACTAAAGGCTGGGCATTCATTGAAAGAGCAATCCATTACATCCATGACAGCTATCAAGATCCTGATTTAAATAATGTTTCTATTAGTAAATATGTCGGGGTGTCTACGAATCATTTATCTCATTTGTTTAAGCAGCAGCTTGGGATATCCATTCATAAATATGTAACGCATATTAGAATTGAGCATGCAAAATTACTGATCATGGAAGGGAAGTATACCGTGACAGAAATTTCTGAAAATGTTGGTTACTCCAGCATCTATTTATTTAGTCGTTCATTTAAAGCCGCTGTAGGCATAACGCCCAGTGGCTTTGCGGGTGCACAAACTAAAGTCATACAATTGTGAGAAATGCCGCCAGTGATCTGGCGGCATTTCTGTTTTGTGTGGTATTCCATTGTTATGGGGAGCCAATTCGTTGTTATTTTTTAATTTTAAGTCCTAAAGCTTGCATAAGTTTATGAAATACATCTGTATTTTCGTAGATTCCTGTAAACAGCTCAGCATTTGGACCCATAGCTGTAATCGGAATATCTACGGCAGTATGACCTGATGTTGTCCAATCCACAACAAAATTAAATTTGCTGTTAGCGACGGCGAAAGGACCATCTTCTTTGGAAATTCCGTCGCCGGACTCATCATCGGCATTCACTTCTTCGATGGAGAAACCGCCAGTTTCATGATCGGCTAATACGAGGACAAGTGTATTCGGGTTTTTCTTGGCAAAATCTTTGGCGACTTGAACGGATTTATCCAATTCTTGACCGGCTTTGATCGTCATTTTGGCATTGTTTTGGTGAGCAAACTCATCCGTTCCTTCTTCCTCAACCATTAGGAAAAAGCCTTTATTATTTGTAGCGAGCGTATCTATCGCTTTTTTTGTCATCTCTGCTAGAGATACAACGGGGTTATAAATATCGCCTTCGCCTTCAGGTTTTTGTTGGAACATTTCTTCATTAGCGAACAGACCAAGCAGCTTGCCTTTTTTCACTTTTTGCATTTCTGTTTTGCTTGAAACGTAACTGTACCCTAATTGTTTTGCTTTATTTACGAGATTTCCTTGTGTTCCTTTGCTTTTTTCAGAAGGATCTTCGATCGGCTCATCTGGGAATTTACCAGGCTCTCCAGCTGGATACCAGAAATCTTCGCCTCCACCGAGAATGACGTCAACTTTGCTTTGTGTCAATAGCTGCAAAGCGATCTCACTTTGTTTAGAGCGATCATCAACATGTGCGCCGAAAGCAGCTCCCGTAGCGTCTGTTACTTGACTTGTAGTTACAATTCCAGTTGATTTTCCAGATTCCTTGGCGTATTCCATGATCGTTTTTACTTTTACTTTATTGGCATCCATTCCAATTGCACCATTGTACGTTTTCACACCGCTGGCATATGCCGTAGCTGATGCAGCTGAATCGGTTACAGGAACAGTAGAGCTCGTGTGCAGCAAACCTACGTAAGGCATTGAATCCATAGCGAGGTTGCCTTTTAAACCGACGGTAGCAAGGCGGATAGCATCACGTTGAGCCGTTCCCATCCCATCGCCAATAAACAAAATGACATTTTTCGTTTTTGTAGTAGCTGCTTCAACTTGATTAGGCGATTGTGTACTGATAATGCTCGTAATCAGAAGGGCAGTAGCTGCTGTACCTACAATCGCGGCCTTAATTCCGTTCTTTTTAACAAGTTTCATAAATTCCCTCCTAAAGTAAGTTTACTATTTTATAGTAGAGTAATTACATTAAGAGAGTGTTTTCTTCATTTCTTGTTATTGTAAAAGATGGTTTCTCAACCTCCGTACATTCAGATAACATTACCTTTAATCATGGTCCATTCTACTTGGAAATGTTCATTCATCAAAACAAGATCGGCATCTAATCCTGTTTTGATTGTACCTGTCCTATGATCCATACCTAATATTCGTGCAGGAGTCGTTGAGGCCATTTGAATAGCGTCGAGCATGGAAATACCGGTTTCGGTCGTGAAGCGGAGTGCTTCATTCATTGTAACTACACTAGAGGCTAATGTTCCATCCGCTAGCTGTGCAACGCCATTGGTTACTGTTACTTGATGGCCGCCAAAGAGATAGCTGCCATCTCCTAAACCCATAGCTTGTAATGCATCTGTGATCAGTACCATGTTTTCGGGTCCTTTAATGCGATGCATCAAACGAACAATAGCAGGATGAAGGTGGACACCATCGACAATGGCTTGAATACTCACATGATCTGCTTCAAAAGCAGCAGCGACGAGCCCGGGATCTCGATGATGAATCGGCCGCATGCCATTAAAGCAATGTGTAACATGGCTAGCTCCAGCATCAAATGCTAACTTAGCTTCCTCATACGTTGCATCAGAATGTGCGACAGCAATGATAACTTCCATTTCTTTCAAATAAGAGAGGAGTTCCATTCCACCGGGTAATTCTGGGGCTATCGTTACCATTTTAATAAGTCCATCTGCTTCTTCAAAAATTCGCTTCATCTCACCAAGATGCGGATGACGTAAATACTTTTCATTTTGCATCCCTTTACGTTTCGGATTCAGATAAGGTCCCTCTAAATGAAGTCCAGCAATTTTGGCGCCGACCTCAAGCCCAACGACACGTTTTACACTACGAATCATAGCTAATAATTCATCCATTGTAGAGCTTACTGATGTAGCAAGAAACGAGGTACAGCCCGTTGCAGCACATGCACGAGAAACCTCTTGAATACTCGCTTCGCTTCCATCCATCATATCGAACCCGTTAGCTCCATGTATATGGACATCGATCATACCGGGGATTAACCATTGCCCGTTCCCATCTATAAGCTCATATTCCTCCTCTGGAAGAGGCGAAAGGGGAGTATGATTATTTTCTATTTTTTCGATGATTCCATTTCTAATCCAGACGGTACTAGCTGGCAAAATAACATCAGGCTGAACGATTTGAACGTTATGCACGATTTTATAAGTCATCTTTATTTTCCTCCTCGAGTTTGTTGTTCATCTCAGAGCAAATAACTGTTATATTTTTCTGATCAAGTATTTCTTCTATTTCGCTAGGCACTTCTTGATCGGTAATTAAAATATCAATATAGTCAAAATCTAATCGATAAACCGACTTGTTTTTAAACTTCGTAAAATCAGCTACAGCGATAACCTGGTCTGATCTGCGTGCCATCTCTTTTTTGATATGAGCATCCTCTTCAAACGGGTAGTAGAGCCCATCTGATTGAATCGCCGCGGCGCCAATAAACACCTTATCAGCTCTCATTTCACGAAGCTTTTCAATAACGGAGGGACCATACAGCAAGCGGTTCTTTACATGTAAATAACCACCGAGTACATAAACCTGCAGATCATCTCGATCAGAGAGAATTCTTACGATGTCTATAGACTGAGTAATAGCTGTAATATTTTTCGCGGAGATTTGTTCGGCCACTGCCTGCACCGTTGTAGAAACGTCTAATATGACCGTCTCATGATCATGAATGAGCTTTGCTGCTACCAAACCAATATTGATTTTGCTATCTGTCTCATCAATTAGCCGTTCCTGATAGGAAGCAAGCTCCTTCTGTAATTGAGGAGAGGCTACTCCACCATGTGTTCGATTGACTACACCTTCTTGCACTAATTTAACGATATCTCTTCGAGCTGTATCCCTTGATACACCGAGATGGGTGCAAATATCCATGACACTCATCGTTTGATGTTCTTTTAAATATTCGAGTATTTTCAATAATCTCTGCTCTTGATAGATGATGAACACCTCCTTGTAAGTAAGTTTATCGTACTTTTTAAGTAAATGGAAGTATTATTTAAGTAATTAGAAGTAAGTTATAAGTAATTTGAAGTGAATTATTGGACGAGCGGATTGGAATAAGGAGAATCAGTCCATATGTCAATTACGAGATTGACTTAGCAATCGATGTGATTTATTATTAGTTAGAAATCTAACGATTATGCGGAGGCTGATGGAAATCGAACATACTCTACAGTATCAAGTGCGCGCAATTGGCCACAAACTAAAAAATTATGCGGACAAAAAGCTTGAAGCTCATGGAATAACGTTCGAGCAAGCCAAACTCATTGAATATGTATTTCACAATGAAGAGAAAGGCGTGTCTCAGAAAGATTTGGAACGTGCATTTCAACGTAAAGGATCTTCCATTAGCAGTATCGTTCATAATTTAGAGAAAAACGGGTTTATTGAAAGGAAGACGGATGCTAAGGATGAACGCAAAAAAATAATGCGCATGCAAGCAAAAGGAAAAGATGTTGTTTTGGATTTTGAACAGTTTTTCAGTGAAACGGAGAACCTCATGATGAAAGGATTGAGCAGCGAAGATCAAGTGAAGCTATTTGCATTTTTGGATACAATCAATAAAAATCTTGATCAGGAAAATAAGCTGTTATAATACGTAACAGCAGTTATTTTCAGAATATAGTTAGATATCTAACAGTATTGCTCGAAATGATTTTTGTTTAAACATGCTTGGAATTTGAAAGAAGGATTGTTATTTTTCGATATTTAGTTAGATATCTAACTAAATTCACGGTTGTTGGCTCTTCAAAAAAACAGAAAGAAGTGATTTTCATGGAACAAGCCGTCATTGAATCGAATGAAAGTATTTATTATTTTGAAAAAGCCTCAATTCCCAAAGCCATTGCTCATTTTAGCATACCCATGATGTTAGGGATGTCTGCAAGTGTTATTTATTCTATAATTAATGCGTACTTTATAGGTTTCCTTCATAACTCAGAAATGTTAACGGCGATCACACTCACCTTGCCCATATTTGCTATTCTGATGGCATTTGGGAATCTAATTGGCGTCGGCGGGGGAACCTATATATCGCGGCTCTTAGGGGAAAAAGAATATCAAAAAGTGAAACAAGTTTCTTCTTTTTCATTTTATAGTTCGATTCTTTTAGGAGTTGTCATTTGTTTGGTTAGCATTCCGTTCATAAGTTCAATCGTTTACGGGTTAGGAGCGAGCTCCATATCGTTTCTCCATACGAAAGACTATGTGACCATAATGCTTATTGGAGCTCCGGCTGTTATCGCGAATTTTGCGCTGGAACAGACAGTTAGATCTGAAGGAGCAGCCAAAGTATCGATGTATGGCATGATATTAAGTGTGATTTTGAATATTGTTTTGGATGCTCTATTTATTTTTGTATTCGACTGGGGGATGAAAGGAATTGCTGCCGCTACTATGCTCGCAAACCTTGCATCTGTAGTTTGTTATGGCCAATATATTCATCGTAAAAGCCCATTTCTAACGCTTTCCTTGAAGGCTTGTCGAGTAACAGTAACTATGTTTCGAAATATTTTAAGTGTTGGTGTTCCTGTTTTTTTACTCAGCGTTTTTATGGGAACGACAGCTTTGTTTTTTAATCATTTTCTCGCCATTTATGGAGATACATCTGTTGCGGCCTTTGGAATATCTTCTCGGCTTATGCAATTTCCTGAATTTATTATTATGGGCTTATGTGAAGGCGTGATTCCTTTGATAGCCTATTGTTTTACAGCAAATAAGAAACGAATGAAAGAAGTCATCCAGTTTACTGCTGCTGCTGTCATTTCGATTGCTGTCTTATGCGGTACTATTGTATTCTTCATCTCGAATCATCTAATAGGTTTGTTCACGATCGATCAAGAGCTGATTGCAACAGGGAGTTATATTTTGAAAATAGTTTTTCTATCCTTGTTTATGACAGGTTTTACGCTTTTAATTACTGGTATTTTTCAAGCTACAGCACAAGGAAAGGCAGCTCTTGTTATGGCGGTTGCTCAGGGAGTTATTTTTATTCCAACTCTGTTTGTGATGAATCATTATATGCAGTTCCATGGTGTCATTTGGTCCATTGTCATCGCTGATTTTATGGCTTTGGGTATCGCTAGTGTACTGCTCTTTGTACTTCGTAATAAGCTGACGATAGCGCCGGAAATCGGCTCATTTGAGGGCTGAAACGTAAACGTTAGGAACAAAAACGGAAATTATGAGCATTTAGCACATTGTCAAATCTAATACGTAAGCCAAGTATTGTCTGAGGTCATTTTTGTGGAGACAAGAACCTATTTTTAAAGAATGTATATAATGGGGTATACGTCCACAAGGAGTGAAATAAATGAGTAATAAAGAACAGATAGATGAGGCTAAAATAACACTTTTTGGAAGATTATTTACGTTAGGCGGATCCGTTTTTTTCTTTATTGGTTCACTGATTGCAGTAATTATTGGATACCAAGCCTATGTAGATTTACTTAATCCTCAATAATGTATATATAAAAATCTAAGGAATATATAGTTTCTTTTCATGGCAGCAAAAACAGAGCGAAAAAGCAGAGAACGTAAGCCTAGGTTCCCAATATCTTAAACTAGCTCATGTCTTATGACATGGGTTTTTCATTTTTACTGATATCTTCCAAAAATTTCATGATTATTTTCTATTTTTTATGATATTATACAGGGGACAAGATCGTTCGAAAAAATGAAGGAAAAATAGCAAAAAGGAGAGGGAATTGATATCTAGATATGATAAATCAATTATTAATTCATCTAATTATCATATGTTTTCCGATCTTTATCCAACAATTTTTTTATTCTCGAAATAAATTAATTAATAGAATTTCTTATCAAGTTCTAAATGGATTTGTGTTTGGAGCATCCTCTATCCTTTGTATGGCTTATCCTATTTATGTGATGGGCAACTTTCATGGCGATTTAAGAAGCATTCCTTTAATTGTTCTGATCATTTATGGTTATGAGTACGTTGTACCTGGCATTATTGCCCTTGCTGCTGCCATCTTATACTGCTTGTGTATGGGAGGAGATGATGTCTTCCTTTCTACAGCAACATTGTTGCTAAGTGTAGGGCCGTGTTTCTTTTTTTTAAAGTCGTTGCGTAAAAAACAAGCTACCAGACGTATGCTGATTTGTATGACCTTATCGATTTATTCCGTTATTGTGTTCATTTTATCTTTTTTTGTCTATCTCGAGATTAACTCCTACACAAACGAGATTCATTCAGACTGTATTTTTATCATTTCGATTTTAGCTGCAGCATCATTTATTGGAATGGGTGTCTCTATATTACTGAAAGAGCATTTTATCGAAACGGCATATTTGAAAAATGAGCTGGAGCGTAGTGAAAAGTTGAAGATCGTAAGTCAAATTGCAGCTTCCGTAGCTCACGAGGTGCGAAATCCTCTGACGGTAGTGAAAGGATTTTTAYAGCTGTTGAAAGAATCTGTAGATGACAAAAAAAAGGATTACTTGAATATTGCTTTATCTGAATTGGATAGAGCAGAGTATATTATTTCTGATTATTTGAATCTTGCTAAACCGCAAGCAGATCAGTTGGAAGTAATCGAGATTTCCGAATTTCTGGTACATACATTGGAAATTATGAATTCTTATGGGTTAATTCAAAATGTGCAAATCCACTTAAACTGTAATCAAACGGATCTTTATATAAGGGCAGACAAACCGAAACTGACTCAAGTGATATTAAATCTAATTAAAAATGGGGTAGAAGCGATCCCAGATAAAGGTGAAGTGACTGTCAATGCCTATTATTACAAAGAAGAAATTTGTATAGAAATTATTGATACTGGAAAGGGCATATCCAGAGAGGAATTGGAGCAATTAGGTACCGTTTTTTTTACGACAAAGGAAACGGGGACAGGCTTAGGCATTTTGGTAACCTTTCGGATTGTCGAAGCATTAAAGGGTAAAATTGCTTTTCAAAGCGAGCTCGGAATGGGGACGAAGGTATTGCTGAAATTCCCTGCCGTAGAGCAATTGAAATAAGTCTATAAATGAAGAATAGCCCCATTCTCCATAGGAGAATGGGGCTATTCATGTTATTTATTGCGAAGCAGCATCGTCCACAAATCAGAGCTTTCATACCCGAGGCGCCAAGCTGCAACGCCAGCCAAATCGTATGTTTTGGCTATATCGATGCGAGCTTTGACCGTGTTTTCGGTTTCAGCCCAGAATAAATAGGTGAAGCCGTCTTTGGTATACTTATATTTCATCTGTCCAGATTCCGGGTCCATCTCACCTTGAGCGTTCGTATCTGCAATAAGCTTAGGTATTTCCTTCATAAAGATGGCACGGTTGCTGACTAGCTTATTCGTGCTGTCGAGCTTCCATTCACGTACGTAAAAAGGAATGCCTAGCATAAGCTTGTTACGCGGAATGCCATAGCTCAAAAATTGCTTAACGCCTTCTTCTACCCAGTTGAGGCCAGCAACAGAACCAGGTACCTCGCTTCCTTTCCAATGCTCATCATAAGCCATAATGATAATCGTATCGACGACTGCCGATAGAGCGGTATGGTCGTAAGCGGTTCTATCATTCCAGCTTAAGCTGCCGCGTGGCAAATCGATAGATATTTGCATACCTTTGTCATGCACGGCTTTAGCAAGTGCTGTAACAAAGGCGGTATAGGCAGCCCGATCCGTTCCAGCGACCTCTTCGAAATCAAGATTGATGCCTGCAACACCGAGCTGAGTAAGCTTCGCTACAAGCGTCTTAATGAATGCTTGCTGGGCGGTATTGTTCTTTAAAAATTCCGTCGTCATTTTTTTGTTAAATTGATTGTGAACGAGCGGCATTACCTTAATTCCTTGTTCTTTGAAAGTGTCTACGACTACTTGATCTGAAGTGTCGATCATTGAGCCATCCGCAGCGGAGAGCTCAAACCAAGTAGGGGAGTCAATCGACAATCCTTGCGTATTAGCGACATGGCTGATAATCGTTGCGCTTGTAGCGCTGCCATTCCATCCCATATAAACTAGGCTTTTGGTATTGCTGAAAATTTTACGACCTTCGCTCGTTTGAACAGTGCTGTTCGCAAAAGCCTTCGCATACGCAATTGCACCGGTCTTTGTATTAAAGGCTTTTAATTTCTTGTCGCCTTGATAAACGGCTAAATAAGGAATACCGGACCAATATACTTTCTCATTAAAGGTAACCTCTGCATTTGGTGTTTTTTTCGCAAGCTGTACAGCCCCATCTAAGCTAATAGAAGAGCCGACCACGGCACCATTTTGTTTTACTAAATAAGCGGGTACATTCGAATGAACGTTCTTACTCGTTGCTGTATTTAATACCTGACTGCCAGATATGGAATATGAGGCATTCATAGCATCGAGAAGGTAGGAGTAAAGCGGTAACTCTTCTACAGGTGCCCCATCCACAGTAATTTGATAGACAGGTGCAGCAGCGCGCTGCGCTTTAGTTTGTGCAGCTGTTTGGTTTCCCCAAACCCATTTGTTCGTTGTTAAATCGATTACATGGGCATTTCCCCATTTTTTGGCTTCCTGCTTAGCGGCAGCAAGTGTAAGGAAGGACCAATTGTCACGAGTGTTATCGCCTTGATAAAGCTTGAACTTGGTGTAGGATTGATAACTCCAGCCAATGTTTTCAAGATCACGGATATGTACGTTAGTTAGGTTTTTAGCAACAGATAATGCTTGATTGTAAGTGCTAAACTCCCATTTCGGGAGAGTTTGACCGTTCTGATAAACCTTGTAACGAGGGAAGTTATCCCATACCCAAGCACGGTCAGCAATTTTCTCGACATGACTGTAACCGAATTTCCCGGCATAGGAAATCGCTTGACCCTCCGTAGTGAACTCACGGAGCATTTGGTCATTTTGATAAACACGGAATTTTGTCATTTGATTTGCTGCAGCATCTGCAATGCCTGCCGTTGCTGTCATGATTGTTTGGCAAAAGAAAAGTAAAAGCAGTGCTGTACTCATTTTTTTTCTCATAGATTTGTCATATACACTCCTCTCTAGTCTAATGATTAGACGCAGGGAGGACGAGGATGTTGCTGGAAATCTATTAATATTTCTCTAGTAATTATTGGTAGAGCATTTTTTGGCACAAAAAAAAGCATCCGCTAGCTGCATATCCGTAAGATAATGCGAGCTATTGGATGCTTTTTTTAAGTTAATCGGAAATGTCTGCCCAAAATTCTTCATCCGCATCGAGCGTAATGTTGGAGCGGAAAACGCGCCGATTATATTGTGTGAACATATATTGCTCGATAGCCTCGAGGATATTCGCTTCAATGATGTACTGGCTGCGGCCCTTTACCCAAACCTCGGCCGTATACCCATACTCTTCTTCCCATGAGAGCTGCACTTCCACATCGGTAGGGTTAACTCCCCGTCGTTCAGACATATGAAGGCAGATAGCGTTTATAATCTCATCTGTATAGATGCGCACGATTAGTAGGGTCTCCGTTGATCTGGCGGGTTACGCTTGCTGCGCAGATATACGAATGCTACACGTATTAGCATGATGATGGCGAAGATAGCCATTAAATTAATCATTAGACCAAGAATATTACCGAATGCGCCCATGCCCGCGAACAAACCGCCGAACATCAAGCCTGCTAATCCGCCAATCATTAGGCCTTTCATCAACCCGCCGCCGCTAAAAAATCCAGGTTTTGTAGCGCCAGTAGTTGCTCCAGCTTTCTTGCCTGGATTCGATTGATTAACGTTATCCGATTTCTTAGGGTTTTGCGTAACGCTTTGTTTCGGAGATTTCATTCCGCCTCGTGGTTTTGCATCGGCATACTGTCCGAAACCTAGTGTGATGAATAGTGTGAGTGCCAGCATGACCATGAATCCCTTTTTCATCTGTGTTTTCTCCTCCTGATATCTTTAATACATTCTTTACAAACATAGATAATATACGGCTATTAGACATGATGGTTTCATTTATTTCTATAGGATTGGTTTAAATGTATGAAAGTATAAGCGACATATGCTAATATTTTTATTATTAATGAAACGATGAATTCGATTGGAACAAGTAATATGGAGGTTTTTATGATTTCTTTTCCGAAAGCGTATATTGCTTATTTAGTGGAGTTCCATGCATCCAGAGATTATTTCGAATGTCACGAGCTTCTGGAGGAGTACTGGAAAGAGAATCCCGGTGATCGATTTGCGGATACTTGGGTTGGACTTATTCAGCTGGCTGTTGGCCTCTATCACGAGCGCAGAGGCAATGTTCGCGGCGCAGTCAAAATGCTAACGCAAGCAGATCGCAGACTGTCTGCAGCCCCGCTTGATGAGCTTGGTTTAGGTAAGAACAGCTTGCAGATGCAATTAAGTGCGAGATTGGCTTATTTGCAGGCAGAGGACGAAACTCCCTATACAGATATTAATTTGCAAATTGTAAACGAAGACGTCGTTTTATTGTGCAAGCAGATGTGTGATCAAAGAGGATTGATTTGGGGAGCTACGAGCCCATTAGATGATGATGCAATCATACACAGGCATTCAAAGAGAGACAGATCCGATGTGATAGCAGCAAGACTTGCAGCTTATGAAGCAAAAAAACGGGAACGTAGCGGTATGATTGAATAACCGCTGTGTTCCCGTTTTATTTGTTTACAATTGAGGCGTTGCAGCGTCTACAAGCTCTAGTTCACCAGTTTCGGAATCAATAATCAATCCATGTACTAAAATATTAGCAGGCAGCAGGGGGTGATTGCGGATGATGCTTACACTGTTTAGAACACTGTCTCTGACGTTGTCGAAGCCAGTCAGCCAGCGCATCAGATTAAGACCTGAATGCTTCAAGGTTGTAATCGTCTCATTGGAGACGCCTCGCTCTTCCATATGCTGAATGATGAGTTCAGGGTTGAGACCAGTCATCCCGCAATTGCTATGGCCAACGACAAATACTTCGTCAGCTTGCAGCTCATATAAGGCGACAAGGACACTACGCATAATATTGCCAAAAGGCTGGGTTACGATAGCACCAGCGTTTTTAATGATTTTGGCATCGCCATTTTTGAGATTCATAGCTTTGGGCAGCATTTCTGTCAGCCTTGTATCCATACAAGTAACGATGACCATTCTTTTGTTTGGATATTTGCTCGTGGAATATTTCTCGTATTTCCGGTTCTCAACAAATTCTTTATTGTAATTTAAAATTTCATCAATCTTGTTCATGCTGCTCCTCCGCTTAGAAAACGAAGGTTTACCGTATAGATTTGGCTGTCGCTCTTGAGACTAAAGCTGCTTCGTTCCTCATTGTAATCAACACGCAGCTGGGGTTCATAATATATTTCATGGCGAGGTTCATAATAGAAGGGCAAAGGATCGCCTTGTGCGAGTTTGTCGTCCACCGTGGGCTCACTAATCAACTGAAGGGCAGGAACGCCGCTAACGACACAACCGCATCCTTCTGTATCATGAAGCAGTTTTAATTGGTTTTTCCCCTCTTTTAAATAAGGAGTTAACCGATCAGTAGCTGCTTTGGAAAAAATGATATGCATATGGTTTCCTCTCTTTCTATCTCTTGCACTGGATGTCTTGCAGGTTTAAGATGATTATAAGGATTGGAATAAGTAAGATCAAGTAAAGATCCCATGAATCATAATCAATGTAAAAACGAAGCAGGAAGGTGGAACAATGATGTCTACAAAACATACGGAAGCTCTGCAAAATTTCAGAGAAACCATTCGCAAAATTTCGAGCTATGAGGAAGCACTCGGAGTTCTATATTGGGATTTGCGCACAGGCGCTCCGCGCAAAGGAATGGATAATCGCTCAGAGGTCATTGGCGTGTTATCCGGTGACCATTTTAAGCTGGCAACATCACCTGAACTAGGAGAAAATCTGTCCACACTGGAGGATCGTTCTGTATACTCAGAGCTCAGTGAAATCGATCAGCGTTTAGTTGCGGAAACTCGCAAGGAGTACGATCGCAGCATCAAAATACCACCGAAGCTCTATCAAGAATATGTGGTGTTATCCTCGCAATCCGAAAGCAAATGGGAAGAAGCGAAGGAAAATAATGATTATACAAGCTTCCAGCCCTATTTGGAGAAGGTCATTTCCTATACAAATCAATTTATTGACCTTTGGGGACCGAAAGAGACTCGTTATGATACGCTTCTTGATCAATATGAACCGGGCATGACCGTTGCTGAACTTGACCGAGTGTTTGGCGGTTTACGCGAGCAGCTCGTACCGCTAGCATCAGCGATCGCAAACTCGCCGCATCAGCCAGATACTTCATTTCTGAAGCAAAACTATGATAAATCGTCTCAAAAAGCGTTTAGTCTATACATATTGGAGCAAATGGGTTACAACTTTGAAGCAGGCAGGCTCGATGAGAGCGCTCATCCATTCGCTACAGGACTTAATCCCGGCGATGTTCGAATTACGACAAGATATTTGGAGGACGATGTAACAAGCGCATTGTTCGGAACAATTCATGAAGGCGGTCATGCGCTTTATGAGCAAAATATTATGGAAGAGCTTATCGGCACAACGCTTTGCACCGGAACTTCCATGGGGATTCACGAATCGCAATCCCGCTTCTGGGAAAATGTCATTGGACGGAGTAGACCTTTCTGGAATCGTTATTTCGGCGAGCTACAACAACGTTTTCCTGGTCAGCTTGATGTGAGCGTTGATCAATTTTATCGCGGGAATAATGTTGTGCAGCCATCGCTAGTTAGAATAGAAGCAGATGAACTGACTTATAATCTGCATATCATTATCCGCTATGAGATCGAGAAGCTTATATTTAATGGCGGCGCGAAAGCTGCAGATCTTCCAGCTATCTGGAATGAAAAATACAAAGAGTATTTAGGCGTGACTCCGCAAAATGATGCAGAAGGCGTTCTCCAAGATGTTCACTGGTCTGGTGGAGCTTTTGGTTATTTCCCTTCCTATTCACTTGGCAATATGTATGCGGCGCAAATCGCAGATACGATGGAGCGTGATCTGCAAGGTTTCTGGGGCAGTGTAGAAAAAGGGAATTTACTGCCGATTAAGCAATGGCTTAGCGAGCGCATTTACAAATACGGCAAGCTGAGAACGCCTTCTGAGCTTATCCAAAGCGTTACTGGCAAACCGCTTGATCCACAGCATTTGGTTGCTTATTTAACGAAAAAATATACAGACATCTACAAGCTGTAGTAAGCAGCTAAATTTACTAACAAGATGAGAAGGCTGTCCAATCGTCCAATGACGATAATGGGCAGCCTTCTTTTTGTGCATGTATTCACCGCCCTTCGCTAAAGCGCATAGGCTGAAGTACATTTATTAAACGCATAGTTGCAGAAGGGACTCAAAAATGAAAAAACGAATGGTATTGACGATGCTGCTCGCCGCAGTGCTAGTCATGACAAGTGTACTGGCTGGATGCGGGAAAGGCGATTCAGGCAATGTGAAGATTCGTATCGGCGAAGTAACGCGCTCATTATTTTATGCACCAGAATACGTAGCTGTCGCGAAAGGCTTCTTTAAAGAGGAAGGGCTCGATGTGGAATTAACGACTACACCGGGCGGTGACAAAACAATGACGGCATTGCTCTCGAATGCGATCGACGTTGCATTGGTGGGATCGGAAACTTCCATTTATGTGTATCAGCAGGGGACGGATGATCCGATCATTAACTTTGCCCAATTGACTCAAACCGATGGTACTTTCCTTGTAGCTAGAGAGGCTAATGCAAACTTCGATTGGAACAATTTAAAAGGAAAAGTATTCCTTGGCCAAAGAAAAGGTGGAATGCCGCAGATGGCCGGCGAGTTTGCGTTAAAGAAGCTTGGCATCGATCCGAAAGCGGATTTGGAGCTGATTCAAAACGTTGATTTTGCAAACATACCTGCAGCCTTCGCATCGGGTACTGGCGATTATGTCCAACTATTTGAACCGACAGCTTCGATTTTTGAGAAGGAAGGCAAGGGTCATGTGGTAGCATCATTTGGTGAGGAAAGCGGACACCTTCCTTACACGGTGTTTATGGCTAAGAAAAGCTACATCAACAAAAACAAAAAAGCTGTTCAATCGTTCACGAACGCTGTTCATAAAGCGCAGCTCTGGGTTAAGGACAACAATGCAGAAGCAATTGCCGATGTTGTGCTGCCATATTTTGAAAATGTGGATCGCGATATTCTTATCAGCTCCATTGACCGTTACAAAAAACAAGGCTCGTTCGCGACAGATCCAATCATTGATGAAGGGGAATGGAACAACCTTCTTGACGTTATTACGAGCGCAGGAGAACTTCAGAAGCGTACCGAGCATAGTGAAATTGTAGATACTAGCTTTGCCGAAAAAGCAATTGAAGCAGTAAAATAACTGCCGGCATGAAATGGAGGCTTAGGCATGATGGATGTACCCGTGCTTGAGCTGCAGCAATTATCACATGTATATGTGAATGAAAAAGGAGCCTCCCTCGCGGTCGAACAAATTGAGCTGACGGTTAACCGCGGGGAGTTTATCAGCTTGGTTGGTCCTAGCGGCTGCGGCAAGACGACGGTGCTTAGTCTGTTAGCCGGCTTGTTTCCACCGACTAAGGGGCAAGTACTGCTAAATGGTGAGCGGGTTGTGGGACCTTCGCCCAAGGTAGGCTACATGCTGCAGCAAGATTATTTATTTCCATGGCGTTCTATCAAAGAAAATGCCGCAATTGGACTTGAAATAAGCGGACGCAAATCAGAAAAGGCGCTTCAAGCGGTAGATGAGCTGTTAGTTGAACTTGGACTACCGGAATCCGGGCGTAAATATCCTCATGAGCTATCMGGCGGAATGAGGCAGCGAGTCGCACTTGCAAGAACTTTAGCTACAGAGCCGGAAGTGCTTCTGCTCGATGAGCCTTTCTCAGCACTTGATTTGCATATCAAACTCCAACTCGAGGACTTGGTTCATCAGACATTAAAGAGACTTGGCAAAACAGCCGTTCTCGTCACACATGATCTGGCAGAAGCAGCTGCAATGAGTGACCGTGTTATCGTGCTAGGCAGAAACCCAGGACATATTCGATGTGAAGTGGAAATACCGGAAGAGATTCGTCAAGCAACCCCGATGGCGGCTCGCAAGCTCCCAGACTTTCAACAATTGTTTGATCGCTTATGGGAGGAGCTTGATGAGGACGACATGGAAGGGGGTGGAAATGGTGGATGAACGAAACGGGCGGGATATATTGAATAACGACAAAACAGGTAAAGCTGCTGTATCGGGTATTCAAGAGGATCGCCTGACTTGGATGGGCGAGCTGCACACTCGGTTCAAGGAACACAAACGGCGTATTACAGCTGCGGTCATCACAACACAGTTTGTGCTGCTGCTCCTGTTTATCGGTCTATGGGAAGCAGCTGGGCGCAAAAATTGGATTGATCCCTTGCTGTTCAGCTATCCCTCCAAGATGTTTCTACAGCTATGGAAGACGATGGTGGACGGCTCAATATGGCCCCATGTTGGCATGACCGTGACAGAAACCGTCGTAGGTTTCTTGCTTGGTACGATTTTAGGCACTGCGATTGCCGCTTTGTTATGGTGGTTCCCATTTCTATCTCGTGTATTCGATCCTTATTTGGTCGTCCTCAATAGTATGCCCAAAGTGGCGCTTGGTCCTATTTTTATCGTCGGACTTGGACCAGGCTTTATGTCGATCGTTGCCATTACGCTATCGATCACTGTCATTATAACGATTTTGAACATTTATAATCGATTTCGTGAGATTGACACCGGTTATATTAAGGTCGTAAGGCTGTTTGGTGCTTCTAGACTGCAATTATTTAAGCTAGTCATTTTGCCGGGTTCTTTTCCTGTCATTATTTCAACGTTGAAAGTTAATGTCGGGCTAGCGTGGATCGGCGTCATCGTGGGTGAGTTTCTCGTCGCAAAGCTAGGTTTAGGTTATTTAATTATATATGGCTTCCAAGTCTTCAATTTCACACTAGTGCTATCAAGCTTGATTGTGATTGCTGTAGTCGCTACGGTTATGTATCAATTAGTTGCAATGCTGGAGAGAAAGTTGACTGAGGGTTGGCGCGAGCGGTAGGATGTAGAAATAAATCCTACTTAACGTGAGGTTAATTCATGGGCATTCGTATTATCAAAACGGCGTTAGCCGCCATTGCAGCCATTTATACCGCAGTCTATCTCGGATTGGAGCCGCCGCTTGGCGCCGGGATTCTTGCCATACTTGGTGTTGAAGTGACGAGGATGAAGGGGATTAAGAGCGCATTTGTGCGATTTATCGCTTCTGTGCTCGGACTTTTTTTTGCTTCGCTTATCTTTACTGTATTTGGTTTTCACATTTGGGCAGTTGCTATATTCATTCTCATTACTTTTCCAATATTGTCGCGCTTCCAATTGAAGGATGGCATCGTTACAAGTTCGGTTATCGTATTCCACCTTTTCAATCGGGCTGAGGTGACAACCGACATTATTGGAAACGAAATTATGCTCTTATTTGCAGGTTTGGGATGGGCAACCATCGTGAACATCATTTATATGCCTAAGGATGAGCATCAACTTAGCTTCTTTCGTTCTTCAATTGAGCAAAACTTTGCCGTCATCTTTCAAGAAATGTCGCTGACGCTGCGAGATCCATCGCATATATGGAATGGCGGCGAAATTTTGGAAGCCTATAACGCGATTGAGGAAGGAGCCCAGCGCTCCGTTCGCAATCGCGAAAATCGGCTTTGGGGCCAAGAGCAATATTGGTCCACTTATTTTGAAATGAGACGTCAGCAGCTCGAATCCATCCAGCAAATGATGGTTAAGCTTGCTTTCGTATATGAAAAGTTTCCTCAAGCGATTATGATCGCAGATTTGTTTGATCAGCTGTCTAGCGATGTGAAATCAGATGTTTATAAAGGCAGCGTTGGAGAGCGGCTGCTAGAGCTGTCTCGATTATTTCAAGCGATGGAGCTGCCAAAAACAAGAGATGAGTTCGAGGTTCGCGCTTCGCTGCTCATGCTTTTAAGGGAACTTGAACGGTATTTAGGTATCGCGAAGCGATTAAAAAAAAGAAAAGTCATGACGTCCGAACTTCGACCATAGAATGTAAAGGGAAAAATTCGTTGCGAGGCAAGCGTAAATAGCTGTGGCGACATTCGTAGACATAGCTATTGTACCGCCTAGAAATTCAAATGTGATTATGGCGTAATAAGTAATTGCATGAATTTCTGGCGTATGCGGCTGTGGCGGCATTCGTAGACATAGCTATCGTATCACGTTGAAATACGAGTGGCTTATAGGTTTTAAACTATAGCCGCTTGAATTTCTAGCGTAAACGGCTGTGGCGACATTGGCAAACCTAACTATCGTTTTGCGCATATATGCGAGCGTGATTGTAGAGATAAAAGCTATAATCGCATGCATATCAATCGCAAGCAGTTCTGCAAGCCATTTCGGCACAGCATACGTTTAGCTGAGAAATATAAGCATCGTTATAAGTGTGGCACTTATGTATTCTTATATTTCAAGCGTAACGGCTATTTCCGACGTCAGGCGGCTCTAGCATCCGTTCCGCAGTGATCTATATGGATCGCTATAAGTATAAAACTTATATAATCTTATATTTCGAGAAAATAAACAGTCACCCTAGACGAATGTCCTGCATACACTTTAAATGAATGATTGTATGGAGGAGGTTAAATCAATGACTATTGCAGATAAACAGCTACAATACAGAGAAATAATTACGAAAGCTGTCTGCGGCAAAGGTCGTAAGTTTTCCACTGTAACCCATACCGTAACGCCGCCTCATAATCCAACCAGTATTCTGGGAGCATGGATCATCAACCATCAGTATGAAGCGGTTCGTTCGGGCGACGGCATTGAGGTAATTGGTACTTACGATATCAACATTTGGTATTCGTACAGCAAAAACTCGCAAACAGACGTAGCTAAGGAATCCGTGCATTACGTCGAGCATGTCAATCTATCCTATGTAGACCCGAAACATCGGCCTTCTACAGTGGAAGTGTCAGCCGAGGTAGTTCAGGAGCCAAACTGTATCGAAGCGAATATTTCTTCGAACGGTTCAGGCGTCGTGATTCGTGTAGAGCGTGAGTTTTCGGTAGAGCTAGTTGCCGAGACTAAGGTTTGTGTAGCGGTTCTTCCAGGCGGTTGCGACGACCTGGACGGCAAGGATTTGGAATTCAGCCTCGGCGATAATGATTATGAGGATTTGGATCCTGATCTGCTGGACGATGAGTTGTAAGCAAGCCGGGAAGCTTTGCTGTCAAGGTATCATATGCTGCGCGAGCGGCAAATTCGAGGGCGAAAGCCCTCTTTTTTTTTGAAATTATAAAAAAAGCGAAAATTGATGTATACATCCCTTGTTTAAAGGCGGGAAAGCAATGGCTTCGACGTGGATATGGCGGGGCAGCTACGATCGGCTGGAGAAAATTACATACGATGCCAACGAGCAGCATACCTCAGGCGAGCGCAATGGGCAGCCGCTGCATGCCGAGCACTGGTCAGCAGTGAGAGCAGGGGATGCTGTGCTCGCATGGTCAGACGCCCGCACAATCGATAGCAGCCGTTTCACAGGGATGTGGATTCTTAATGTCAACGGTCACATTGCCACAAATCTGCTTGATTCGGAGAAACAGCGCATTTGGCGCCGAGCTGGCTTGTGCGGCGGTCCTGCGATTCAGAGCGAACGATTGTACCGTATCAGCGTCGTCCATTTAGAGCCCGTCGAAATGCTGCGAATTGATGCATCGGGGAAAGTGATGCCGTATAAGTCTTTGCTGTCAATCAGCGGCGGTTGGCCTGATGATCCAGCGCTGCGAAGAGTGGCGCGTACCGCTGTAGCGGCACTTTATGCACTTGGCCTCGATATTGGCGAGGCCGAGGTGTGGCTTGGCGGGGACGGGCGCACAGCCGTCCGTGATGCTTGGCCGAAGCTGAGGGACAAGAGGCTTGAGGCCGCTTCGTTTAGGCGATTCGCCGCGTGGCATGCCGCGGCGAGAGCGGAGACTGTGGATCGGCAGCTGCTTATTGGCGCCGATCCGGAGTTTGTGCTTGTGACGCCAGCAGGGAAGATCGCGTCGGCGTCACGGTTTTTTGGAGCTGGCGTCGGCGGGGCAGCCGGTGCCGACGCCTTGCTCGTAGGGCGACGGCTGTTGTATCCCGTCGCCGAGCTGCGGCCCGAGCCGGCCGATAGCCCGGCCGCGCTTGCCGCGAATGTGCGGCGGCTGCTGCTGCGCGCCGCCGATCGCATCAGCGACCCGGCGCTGCGCTGGGCCGCTGGAGCTATGCCCGTGCCGGGGCTTGCGCTCGGCGGGCACATTCATCTTAGCGGAGCGCCGCTGACGAGTCGCTTGCTCCGCTTGCTGGACAGCTACGCGGCATTCCCGCTCGCGCTTGTCGAGGACCCCGCAGGGCGCGCCCGCCGTCCAAGGTATGGAACCCTTGGAGACTTCCGTCTGCAGCCGCATGGCGGGTTCGAATACCGCACGCTGCCGAGCTGGCTTGTATCGCCTGCGGCAGCCAAAGCCTCCTTCGCGCTCGCGCTTATATGCGCCCGCGAAGAACAAAATCTATCCTACATGCCGTCCCTGCAGGAGCGTTATGTAGCAGCATATTATTCCGGCGACCGCGCAGAACTAGCGAACTGCTTGGATGGCCTCGTTTCAACAATCTCGGCCACAGCAAGCTACTCTGAGCTCGCCCCATACATCGAGCCATTGTTTGATGCCGCAAGAAAAGGCAAGACATGGGATGAAAGCACAGATATACGTGTCAAATGGAGACTGCCATTAAGAAGATAGGCGTTGCGAAATGGCATCTGTAAGTCGCTATTGCTTGAGTTATTGCTTCTGAGTGTGTTAATTAACTCGTCGGCACACGCTGCACTTGTCTTTTATTATGTTTTATTTACTGTTGCAGCAATAAGAGGTGCAAAAGGGGAGTTGAGCTCCATATTGAACAGAGTATGGAGCGGATGTGTCGGCTTTCGATAACATTGATTTTTACCTAACGGACATACGATCCGCTATTTTGGAGAATCGGGCGCAAATTTGAATCTTACGGACATACATTCCGCTATTTGAGCAAAAGGGAGCTATAAACTAGCTCGAGGAGCCAAATAAGGGATTCTATGTCCGTTCGTAATGTGTAAACAGCCAAAATGAGCATAATAGCGTATCTGATGTCCGTTAGTTCATCGCAAAAGTCACCACACACATCCTAACGGACATAGGATCTGTTATTTCCAAGAATTGTGCACTTATTTGAATCTAACAGACACATTCCGCTATTTGCACAAAATGGAGCTGTAAACTAGCTCCCAGAGCTAAATAAGAGCTTCTATGTCCGTTAGTGTTGTGTATAAAATCAAAATGAGCATAATAGCGTATCTAGTATCCGTTAAACCTACTCCTTTCTCCCATTTCACAAGTTACCTCATCTCCACACAGTCACAAATTTTTAGCATTTCGCTCCGAAGCCAGCTAACATAAGCAATGCTACTGGTAACCATCAGCAAACACAGCTCCCATGAAGCCTCTCATTTAACTAGCTCCCAGCAGTTAACCCCACAAACCCCACAAACCCCACAAACCCCGTCCCCCCCCCTCCAAACCCCCTCCCACAAAACAAACAAAACCACCCACAACCCGTTTCACTTATGGCGCACATCTGTTCCGCTTGTTATAATGAATATCTACTGTTTACTGCATGGGCGCAAAAGGATTATATTATCGCACGCATGTAATTAACGATATTAATTATTTGAACATATACGGAGCAGCATGCTGCCTACGTTTTTGAGGAGGATCGGAATGGCTGGATATACTCCAATGATTTTGCAATACCTAGCTATAAAAGAAGAGGCAAAAGATGCTTTTTTATTTTTTCGATTAGGCGATTTTTATGAAATGTTTTTTGATGATGCAATAGCCGCTTCGCGCGAGCTGGAAATTACGCTGACAGGCCGAGAGGGCGGCGGCGAGCAAAAAATACCGATGTGCGGTGTACCCTATCATTCCGCTGAAAATTATATTAGCAGACTAGTGGACAAAGGCTACAAGGTAGCTATTTGCGAGCAGGTCGAAGATCCGGCAGCGGCAAAAGGTGTTGTCCGCCGCGAAATTGTTCGAATTATTACACCCGGTACCGTTATGGAATCGAAGGCGCTTGACGGAAATACGAACAACTTTATTGCTGCGATCGTTCGCTCCCAAGGCTTGTTCGGGCTTTCGGCTTGTGATTTATCGACAGGTGAGCTTTATGTAACCTCATTCCAAGAACATGTCGAAGCGCTGATTGATGAAATAAATGTTTATCAGCCATCGGAGCTGGTCGGGGACAAGGAATTGCTTGATCGTGTTCAGTCTGCAGCCGTGTGGAATAAGCAGCTGCTGCTAACGGCCCGCGAGCCAATGAATGCGGAGAAGCTTACTGAGCAGTTCGGAGAGAAGGAGCTTGCCAAAATATCTGGAGCACGGCTGCTGGCGGTAAGTGTACTTACGGGTTATTTGGACGAAACACAAAAACGCTCACTTGGACATGTACGTTCGATAACGAGCTATGAACCAAATCAATATATGATTTTGGATCACTATACACGTAGAAATTTGGAGCTAACCGAGACGGTTCGCGATCGCAACAAGAAGGGCTCGCTTTTATGGCTGCTTGATCGTACACAAACGTCAATGGGAGCGCGGCTTCTGCGCCGCTGGATCGACAAACCGTTATTAAATAGCGCTGCCGTTGAAGCTCGATTGGATGCAGTGGAGACCTTATATCTTAATTTAATTTTGAGAGATGACATACGCTCAGAGCTTCAGCCTATTTACGATCTTGAACGGCTTGTCGGCAGAGTAGCTTTTGGCAGCGCAAACGGGCGCGACTTAAATGCACTTCGCAGTTCGCTTCGCCGCATTCCGCAATTGACTGCTTTGTGTGAACAGTCTGGCTCAGAGGTCCTCAAAGCACTTGTGGATGGGACGGACAATTGCTCCGATTTAGCTGATCTGATTGAAACCGTGTTAGTCGACGATCCTCCAGTTACCATTAGAGAGGGCGGACTAATCCGAGCTGGCTATGATGACTATTTGGATCAGCTGCGCGAGGCAAGCACGAACGGCAAAAAATGGCTGGCTGAGCTCGAACGTCAAGAGCGCGAGGCAACAGGCATTAAAAATTTAAAAATCGGCTATAACCGCATTTTTGGCTATTACTTAGAAGTTTCTAAAGCAAATTTATCAAGCTTGCCTGAAGGCAGATATGAGCGCAAGCAAACATTGGCAAATGCCGAGCGATTTGTAACTCCTGAGCTCAAAGAGAAAGAGCGGCTGATTCTCGAAGCAGAGGATAAAATGGTCGATTTGGAGCATGAGCGTTTCGTCGAGCTTCGTGATCATTTATCTCAACATCTTCATCGGCTGCAGAAGGCCGCTGCCATTATCGCTGAGCTTGATGTTTACCAATCGCTGGCAACGGTCAGCGCTGAACGTCGATTTTCACGTCCGCGCGTGACTGAAAATTATGATCTGCACATAGAGGATGGAAAACATCCAGTCGTAGAGGCGATGATGGATGGTACGCCATTTATTTCTAATGGTACTGCGCTCCATAAGGACGAGCAGTGGATGCTCCTGATCACAGGGCCTAATATGGCTGGTAAAAGCACATACATGCGCCAAGTCGCACTCATTTGCATCATGGCTCAGATGGGCTGTTTTGTTCCTGCTAAGTCAGCGGTTATTCCGTTAATTGATCGCATTTTTACACGAATCGGTGCGGCTGACGATCTTATCGGCGGACAAAGCACCTTCATGGTTGAGATGAAGGATATCCAGCTAATGACGGATAAAGCAACGGCGAACAGCCTTGTTATCATTGATGAGCTGGGCAGAGGCACCTCAACGGGTGAAGGAATGGCAATCGCACAAGCGGTTATTGAGTACGTCCACCATCATATTGGATGCAAAGCACTGGTATCCACGCATTTCCATGAGCTGGCGCATCTCGAGGAATCTTTGCCATCTTTGACAAACGCACGTATGGCGGTTGAGGAAAGCGGCGATAATGTAACGTTTCTGCGAAAGCTGATTCCAGGTGCCGCAAGCACTAGTTACGGAATTTACTGTGCACAGCTTGCTGGATTGCCGCAATCGATCATTGGACGAGCGTATGAGCTGCTAGATGAGACAATAGCGCACGAAGCTCCAAAAGCAACAGCTGGCATTGAAAGTGCTGTTTCTAGCAATCGTTTCACTTACCCAGTACCGGAGGACTCTTCAGTGTTTTCCAATACTAGCACTCATAATGAGCGAGTTAAGGAAACTAGTGCAATGGTACAGCTATCGATTTTTGATGAGCCAGCAGCTGCTGTGGAAGCAGAGCCCGTGCGGAAGAAAGCGAATCCGAAAGCGGAGCAGCTGGCGGATCAATTGCGCAAGCTCGATTTGTTTAATTTGACGCCAATGCAAGCTATGCAGTGGCTTAACGATATGAAATCGAAATTAAATGACTAGTTTCGTGAAAGGGGGAACAGCAACGTCATGGCAAAAATTAATATATTGGACGAGCAGCTAGCCAACCAAATAGCCGCAGGAGAAGTGGTAGAGCGGCCTGCTTCAGTCGTCAAAGAGCTTGTTGAGAATGCGGTAGACGCTGGCAGTACAACGGTCGATATTATGATTGAAGAGGGCGGCTTATCGCTTATAAAGGTCATCGACAACGGCTACGGCATAGAGGCAGCCGATATCGTAACCGCATTTCAGCGGCATGCGACGAGCAAAATCTCTACAGCAAGCGACTTGTTCCGTATTGCGAGCCTAGGCTTTCGCGGAGAAGCGCTGCCGAGTATTGCAGCTGTTTCGAGGCTGCAGTGCACCTCTTCGGAAACGTCGACAGGACTTGCTCGCCGGATTGTGATAGAGGGCGGCAAGGTTACCATTGATGAACCAGCAAATGCGCCGCAGGGCACGGAAATGACCGTGCGGGATTTATTTTACAATACACCTGCGCGCCTTAAATATATGAAGGCAATTCAGACGGAGCTTGGACATATTTCTGACTATATTAACCGAATTGCGCTTGCTCATCCGGGCATTGCATTTATGTTCAAACATAACGGGAATGTACTGCTTCGTACGCTCGGAACTGGCGATCGACTTCAGGTCATTGCAGCCGTTTATGGCTCAAATACGGCGAAGGTGATGCTCAAGATCGAAGCAGAAACTTCAGATTACGAGCTGAGCGGCTATATCTCGAAGCCGGAGCTCACACGTGCGAATCGAAATGGGATTACTGCAATCGTTAATGGACGTTACATTCGCAGTCATACGATTAATCAGTCTTTGCTGCAGGCTTATCATACGCTGCTGCCGATCAATCGTTTTCCGCTTGCGATATTAGAAATAGGAATGCATCCAAGCTTGCTCGACGTAAACGTTCATCCATCCAAAATGGAGGTCAGGTTCAGTAAAGAACCGGAGCTTCGTACGATGATAGAGGATGCGATTAAAGCGGTGTTAGGTCGCCAGCGGCATATACCGGGCCCTGAAACAAGCAATAAGCTGGAGCGTTCAAAGCCATTGTTCGTTCAAGATGCGATTTCTTTCCATCGCCCTGAGCCCATGGCGGAATCGTTTAAGCCTTACCAACCAACAGCGACAAATAAGACTTCATCGACGCCTTATAAGCCGCCGGTTATTGATCGGGAATATGTTCCTAGGAATGCGGCAGAGAAGCTTTATGCTCCTCCTCCAACGTTTCCTATTGACAACTTTACTGTCCGTGAAGCTCCCACGCATATGGAGCAAGCGTCTAAAGATTCGGATTCTAATCTAAAATCACTTGAAACAGCCTTAGACACTGATTCGTTACAGAACGCTGCTCAAGAAGCCGCTGTGACCCTTGAATTCGCTGAGGCTCGAGCTTACCAGGCGGATGTGCCGCAAGAGAACCTTTTTGATGAGGTGCAGGCGCCAGTAGTTCAAGCCATGATCGCCGAGCTGCCATCAGAAGAAGAAACAGTAGAGGATCAACCATCCTTTCCTGAGCTTCACTGGATTGGACAGCACCATGGCACCTACATCGTAGCGCAATCGGAGGATGGTCTTTATTTAATCGATCAGCATGCTGCGCATGAACGGATCAATTATGAATATTTCTTTCAAAAATTCGGAAATCCTGAGGCAGCTAGCCAACAATTGCTTGTTCCGTTGACGCTTGAATTTACAGCAGGAGAAGCGATGCAATTAAAGGACCTTATTCCTATGTTCGCGCAAGCAGGCGTGGAGCTGGAGTCCTTCGGTCCTCAAACGTTTCTCGTTCGTTCCTACCCGGAATGGATGCCTCAAGGCGAGGAGCAATCCTTGCTTGAGGAAATGGCAGAGCTGCTCATCTCCGAGCGAAAAACGATTGATATCGGCAAGCTTAGGGAAAAGGCGGCCATTATGTGCGCATGCAAAGCCTCCATTAAAGCAAATGATCGTATGAACCGTGAGGAGGGCGAGACACTCTTGACAAGACTTGCAAACTGCAAACAGCCCTATACTTGTCCGCATGGCCGCCCAATCATTGTGCATCTATCGACCTATCAGCTTGAAAAAATGTTCAAGCGGGTGATGTCTTGATTGTTACAACGACGGCGAAGCCTTCAGAACGGGCTTTGGAGCAAGCAAGCCGGCTTTCTGAAGAGCTAGCCGCTTCGCTCAAAGCACGCGGAAACTTAACGGTTAACAAACTATTATCGTTAAGCAATGACAGTCAGCTAATCGTCGTAACCGAGGAAGAGGTTCGTTATTATGACGGACAATCAGAGACGCCGCTTTATTTTCACCCCAGCATGGCATATGTGCGGGTAAAACGGCTGCGGCGCGGTGAAACAGATCCTCTTATCCAGCTTTCGGGATGTTTGGAAGGGGATCAAATCATTGATTGCACAGCAGGTCTTGCTTCGGATTCTCTAGTGTTTTCTTATGCCTCTGGACCTAAAGGAGCTGTTACCGCGATTGAGAGCGAGCCTATCTTATGCGCTATCGTTCGAGAGGGTCTAGCAGGTTATGAAACAAGCCTTCCTGATGTGAATGAGGCAATGAGACGTATTGACATGAAGTGCATGAATCATTTGGAATACTTAAAAGCATTGCCTGACAATAGTGTAGATATCGTTTATTTTGACCCTATGTTCCGGAAACCGATTAACGAATCCAGCTCGATGGAGCCGCTTCGCGGCATTGCAAATATGGACGCATTGTCGGATGAAGTGATTGAGCAAGCAAAACGTGTTGCAAGGAAAAGCGTAGTTCTAAAGGAGCATCAAGCTAGCGGTGAATTTGCAAGACTCGGATTTGAACGCAAGCATGTGAATACTTCGAAAATTGCATATGGAGTGATAAAGCTTTGAGTGAAGAAATAAACAATACGCAGTTAGATCAAGAAGGGCTTCCGATTCGAAAGCAGCCATTGCTAGTCCTCATTGGTCCTACAGCTGTAGGCAAGACACGAATGAGCTTAGATATTGCAAAAGCCTGGAATGCGGAGATCATCTCGGGCGATTCCATGCAGGTTTATCGCGGCATGGATATTGGTACTGCCAAAATCGGACTTGAAGAGCGTGAAGGCATTCCTCATCACCTTATCGACATTTGTGAGCCGGATGAAGCGTATTCCGCTGCTGATTTTCAAGCTGGAGCAACGAAAGCGATCGCGGAAATATCGGAGCGAGGAAAGCTGCCGTTTATCGTTGGAGGTACTGGCTTATATGTGGAGTCCGTTTGTTATCAGTTTCAGTTTGCAGAAATTGGTTCAGATGCTGCATTCCGGCAAGAGCAAGAGCGTTATGCGGCTGAATTTGGCGCAGAAGCGTTGCATGCGCGCTTAGCTGCTATCGACCCTCCAGCAGGGCAGAGATTGCACCCAAATGACATGCGCCGCGTCATCCGTGCGCTGGAAGTTTATCACATGACTGGACAAACCTTTTCCGATCAGCAAGCCGGCCAAACTAAGGTGTCTCCATACGAGCTTTGCCTCATCGGTTTGACTATGGACCGTGCGGAGTTGTATCGTAGAATAGAGCTGCGGATAGATGAGATGATGAAGCTAGGTTTAGTAGATGAGGTGAGGCGACTACTTGAGAGAGATTTGCCGCCTGCAGCGGTTGCTATGCAGGGTCTTGGCTACAAAGAGATTGCACAATATTTACAGGGAGAATGCTCATTGGAAGCAGCGGTAGAGCTACTGAAAAGAGATACGAGAAGGTTTGCAAAACGCCAGCTTTCCTGGTTCCGTCATATGAAAGACATTCATTGGATTGATATGGGGGAAAATTTTCACAACAATTTGCAATCTGTTCATGATATAATAGCAGGAAAGTTTCAAGTTAATCTTGAATATACTTCTAATCAATCTTTTTAAGACGGGGGTAACGTCCAATGAACAAATCGATCAATATTCAAGATACGTTCCTGAATCAGCTTCGCAAAGACAACATACCGGTTACGGTTTTTTTAATGAATGGCTTCCAAATTCGGGGCGTTATTAAAGCGTTCGATAATTTTACGATTATCATCGACAGCGAAGGTCGTCAACAAATGGTATACAAACATGCTATTTCGACGTTTACCCCGCAGCGGAATGTTTCTCTTATGCAGCAGGATCATAACAGTTCCGATTCATAGGCTTAATCAGTTAGTGAAACTTTCTTATAACGTGTCTCGTTTAACTAGATAGCGGCAGGCAAGAGCAACCCCGCTCCAAGCTGGGTTGCTCTTTTCATTTTGTGGTAAAACTAGATTAGACAGACAATTGAACAACAGGAGGGGAGTCGGCTATGGCTGAACGACCAAGCAAAACAACTGCACCTAAAACTTCTAAACAAAAGAAGAAAAAGAAGATATCAGGAAAGAAATGGTTTTATGGATTATTTTTCACCGCTGTAATCGCCATCGTATGCGGCTTGATCGGATACTTGCTTATCGTGCTGAACGGTGAACGAGTTCTGACTGAAAATGCGAACAAACTGACTATGGGTGAAGCATCCATCATTTATGATGTGAATGGCAATGAAATTTCACGATTGTCCGATCCAAATGAAAATCGTGAGATTGCTGAATTTTCGGAAATTCCAAAGCAACTGCTTGATGCTATTGTAGCAACAGAGGACCAACGTTTCTATGAGCATTCAGGAATCGATTTTTTTGCTATCGGACGTGCTGTTGTGAAGGACGTTATCGCACGCAGCGCGGTTGAGGGAGCAAGTACAATTACCCAACAGCTTGCCAAAAACGTATTTCTAACTGCGGATAAGACGTTTTTCCGTAAAGCAACGGAAGCCTCTATTGCGGTAGCGCTTGAGCACAAAATGTCCAAGGAACAAATATTAACGATGTATTTGAATCGAATATTTTTTGGCAAGAGAGTACATGGCGTTAAGGAAGCAGCCAAGTATTATTTCGACACTGATCTTGATAAGCTGGAGCTTTGGCAGATTGCTACTATTGCCGCTATGCCGAAAGCGCCGAACCGCTACAATCCAATAAATCATCCTGAGGATTCGATGAACAGGAGAGCAGTCGTGCTTAAGCTTATGTACGATCAAGGCTTGATTACGGCAGCAGAGATGGCAGAGGCAAAAGCGGTCGTGTATGAAATTCCTAAAAATCATGAAGAAAGAAATACCGAAAAGTATCCAGCATTTATTGATTATGTGGTTGAAGAAGCGATGGAGAAGACTGGGAAATCCGAGGAAGAGCTTCGGATCGGCGGTTTCCGGATTTATACGTCGCTAAACCCGCAAGCACAGGATACGATGGATACACAGTTTAACGATGATGACAACTTTGAGAAGAGCAAGGATGACCAACAAGTGCAAGGCGCAATGATCATTATTGATCACCGCGATGGCACGATTCAAGCCTTAACAGGCGGCAGAGATTACGTGAAAAAGGGACTTAACCGGGTAGAGGTTCCTCGCCAGCCAGGTTCAGCTTTCAAACCGATTATCTCTTACGGTCCTGCCCTTGAAACGGGCAAGTATTATCCATGGACTGTACTTGCAAATGACAAGAAATGTTACGGCAGCTATTGCCCAACGGATAGATGGGGAGCAACTGCAGTTACGATGCAGCAGGCGATTAAGGATTCTCGAAATCTTGCCTCCGTTTGGATGCTGAATCAAGTAGGCTTGAAGCAAGGGTTTGCTTTTTCAAGCAAGCTTGGCATCGAGCTTGAGAAAGATGATCGTAATTTAACAGCTGCACTGGGGGGCTTGTCCAAAGGTGCAACGCCTATGCAGATGGCAACAGCTTATAGCGTATTTGCAAACGGAGGAAAGTCCGTTGATCCTCATGCGATTTCGAAGATTGAAGGCAAAAATAATTATAAGTATGAATATAAAGCTCCACCTTCCAAGCAGCTCATGTCTGAAAGCACTGCCTATTATTTGACCGAGATGATGCAGACGGTCGTACAAAAGGGCGGTACAGGTACAAGAGCAGCAATTGATCGTCCATTGGCAGGGAAAACGGGTACTACTCAGCATGGTATTCCAGGCTACAAAGGCTCGGGTATCCGGGATGCTTGGTTTGTTGGCTACACGCCGGAGTGGACAGCAGCCGTATGGATGGGATACGATAAGACAAATGTGGAACATATCCTTAAGACGGGCAGCAGTCAAGCGGCTTCCATGTTCTCCAAGGTTATGAAACCTGCAATGAAGGATGTAGCGAAGTCAAGCTTTAAGAAACCGCAAGGCATTAAAGAAAATAAACCGCCGGCAACGATAACAAATTTTAAAGCAGTATTTATTCCAGAAGAAATGAAGGTTCAATTGTCGTGGGATCCGTATCAGGATGGAAAGGTCACTTATCAGGTTTACCGCAAGGAAGCTTCAGAAAGTGACTTCATCCGCTTTGTAGACTCGCTCACTTCCACAGGGGTAGATGATATGAGTGCATTCCCGGGAATGACCTATGAATATTATGTTGTGGCTTATGATGCTGAGCAGGATTTGGAAAGTGCCCCATCTCAAAAAGTTAAAATCAGCATTCCGGAAACAGAAGTGAATCCGGATGTGCCAATGGAGCCGAATCCAGATGAGCCGGACGGAGGAGAGCCTACACCTCCAGTAGAAGGCGGTGATGGAGAACCGACGCTGCCTCCAACTGATGGTACAGATCCAGGAACAACTGAACCGCCAGGATCAGGAAACGGAACGGGTGAACCAACACCAACGCCAACTCCAAACACTGGCACAAATACGAACAACAGCAACAATGCTCTAGGAAATACTGAAACCGGCGGCAATACGTAAGAAACGGGTGGTTAGCAATGGCGAATAGAAAGAGAGCACCATTCTTGTATTTAATCATTGTTGTCGCAGCAGTTATGGTTATAGCTGGCTGCGGCAAGGATGGTTCAGGAAGGGATAGTGCTTCAGCTTCAGCCAAGTTGATGAACTGGGACAAGATGCCTGATATGCAGATTGATCTCGACAAGTCGTACTTAGCAAAGTTTAAAACGACTAAAGGCGATTTTACAGTCAAGCTGTTTACGGAAGACGCGCCGGTAACGGTGAACAATTTTGTTTTTCTCGCTCGAGAAGGCTTTTATGATGGATTAACTTTTCACCGTATTATTGAGTCTTTCATGATTCAAGGCGGAGATCCAAAAGGAAACGGATACGGTACTCCAGGTTATTCAATTCCAGATGAACTAAGTTCGGAAATGAAATACGAAGAAGGAATTGTCGCGATGGCAAACGCAAGCAAGCCTAATTCGGGTGGCAGCCAATTTTTTATTTGCACGGGACCTGATGCTGCAAATTTAAACCGCGAGCCTAATTATACGATTTTCGGCAAGGTGGAGAGTGGCATGGATGTTGTAAAAGCCATTTCGAAGACACCTTTGAAAAACAACTTGCCAACTGAAAATATCGTCATTGATTCGATTGAAATCGTTGAGCAATAAGAGGAATACCGCCTTTCTGGCGGTATTCTTTTTATTTTATCGCAAAGAGCTTGGTTTATTTTGGCTGTCGGCTGGAGATGGACGTTAAGTTATGGTAATCTTTTTTTATAGGTAAATTTCAACTGTCGTTGGTCGCAAAATGTTCGTTGTGTAAACAAAGCCAAGAAGAGCTGTGCAGGTTGCTTGCGAGCTTTTCCCAAATGAACGGAAGGGTACGTTCCGTATGAAGAGAAAATTTTCAGACCGAGCTAACTGGCGGCGTATCTTGCGTAAGAGCTATACGTGCCTAGCGCTGGACGGTGAAGAGTTCAAAGGTCTCGTGACGTTTTACCGGATTCATGAATTGCGTGAGCCGTTATGGAAGGAATATAACGGACGTAGATTATGTTTGGCAGATCGCGGATACTTGTGGATGCAGCATTTTCCAAGAGGCGAGCATTTTGTCGTCACGACGATGTTTGATGACAAGGGACGCGTCGTGCAATGGTATATCGATGTTTGCAAAACACAAGGCTTAACCGATCAGCAGGTGCCTTGGTTCGATGATTTATATTTGGACGTGGTTGTGCTGCCTAGCGGCGAGGTATTTCTCATGGACGAGGATGAGCTGGAGGATGCCTTAAGGCAAGGTGATGTTAATGGCAAGGATGTTGCACTTGCACGCAAAACAGCAGGGAAATTATTATCGAGCATACGAAACGGACGGTTCCGGTATTTTACGCTGAGCCTTAAGCATCGCAAGAGCTTGCTTGCAAAAACCGGGGAATTAAGCGAATCATGAGGAAGGCAACCGTCTCAAGGAGCAGCCCGCGCAGAAGATCGAAGAAAAAGCGACCGTGGCTGCTCTTGTTTCGTGTTGTTGCCTGGTTAATATGTGCAGGCGTGTTCTGGTGTGGATATTTACTGTGGTTAATTAACGGTTTCGATACGAATAAGCCGCTTGTTCCATCGGATGCAGGCATCGTTCTTGGTGCTGCTTTGTGGAATGATGTGCCAAGTCCAGCACTGAAGGAACGGCTTGACCTTGCTTGGCAATTATACAAGGCGGGTACGGTAGACAAGCTTATTTTGACAGGTGGATTGGATGGCAACGGTTCAAAGAAAACAGAAGCCGAGGGTATGAGGGACTATCTCATAACAAAAGGTATTTCAGCTGACAAGCTGTTGCTAGAAAATAAGGCGACCAGCACGTACGAAAATCTTGAATTCAGCAAGAAGATCGCAGAGCAGCAAGGCCTGTCAACACTAATTGTCATCACCCATGATTATCATGCTGCAAGATCAATGGAGATAGCCAAAAAGCTTGATTTTGTTCAGTTTCAAGTCGCTGGTACAAAATCAAAGGTGCTAAATCCTGTCTATAATGAGTCGCGTGAAGTACTAGCTTTTACAAAGTGGAAGCTCGACTCTCTATTGCTTAGTCTCGGATTTCACTCTTCCGATTCGAAGCTGTAAATCTGCTAATATGCTGCTGCAAAGTAGAATAAACTTGTAGTGCGGTTAGCCGCTACAGCTTTCGAAGCAAAGGATAGGTGATGCCACAGATGAGTGGACACGTCAAATCGGGATCCGGCAATGGCACTGCAAGGCCTTCCCGTCAAATCAATGTGGTCCTAAGAACGCAAGAAACATTTCAGACTGGGGCCTCTGCTCCTGCTTTAGAGACAGAACCGCTGCCTGCAGTGAAGCCGCTGCCGGGCGTCGATCATTATGCTGACATTCAGAAAGAGCTTGAACCGATGATTGGCATGGACAATGTGAAATCTCTTGTGTACGAAATATATGCGTTGCTTTATATTAGCCGAATGCGTTCTGAAGCAGGATTATTTGGCGGCTCTCATGTGTATCATATGATTTTTAAAGGCAATCCAGGGACAGGAAAAACAACAATCGCCCGCATCGTCGCGAAGCTGTTTCAAAAGATGGGTGTACTTACCAAAGGACATTTGATTGAGGTGGAGCGAGCTGATCTTGTTGGCGAATATATTGGACATACCGCTCAGAAGACGCGAGACCTCGTTCGAAAAGCAATCGGCGGAGTGTTGTTTGTTGATGAAGCGTACAGTCTAGCTCGGGGCGGGGAAAAAGATTTTGGCAAGGAAGCAATCGATACGCTTGTAAAAGCAATGGAGGATCACAAAAATCATTTTGTGCTCATACTCGCGGGTTATCCTGCCGAAATCGACGATTTTTTGCTCACAAATCCAGGCTTGCCGTCACGTTTTCCGATCCAAATCGAGTTTCCAGATTATTCGGTTGATCAACTGATTCAGATTAGTGAGCTCATGGCTAAGGACCGTGATTATATATTGCAGCCTCAGACCATATTTAAACTAAGACAGCATTTAATGCAGGAAAAGCTAAACACCATGTTCTCGTTCAGCAATGCCAGGTATGTTCGAAATGTGATAGAGAAAGCGATCAGGTTTCAAGCCGTTCGTTTGCTTACGCAGTATGCCAGTTCCGTTCCCGCAAAGCAGGAATTAATGACGATTAGACCAGATGATTTAAAGTGGGATACGAAACCAATATGATTGCGTAGTTTAGAAGGAGTATGAGATGAGCGAGATAACATTCGATACGAATACGAACATGATTGAAAAAGCGATACTGATTAGCTTAGTTACGTCAAAAGACAAGCGGAAAGGCGGAGACCCTGAGCTGTCGCTACAGGAGCTTGTACAGCTGACGGAAACAGCTGGGGTTGAAGTGCTGACGACCATTACGCAAAACAAAGAAACCGTCGATTCCAAATGGTTTATTGGCAAAGGAAAAGTACAAGAGGTTAAGGCTCTAGCTGATGAACTGGGCGCTACAACGGCTATATTTGATCAAGAGCTGTCCGGCGCTCAGGTTCGCAATTTGGAAGAATCACTGGATTTGAAAATCGTTGACCGCACCCAGCTGATTTTGGATATTTTCGCAGGTCGTGCCAAAACGCGCGAAGGGATTATTCAGGTTGAGCTGGCGCAGCTCAGCTATCTTTTGCCACGTCTATCTGGACAAAGCAAAAACTTGTCACGGCTTGGCGGAGGCATTGGTACCCGCGGTCCAGGTGAAACGAAACTCGAGACGGATCGCCGTCATATTCGTGATCGGATTTTTGACCTGAAGACGGTGCTTGACGAGGTTGTCCGCCACCGTAAATTGCATCGCGAGCGTCGCAAAAAATCCGGCGCCATTCAAGTAGCTCTTGTTGGCTATACGAATGCCGGGAAATCGACGCTGCTTCGCGAGCTTACTCATGCAGATGTGTATGTAGAAAATCAATTGTTCGCAACGCTTGATCCCACCTCTAGAACACTTGAGCTGCCAAATGGCCGAGAAATTATACTTACAGATACGGTAGGTTTTATTCAAAACTTGCCGACAGATCTTGTAGCAGCATTTCGGGCGACGTTAGAAGAGGTATGCGAGGCTGATCTAGTGCTTCATGTCATCGACAGCAGCTCTCCAATGCGGGATGAGCAAATTGCAGTCGTTAACAAAATTTTAGGTGAGCTTGGCGCCGCGGATAAACCCTATATTATGGTCTACAATAAGAAGGATATGTGTGTAAATAACGGTTCATTAGCAGATTTGCCGATTACTAGCGGCGACAATCTTGTCATTAGCGCGTACGATGCTGGGGATCTAGAGCTGTTAAAGCAAACCGTGCAAGATAAGCTCAGCGGAGACGTAGTAGTCTTTAACGTGCCAGCAGAGCGTGGAGATTTGATCGCACTTGCTTATCGAAGCGGCGAGGTTATCAATCAAGAAGTGAATGAAGAAAGCTTACGACTTACCGTTCATGTGAGTAAGCAGGAATACGAGCAGCACGGTCATCGTTTAAAACAATTTATTGAGTAGGGTTTGCTTACGAAGTAGTTTTGCTGTGCAAAATTTAGGCATATGCTTACGAAGTAGTTTTGCTGCGCAAAATTTAAGGAGAAGATATYATAATGAACAGGCAACATGTAAACCAAAGACTATGGGAGCACCTAGAGCAGCTAGCAGAGCAGTCCGAGGTGCTTGCCTCAGAAGCTTTTCGCAGCATTGACAAGATAGCTGAGCGGAATCAGTGGAAGGTCATAGAAGCGTTTCAACATCACAAAGTAAGCGATTTTCATTTTACCGGTTCAACGGGATATGGCTATAATGATCGCGGACGTGAAATACTTGATCTTGTTTACGCAGAGGTAATGGGAGCGGAAGCGGCTATTGTTAGGCCGCATTTCGTTTCTGGAACACATACGATCAGCTGTGCCTTATTCGGAGTGCTGCGCCCTGGGGATGAGCTCCTGTACGTTACGGGAAGACCTTACGATACGCTGCATAAAGTTATCGGCAAGCCTGGAGACGGCATGGGCTCTTTGCAGGATTGGGGCGTGAAATATTCTGAGGTAGCGCTCCTTGAGGATGGTGGATTGGACTGGACTCAAATTGAGCAAGCGATCTCGGAAAAAACGAAGGTCATCGGTATCCAGCGCTCGCGTGGTTACGATTGGAGAGCTTCATTTACCGTTTCGGAGATTGAAACTATCGTAAATAGGGTAAAAGCAATAAAGCCGGACCTGATTGTTTTTGTGGACAATTGTTATGGTGAATTTACAGAGCTGCTCGAGCCTACTCAAGTTGGAGTAGATTTGATGGCAGGCTCGCTTATCAAAAACCCAGGCGGGGGCTTAGCTGAAACGGGGGGCTATATTGCCGGGAAAGCTTTTGCCGTCGAAGCTGCTGCTTACCGCATGACTGCTCCGGGCATCGGCGGCGAGGTAGGCGCAATGTTAGGTACGCTTCGCTCCATGTTCCAAGGTTTATTTTTAGCCCCTCATTTGGTCGGACAAGCGATCAAAGGAAGTGTGCTTGCTGCTGCTTTATTTGAAGAGCTTGGGTTCGAAACAAAACCGAGATGGAATGAGCCGCGTACAGATCTCATCCAAGCGGTTCGATTTGGACAAGCTGATCATTTAATCGCTTTTGTTCAAGGGATACAGCAGGCAGCTGCTGTTGATTCGCATGTGGTTCCCGAGCCTTGGGATATGCCTGGATATGAGAATGCTGTCATTATGGCGGCAGGAACGTTCATTCAAGGAGGCAGTTTAGAGCTATCAGCTGATGCTCCAATACGCGAACCTTACATTGCATATATGCAGGGTGGACTGACGTATGCTCACGCTAAATATGGTGTTTTAACCGCATTATATCGCCTTGTAGACAGTGGTTTAATTGTGATTAAACCTTACATAACTTGACACATTTGCGTTGTAACGGTTAGAATGAACATATAAAAGAGCGACTGGAAGGTTGATGCGACATGGCTGATGATATTCGCAGAAATATGGCCTTATTTCCCATCGGCATCGTTATGAAGCTGACGGATTTAACAGCCCGCCAAATCCGTTATTACGAGCAGCATGAACTAATCGTTCCTGCAAGAACAGCAGGCAATCAGCGGTTATTTTCATTTAATGACGTAGAACGGCTTTTGGAAATTAAATCGTTAATTGAGAAGGGCGTTAATATCGCCGGCATTAAGCAAGTAATGAATCCTGTATCCAAGGAATCTGATGATGCAACAATTGTCAGTGAGCAATCGGAAGTGAAACGCCGTGAGCTATCCGATCAGCAGCTTCACCGACTGCTTAAACAGCAATTGCTGGAGAAGAGACCTGGACAAGCTTCGCTAATTCAAGGACAATTGACTCGTTTCTTAAATAAGCGCTAATTTAACATGATAACTATTGCTTCGCAAACTAAGGAGATGATTCTGTGAGTTACACTAAAGACGATATTAGACGTATAGCACAGGAACAAAATGTTCGATTTATTCGTTTGCAATTTACGGATTTGCTCGGAACAATTAAAAATGTTGAAATTCCTGTAAGCCAGCTTGAAAAAGCGTTGGATAACAAAATGATGTTCGATGGTTCTTCTATCGAAGGTTATGTACGTATTGAAGAATCAGATATGTATCTGTATCCTGATCTTGATACATGGGTTGTATTCCCATGGGTAACACAAGATCGTGTTGCTCGCTTGATCTGTGATATTTACATGCCAGATGGAACGCCATTCGCTGGAGATCCGCGCGGTATTTTGAAACGTGCATTGAAGGAAGCAGAAGATCTAGGATACACAGCAATGAACGTTGGTCCAGAACCGGAATTTTTCTTGTTCAAAACCGATGAGCGCGGCGAACCTACGACTGAGCTTAATGACCAAGGCGGTTACTTCGACTTAGCACCTATGGATATGGGTGAGAACTGTCGCCGTGAAATCGTTTTGACACTTGAAGAAATGGGCTTTGAAATTGAAGCATCCCATCATGAAGTGGCACCAGGCCAGCACGAGATCGACTTTAAATATGCCGATGCGATTAAAGCGGCTGACCAAATTCAAACATTTAAGCTAGTCGTAAAAACAGTTGCTCGCGAGCATGGCTTGCATGCTTCATTTATGCCTAAACCGTTGTTTGGCGTGAATGGTTCGGGTATGCACTGTCACCAATCGTTGTTTAAAGGCGATACGAACGTGTTTTACGATGAGAAGGACAAGCTTGGCCTAAGTGCTGCTGCTCGTCACTACATGGCAGGAATTCTGCTTCATGCGCGTGCAATGGCTGCCATTACGAATCCAACAATTAACTCCTATAAACGTCTTGTGCCTGGTTATGAAGCGCCTTGTTATGTAGCATGGTCTGCAAGCAACCGCTCGCCAATGATCCGTATTCCTGCTTCGCGCGGTCTTAGCACACGTGTAGAAGTACGGAATCCAGATCCAGCTGCCAACCCGTATTTGGCACTTGCTGTAATGCTCAGAGCTGGTCTTGACGGCATTCAAAACAAGCTGCCTTTACCAGCACCAACAGATCGGAACATCTATATCATGACAGAGGAAGAGCGTCAGGATGCAGGCATCCCGAGCTTGCCGCTTGATTTGAAAGAAGCACTGGACGAAATGCTCAGAAGCGACATCATCTGCGATGCGCTGGGTGATCATGCTCTTGCTCATTTCTACGAGCTTAAAGAAATTGAGTGGGATATGTACCGCACACAAGTTCACCAATGGGAACGCGATCAGTATTTAACGCTATACTAAAATTCAAAAACCTCAACGCTGCTGGCGTTGAGGTTTTTTTTGCGTACAGTTATACAGCTGAAATAAAGCCTAATGAAGTGAAGGCACAGGCATATGTTAATCATGTGTCGATAAGTAACCTATATCATCGCTCAGCAACGTCTAAGATGCGCTGAGTTTGGTTTTAAAGATTATTAGAGCCATAATTAAGCAGTGGACTCAAATCGCGCCTAAAGAAAAGTATACAGGTCTAAGAGCTACGGTCTAGTGCTTATATGTCGATGATATATATGCGTTATTAGTAAAATAAACTTTTATAGGATCAGTCAAATACATGGATAATGTGTTTGTGGCTGGTCTTTTTTAGGTTGACTAGAGCCAGTACCACATAGAGTTAGTACTATTCGGGTGGTTATATTGTTGTTATATTCATAACAGTTAATCAACCCAAGCTAATAAACGAAATCGTGACATATATCTTAAACTCAAAAATGACCTAACTATAACCTGGATAATCAAAGATAAATGAGGTGAGCATCATGACAGAAACTAGAATAGATGAAGAAACCAATGGCAGTATTTATGTGTTGCTTACGGACACGGGCACATGGTTTACTCGAATGATCAAATTATTTACTGGTGCACCCTATAATCACGCTTCACTTGCACTGGATATAAATCTGAAGAATATATACAGCTTTGGGCGTAAACGTGCGAACAACCCGCTAATCGCTGGATTTGTCAAAGAAAACGTCTATACTGGAACGTTTCGATATTTCCCTAATACGCGCTGTGTTCTTCTAAAGATTGCTTTATCAGAAAAACAACATGCCGCATTGCTTCAATACATTCGTGAGTTTGAAAAAAATAAAGAAAATTACCGATACAATTTAATCGGATTGTTAGGTGTACTGCTTGAGCTTAATATCGAGCCAACAGATTCATATTTCTGCTCCCAGTTTGTTGCTGAAGCCATGCGGAGCAGTGGTATAAACTTGTGGGAACGACCATCCGCGCAAGTTACACCTCATGATTTTCTTAAACATGAGCAAATGCAAATTGTATATGAAGGATTACTTTATGATTATCCGAAACTTGACCGCAAGAAGCTAATACGAATTTCTAATTTAAGAACAACAGCAGTATTGCTAAGAAAACGTGTAATTTAAAATCTCTCCATCTAAATAACAAAGTAGTGGTTGAAAGGAGCATGAATAGCAAAAAGAAGATCCATCAAATGGATCTTCTTTTGTTAATATGAAGAATGGCTCAAATACGAATTAATATCCGAAGCCAAAGCCGCCGCAACTGCAAGCAATGATCACCAGTAGAATGAATAATACTAAGATGATTCCTAAGCTTGAGAAAGCTCCACCCACGTAACCGGACATTTTTCAATGCACCTCCTTACGAGTTGAATACACAGTATGTTATGCGTRATAAATTCATAGTGATTGGGTGTTTGTCATTTGCTGATTAATTGATGCAGGCATTGCGTTTTTAAGTTAAAGAAGCAGGTTTGTATAAATAATTAGCCTCAGCTTTATATGTACGACTTTACAGAGTATACGGATGCTGCTGTAAATTCATTAGAATTATATACACAATTGTCCGATTGGGAAAATTATTGGCAGGAGACCGATGCTTATTTTCCTTATATCATTACTGTGAACGACGAGATCGCTGGTTTTGCATTAACCAAAAAAGTAACTGAATATGACTGACACTATAATTTACTTGCACATTTTTTTATTATGCGAAAATATAGAAGATCTGGTGTTGGTAAACAAGCAGCTAAGCTAGTTGTACAAAAGCATAAAGGAGAGCGGGAGCTGTATCAGCTTGAACGTAATGTTCCCGCACAACAATTTTGGACCCATGTCATTGGAGAGCTCACAAATCAGAATTTTGTTGAAAGACTTGAGAATGGCAGACGTTACCAAACCTTTAAGCAAGAAAGTTAATGTAATAGCCAAAGAAAAGGCTGAATCAACGTCGTTGATTCAGCCTTTTCTTTATGTACATATTAATTGGTATTAATGAATATCACGGAAAAGTCCAATGACTTTACCTAGAATCGTTACATTTTGAAGTAATATAGGCTGCATTGTGGAATTTTCCGGCTGCAAACGAATATGATTTTTCTCTTTGTAAAATGTTTTGACTGTTGCTTCGTCGTCCTCAGTCATTGCAACTACGATCTCACCATTGTTTGCCGTTTGCTGTTGACGAACGATAACATAATCTCCGTCATGAATACCTGCTTCAATCATACTCTCGCCCATGACATTCAATATAAAAACACTGCTGTCACCAACAAAATGGGAAGGAAGCGGGAAATATTCTTCAATATTTTCTGTAGCAGTAATCGGCACACCAGCGGTAACTTTACCAACAATAGGTACTCTAGCTACGGAAAGCGGGATAATGCCATCAGAGCCTTCTTGATCCAAAATTTCAATAGCACGCGGTTTAGTAGGATCTCGGCGTATTAAACCTTTTTTCTCTAGACGGTCCAAATGACCGTGAACGGTTGAACTGGACAACAATCCAACAGCTTCGCCGATTTCTCGAACGGAGGGTGGATAGCCTTTCTCCCGAACTTCATTCTTAATAAATTCAAGAATTGAATGTTGTCGGTTAGAAATCTTCGACACTGCAATCACTCCATTAGTAGGTTTGCAAAAAATTATAACATAGAACTCGAGTTCGTACAAACATAAGTTCTTAAGTACAGAGGTTCGTATTTTTTCGTTGACACCAAACGTTTGTTCGTGTAATCTAAAAACAGAACAAACGTTTGGGGTGTTGATAAATGATAACTAGTCCAAGTTTTTATAGAACCATTCATAAACAAGATACGAACAAAGCAACAAAGGTCAACCGCTTGATTAGGCATTTCATAAAGCGTCATACTGTTAAGCTCGTCGTTTGCACTGCTGTGTTTTTCTTATTGTTTACGAGCTTCCTACTTATGGGGACATACGCTTCGAGTAATACTCCCGAAGCCGCTTCCGCGGAAGAACAAATTATTAGGGTGCAATCAGGTGATACACTCTGGAATATTGCAAAACAAGTTTCAGATGGCAGCCATGATATCAGATATATCGTATATTTGATTAAAGATCGGAATGATCTGCAATCAACAGTTATAAAGCCAGGACAGAAGTTAATTATTCCTAGCATTTAGCTTGATTTTCCATTACAATTCAATAGTTCATACAAAAAATTACTTTCTATTTAAAGTAGATGCAGGCCAATCTACTTCTTTAGAAAGTTTTTTTATGTTTACTGCAGGGTTAACCCTTGGTTTTGCCGTCTATTAAAGGGGACTGAAAGGAGATGCTATTTTGTTACGAGTTGAAGAGTTATCCCACTCATTTATGAATGGGCATGAAACGACCGCTGTACTGCAGAAAATAAGCTTTCACGTACATAAGGGAGAAATGATTGCGTTGTTAGGGAGCTCCGGTTCCGGTAAATCTACTTTACTGAACTTAATGGCTGGCTTAATGAAGCCTACAGAAGGCCAAATCTTTATTGCGGACCATAATATTGTAACGATGAATGAAAACCGCTTGGCAGAGTTTAGACGGAAGCATATCGGATTTATTTTTCAAGCGTATGAGTTGATAGCCAACTTGACGGTTAGGGAAAATGTGGAGCTTCCGCTTGTATTTCAATCGATGCATCCTTCAATACGGAAGAAAAAAGCTCTTTCGTTATTAGAGCAGGTAGGAATTCCTGATAAAGCAGAGTTATTCCCATCTCAGCTCTCGGGAGGACAACAACAGCGTGTCAGTATTGCAAGATCATTGATAACAGAGCCATCGGTTATTTTTGCGGACGAGCCTACCGGTAATTTGGATACCAAAACAGAGGAAGAAATTATTATGATTTTGAAGCAGTTGAATAAAACGATGGATACTACCTTTATTATCGTAACCCATGAACGTGAGGTAGCAGCACAAACGGAAAAAATTATCACGCTGCGAGATGGTTATCTCGTAACGGATCAGGAAGCCGCACGAGAAAGTATGCTTGCGGGGGGAATTCAAATTGAGAATTAGTGATATTTCAAGATTATCATGGGATCAGGTAAGGCGTAGAAAGGTTGTAACGGCATTATGCGCTGCGGGTATTTCTATTGGATGCGCAGCAATAATAATCGCACTCAGTATCGGTGAATCTGCTCAAGTTTACATTGAGAAACAAATGAATAGTTACTTGAAGATGGATGAAATAACGGTCACAGCCAGTACAGGAGCATACGCTGGCGGCGGAGCATCCACAGCTGATGAAGATTCTTTGCAGAAAGGCAAGTTAACCAAGCAAAAGCTTGACATCATGAGACAAATCGAACATGTCAAAGCGGCATCACCATATCAACAGCTCAACTATATGGAGACGATGACGTTAGATGGGCTTACTTCACAAATTCAAACCGAAATTATAGGTACAGATATTGAGATGCTTTCCGCTTTTGGAAATGACATCAATCAAGGAGAAGCAACGAATGTATTAGGTACCATCGTTCTTAACTATGGAGCGACAATGGGATTTATTGATGAAGAGTCGAAACGTAAAATTCGAGAGCAAATTGATGCTAATCCCTATGATGAAACGGTTTATCAGCAATTTGAGAAGTTAAATCGTGTACCAGGGGCCTTATATCAAAAGCAAATACAGCTTCGTTCCTATTCACCTGATGGCCAAGTCGTGTTGAGCGGACCTCTTCGGGTAATAGGTGTGCTCAAGAAGCCAGCAGGAGTCAGTGATGAGCAGTCGATGTATGACAAAAAAGGTTATGTCTCATTAGAGACAGCGGAGCTCTTGAAGAAAGAGCTGAAGTTAGGGAGTGATGAGCAGGAAGCTTATAACTCTATTATTGTAAAAGTAGATAACCAAGCAAAGATTGAACAAGTAGAGAAGCAGCTGCAGAAACTAGTCGTTACGACGCGAACAAATCTACAGCAGAAGGAACAGCTCGCAAATGAATTTAAAATCATTAAAGCTGCGGCACTTGGTATTGGTGTGTTTATTCTGATCATAGCCTCGATATCGATCGTAGTAGCGATGACGATGTCTACCTATCAGAGACGTAAACAAATTGGGATAATGAAGGTGCTTGGTGCGAATTTGGCTCAAATCCGCAACATGTTCATCATTGAGGCAGCGCTGCTTGGATTGCTTGGTGGATTGTTAGGTGTACTTTTCTCCTATTGGATTGTATGGGGTATAAACGCTCTCATATATAACTTATCCGGCGAGACGGACTCTGTCATTATTTTTATTCCATTTATAACGATTCCAATAGGCATGGCTTTTGCTCTTGCTACAGGTATACTATCGGGTATTTATCCAGCAATAAGCGCTTCACGTACGGATGCTTTAACAGCGATTAGGCGCGATTAATTTATGGTTGAAGAAGGAGCTTACATATGAAAAGAAAAATAAAGTGGGGAATAATCGGTATTATTATTATTGGGATAAGTTTTGGACTATACAAAATAGGCAATCCTCCTAGGCAAACAGAATTCGTTTCTGATTCTCAGCCAATAACATTCCAAGTGACGAACGAAACGATTGCCAACACGGTTGAAGTAAAGGGAAAATCATTGTATGAGCAGGAAACACTCATCTATGCACCTTATGGCTCCGAGGTTAAACAGTGGGCGGTAGAAGACGGGCAGCAGGTGAAAAAGGGTGATATATTGTTTAACCTGGATCAGACGGCCGTGCAAAACGATATTTTGCAAATGGAGGCAGTTCTGCGAAAGGGTAAGCTTGAGGCTGAGTTAAACGATTACCTCAATCAATTGAATGACGAATCAGCGGCGATGGAGTCAACGGAAGAAGCACGAAAAAAAGTGCTCGTTGAAAGAGAAATCGCACGGTTATCCAAGGATGTTAATGAAGTAACAGCGAGCATTCAAGCCAAGGAGCTGCAGCAAAAGAAAAAAATGCTTAATGAATCCAGCTTTCGTTCACCAGCAACGGGAATCTTTTTATTCGATAATCCTAACAAACGGCCACAGGCATTGACCGTTAATGAGTATGTCGGCAAAGTCGTTGACTTGAACAAATTGCAATTTATCGCCTTAGTTGGCGAACAGGATGTGTTTCGAATTAAAGCGGGCATGCCAGTCAAGGTGAAGATGAATGCGATGAAAGAGCTGAACCTTTCAGGCAAAGTGCTTAAAGTTTCTAAATTCGCAAAAACCGGAACGGATCAAAATAATTTAAATCAAGCCGCACAATTTGAAGTCGTAATCGTGCTTGAGCCTAACGAGTATTTGATTGCCGGCCTTAGCCTCAGCGGTGCTATTGAAACTGAACGCAAAGAAAATGCAATTTCAGTGCCATCGATTGCGATTATTCGCGAGAAAGATAAACATTTCGTGATGCTCGATACAGGCAACGGTCAATATGAGCGTAAAGAAATAAAGATTGGCCTCGAAACGCCAGAACAAACAGAAGTGCTTGAAGGATTGAAGCCAGGCGATCAAGTTGTTTTGCAATAACGAATGCTGCTGTCTGTCGTTACTTTATTCGAGATGAGCTCTGTTGCCTTGACAACTGATTGGTGGAAATGTAAAAGTAGAGAGTAGAGTTTTTTTCATCATGAGAGGAGTAGAGCATGTAATGGAATTCGATAAAATTATAGAACGTATTAACGAGCTGGCTCGTAAAAATAAATCGGAAGGTTTATCCGATGAGGAAACGGTTGAGAGAGAAGAGCTTCGCAAGCAATACTTGACTGTTTTCAAAAGCAATTTCCGTCAACAGCTTGATAAGATCGAAATCGTTGATGACAAAGATAATGTTAAGCACTAATGAATGTATTGTGTAATCATTTAATATCCAAGATGGGGTGATTAGATGAATTTCAAACTATTAGGCAAAAGTGGACTAGCTGTTTCTGAGCTTTGTTTAGGCACCATGACATTCGGCAATACGACAAGTGAGGAAGATTCGATCGAGATGATCGATCGTTTTGTTGATCGTGGAGGCAATTTTCTCGATACGGCCGACGTTTATGTGAGCGGTCGTTCCGAGGAAATCGTCGGCAAAGCGATTAAAAACAAACGATCTGACATCGTTCTTGCTACAAAAGTGCGTATGACAACATCCAGCAATATTAACGGTGTAGGCTTATCTCGCAAACATATTATGGACGGTGTAGAAGCTAGTCTTAAGCGGCTTCAGACTGATTATATCGATCTGTATCAAGTGCATGTATGGGATCATGCGACTCCAATAGAGGAAACGCTGCGCACACTGGATGACCTCGTTACTTCTGGTAAAGTTCGTTACATAGGATGTTCCAATTTTTTTGCTTGGCAGCTGATGAAATCACTAGCGTATAGCGATGCTAGCAGATATGTGCGTTTTGTATCGATTCAGCCTCAATACAGCTTAGTGAGCAGGCAGATGGATCGTGAAATGCTGTCGCTTTGTTTAGAAGAGAAAGTCGGAATTATTCCTTGGGCCCCGATTGGCGGCGGTTTTCTAACGGGACGCTATACAAGGGAAGAGCCAAAGGAAGGACGTCTAACTTCCAAAGTAGGCGAGAGCGCGTGGAATCTGCGGTCTAATGATAAAAACTTTGAAATTCTCGACGCATTGCTGGAAGCAGCGAAAGAGCTGGATAAATCACCTGCACAGGTAGCTTTAAGATGGCTCATTCAGCGAGAAGGCATTACTTCACCGATTTTTGGTGCCAGCAAGCTGGAGCAATTTGAAGATAATATTGGCGCCATCGGCTGGGAAATGCCAAGCGAGGTTTGGAACCGTTTGGAGCAAATAAGTGCGCTTCCGGAAGATTATCCTAATCGTTTTATTGAAAAGTTTCGCAGACCGTTTGAATAAGGTATTTAATTAGGAGGAGAATTTGTTTGTCACGTTCCTGGGAGCRCAAAGTGCGCAAAAATATGGATGTCGTAAATAAGCAGCGCAAGAAGCAAGGAAATGGTCAAATCGTTTTTAATGCAGAGAAATCAGAAAAAATCGTAGGACGCAACTTTATTGCGCCTATACTTTTGATTTTGTTTATCGGCATGTATGTCATTTTGATGTCCAGCTCCTCTACATTTAAAATGGATACGATGTTTTGGATTACGGTAGGATGCTACATTTTGCTTGCGGCTTTGTTCTTTTTCCGCAGACCGTATATTACGATCGGCAAAGACTACATTCAATCACGTCGTCTAACGGGAGACAAGCGTATTCCAGCAGCCTCGATCAAAGGCTTCAGCGTGCAAAAAGGTTATGTGGTCGTGGAGATGCAAAAAGGCGGAAACTGGGTGTTCTCAAAATTGACGAACCGTTTTCCAACCGATGAAATTGGCGAGAAGCTGAAATTATTTGCAAATGCTAATGGAATCGCTTTTCAGCAAAAATAAATAGGCAGGAGAGTTCGAACAACGATGGCTAAACAAGCAGTATTATTTGATCTGGATGACACATTGCTGTGGGATGACCGCAGCGTTAAGGAAGCTTTTGAAGCTACATGCCAAGCGGCAGCAGCAGAATGCGGGGTTGATCCGAGCGAGCTTGAAGAATCCGTTCGCCGTGAGGCAAGAGCTCTCTACGAATCCTATGAAACGTTCTCGTTCACCAAGATGATCGGGATCAATCCTTTCGAAGGACTCTGGGCACCGTTTCTTGAAGGTGAACAGGAGGAATTCCGCAAGCTTGAGTCACTTGCTCCGGGTTATCGGAAAGCAGCTTGGACACAAGGCTTGAAAGCACTTGGTGTTGATAACGAGGAGCTAGGTGCGAAGCTGGCTGAGCAATTCCCGGCTGAGCGCCGCTTGCGTCCTATCGTATATGAAGAAACATTCCGCGTTCTAGATGCACTCAAAGGAAAATACAAGCTGCTTTTGCTTACGAACGGCTCGCCTGATTTGCAGCGTGAGAAGCTTGCTGGCGTACCGGAACTTGTGCCATACTTCGATCATATTATAATCTCGGGTGAATTTGGTGAAGGAAAGCCGGCAGCATCGATATTCAAGCATGCGCTTGAGCGTCTTGGCGTAGAGACGGATCATGGGATCATGGTTGGAGATAAGCTGACAACGGATATTCTTGGCGCAAATACGATTGGTATGACATCAGTTTGGATTAACCGTCACGGTGTTGTTCGCAATGACGAGATTGTCCCATCACATGAAATTAAACATTTGGAAGAGCTTCTTCCTTTGCTTGAAGTGTAAACTTGCAACAAAAAAGCCCCTCGCGGACAGCATGTGCTGCTGAAGAGGGGCTTGCATTATTTTTGGTTTAATATTAGGCCTGATTAGCAGCGAACTTGTCGTCAGCAAACGGATGAGCGATCCAGCCCTCTGTTTCAATGAAGAGACGAACGGCAACGATTTGACGATTATCCATTAGCGTGAAGAAATGCGGTTTGTATTCCGGTACGGAAATGACATCGCCAGCTTCAAGCTCAACGTCGAAATAACCAACATCATCAGTACCTTTTATAATAAAGATGCCGCGTCCTGCTGTAATCGCACGAACTTCATCTTCTGTATGCGTGTGTACATTTTCAAACTTTTTGAGCAGTTCGTCTAAGTTAGGCGTAGCATCGGACAATGCGATAATATCCCAAGTTTGATATCCACGACGCTTTGCCAAATCTTTAATTTCTTCGTCATATGTCGCTAAAATTTGCTGCTTCTCTTCATCGGAGAGAACGAATTTTTGCTGTAAATCTTCTGCTAGCTTGCTTGGATTCCAATGCTCGTAAAGCACCTCTTGCTGTTCTAGAAATGCACGAACAGCTTCTTCCCCTTGAATCCGTTCTTCAGTATTGCGAATTCTAATTTCAGCCATGAACATTCCCTCTTTTCCTATAGAGATTAAATGATATAATGATTATAAAACAAATCAAATGGATTGTCGATGGATTACCTTTTCACCACACAGGTATTCTGATAAACTATGTGTTAATGATTTTTGGGAAGGGTGTAGTATTTTGTCAAAACCGACCATACAACAAATGCTTCAGGAGCGCATACTTATTTTGGACGGCGCAATGGGCACGATGATTCAACAAGCTGGATTAACTGAAGATGATTTTGGTGGAGCGGAGCTGGACGGTTGTAATGAAATACTCGTTCTGACACGTCCTGACGTTATACAGTCTATTCATGAGCAGTACCTAGAGGCTGGCGCAGATATTTTGGAAACCAATACATTTGGTGCGACAAGCGTTGTACTCGATGATTATGATATTCCTGAAAAAGCGAGAGAGATCAATCTAGCAGCTGCAAAGTTAGCGCGCGATGCATGTGATAAGTACAGCACGCCAGACAAGCCGCGTTACGTTGCAGGCGCGCTTGGACCAACGACCAAAACTTTATCCGTAACCGGAGGGGTAACTTTCGATGAGCTCGTCGAGAGCTATTATGAGCAAGCGCTTGCTTTAATCGAAGCTGATGTGGATGCATTATTGCTTGAAACCTCACAGGATACGCTTAATGTAAAAGCAGGCAGCATCGGTATTCGCAACGCCTTTGACAAACTTGGCAAAGAGCTGCCGATTATGATTTCAGGTACGATTGAGCCGATGGGAACGACGCTCGCTGGTCAAACCATCGAATCGTTCTACATTTCGTTAGAGCATTTGAAGCCGATCTCCATCGGGCTCAACTGTGCGACAGGCCCTGAGTTTATGCGTGATCACCTGCGGACACTGAGTGAAATCGCAAACGCTGCAATTAGCTGCTATCCAAATGCAGGCTTGCCGGATGAGAACGGGCATTATCACGAATCTCCAGAGTCGCTGGCTAAGAAGATGTCAGCATTCGCTGAACAGGGCTGGTTGAATATTGCCGGCGGCTGCTGCGGTACAACTCCTGACCATATACGAGTGATGGCTGAAACCATGGCGAAGTATGCTCCGCGCACGAAGATGGGCGAGCATCCAGATGCGGTTTCAGGTATTGAGACGGTATTTATTGAACCGGAAAATCGCCCGATTATGATCGGGGAACGAACAAACATATCCGGTTCGCGGAAGTTCAAACGTCTGCTTAAGGAAGAGAAGTTTGATGAGGCTTCTGAAATTGCACGTGCACAGGTGAAGGGCGGCGCCCATGTCATCGACATCAACTTGCAGGATACCGATATTGATGAAGCGTATGCGGTACATCAATTTTTGCCGCAAGTCGTAAAGAAAATAAAGGCACCGCTTATGCTGGATTCGACTTATGATCATATCATTGAGCTGGGTCTGAAATATTCGCAAGGTAAAGCGATTATTAACTCCATTAACTTGGAGGATGGAGAATCCAAGTTTGAGAAGATTTTGCCATTAATCCATCGTTATGGAGCAGCAGTTGTTATGATTCTAATCGATGAACGCGGTCAAGCGGTAACGCGTGAAGCGAAGATGGAAGTTGCGGAACGTTCCTACAATCTTCTAACTCAGAAATACAAGATGAATCCGGAAGATATTATTTTTGATCCAAATATGTTCCCAGTTGGTTCAGGTGATCCGCAATATATCGGTTCAGCTGTTGAGACGCTGGAAGGAATTCGGATGATCAAGGAGAAGTTCCCGCGTGCCAAAACGATCTTGGGTCTGAGCAACATTTCCTTCGGTTTGCCAGATGCGGGTAGGGAAGTACTCAACTCGGTGTACTTGTACCATGCGACAAAAGCAGGGCTAGATTATGCCATTGTTAATACAGAGAAGCTGGAGCGTTATGCTTCGATCCCTGATGAAGAGCGTCAACTGGCTGAAGAGCTAATTTACAACACGACGGACGAGTCGCTTGCTGCGTTCGTTGCCGCATTCCGTGACAAGAAGGTTGAGAAGAAAGAAAAGATTTCGAATCTATCGCTTGAGGAACGTTTAGGCTCCTACGTAGTCGAAGGTACAAAAGAGGGGCTTATCCCGGATCTGGATGAAGCGTTGAAGAAATATACAGCGATGGAAGTCATCAACGGGCCGCTAATGCGCGGTATGGAGGAAGTTGGCCGTTTGTTCAATGGCAATGAGCTCATCGTTGCAGAGGTGCTTCAAAGCGCTGAGGTGATGAAAGCTTCGGTAACTTACCTTGAATCATTTATGGAAAAAAATGAATCCTCCGTCAAAGGTAAAATTATTTTGGCTACCGTCAAAGGCGATGTTCATGACATCGGAAAAAACTTAGTCGAAATTATTTTATCAAACAACGGTTACAAAATAATAAATCTAGGCATTAAGGTGCCGCCTGAGCAATTAATTGAAGCTTATCGCAATGAGAAGGCTGATGCTATCGGTTTGTCTGGCTTGCTCGTTAAATCCGCACAGCAAATGGTTATTACGGCACAGGATTTGCGTACAGCCGGCATTGATGCACCGATTCTTGTTGGCGGCGCGGCGCTAACACGGAAATTTACGAAAACGAGAATTGGTCCAGAATATGATGGACTTGTTCTATACGCAAAGGATGCAATGGACGGTCTTGATATCGCCAACAAGCTGATGGACCCTGAGCATCGATCACGGCTTGAAGATGAAATGGCCGCTTTTAAAGCATCTGGCGGAGTATACGAAGAAGAGAAGAAACCTTTGCCACAATTGACGCGGGCTGTTCGTTCCAAAATTTCACCGGATGCGCCTGTATTTACGCCACCGGATTTGGATCGGCATATTCTGCGTGATGTACCGCTTCCTCATGTCATACCTTATGTCAACATGCAGATGCTGCTTGGTCATCACCTCGGACTAAAAGGCAATGTTGATCAATTATTGAAGGATGGCAATGAAAAAGCAGTGCAGCTTAAAGCAACCGTTGATGAAATATTGCAAAAAGGAACAACCGATGGCATTATAAAAACCCACGGTATGTACCGTTTCTTCCCAGCGCAGTCCTCAGGCAATGATATAATTATTTACAACCCAGTGGACCCGCGTCAGGAAATTAAGCGGTTTACGTTCCCTCGTCAACAGGTGGAGCCTTACCTATGCTTATCTGACTTCTTGAAATCAGTGGATAGCGGCGTTATGGATTATGTTGGTTTCCTAGTCGTAACCGCTGGACACGGCATTCGTGAAATTGCGAATGAATGGAAGGATAACGGCGATTATTTGCGCTCGCATGCACTTCAGTCCGTAGCTCTTGAGGTTGCAGAAGGAATGGCAGAGCGTGTCCACCATATTATGCGTGATATCTGTGGTTATCCAGATCCTGCGGAGATGACGATGAAGCAGCGTCATGGCGCTCGTTATCAAGGCATTCGTGTATCGTTCGGATACCCAGCATGTCCAAACCTTGAGGATCAGGAGCCATTGTTCGATTTGATGAGACCCCAAGATATTGGCGTCGAATTGACTGAAGGCTGCATGATGGAGCCAGAGGCATCCGTATCTGCAATGGTATTTGCTCATCCAGAAGCACAATATTTCAATGTTGAGAAACTATAGCGTATAATAACAAAGAGCCCTTGAGCGTTCGTAATGACGAGCTTAAGAGGGCTCTTCGTTTCAATTCCAGAAGTCGAAGCCGCAGGGCTAAGAGTGGGGTGGATAATAATATGAATATGTGGTTTTTGGGTACGGGCGCAGGAAGACCTTCGAAGTATCGCAATGTAACAGCCGTGGCGCTACAGCTTCCTGAGCCAACGTGCAGTTTACTGTTATTCGATGCTGGAGAGGCAACGCAGCATCAGCTTATGAGAACATCGCTTAAACTGAATAAGATTGAATACATATTTATTACACATCTGCACGGTGATCACATTTATGGGCTGCCTGGCTTGCTCAGCAGTCGCTCTTTCGATGGCGGAATCACACCTGTACAGCTTTTTGGTCCTGTTGGGATTAGGAGCTATATTGAGACAACCTTTGCGATTAGTGCTACGCAGCTCGATTATGAGCTCATTATCCATGAATTAACGGGAAATGAAGGTGTTGTTTTTGACGATAATCGATTTAAGGTTGAGGTAGCGCCGCTTGAGCATCGAGTGACTTGCTTCGGCTATCGCGTAACTGAACAAGATCAGCCCGGCAAGCTGCTCGTCCACAAGCTGAAGGAGTACGGGATTGAAGCAGGTCCGCTTTACGGGGCGTTAAAAAGAGGGCAGTCGGTTACATCTCCCAGCGGATTGCTCATTCACACTGAGGATGTTACCGGCCCTACTTATATCGGGAGAGTAATCACAGTGCTCGGAGATACGAAACCATGTGATAATGCTATAACCTTAGCGAAAGATGCTGATCTGCTCGTTCACGAAGCGACCTTCGCTGCGGGCATGGAAGAGAAAGCACATGAGTTTGGACATTGTACGACGGCGGARGCGGCAGAAACAGCTGTTAAAGCAAACGCCAAGCGGCTGGTGATGACCCATTTTAGCGGACGCTATAGCAATGAGGATCTTGTACAGCTTGAAGAAGAGGCTGGCGTACACTTCTCACCTGTCATAGCAGCAACAGATTTTCTACATATCGAAATAAAACGTGCGACTCATATAGAATAAAAAAAGCAAAAACGTGAGGATTTCCTCGCGTTTTTGCTTTATTTGTTATCTTTGCCAAAGTGAAAGGATAGAAATACTGAAGCTAATACGATGATGACAACAATACCGAAAAAAATAAACATTTGGTAAGGGTTTGGAATAAAAGACGAGACAATCATCAGCAATCCGCCAACCACATAAAATTTGGATGCTGCTCGATGTGTTTTGTTCCAAACGTCTTCACTGCCAAGCGTATTAACGGTTTTTATTCCAATATAGCTGTTTGGTTGAAAATGCGGCATATACAAGCCTGCCACTGTGAAAATAATACCAATGATCGTGATGATGACTTTGGTGATATCAATAATGAGTCCGTAACCAGATGCAATGGTAACACCGTGAAGCACGAGCAAGCTGATCAAGACAACATTTTGAACCGTGTGAAGATTAGGCTTTTGATTTTGGGAAGCATGTTTTTTTGGCAGGATGACAATTAGGATGACCATAAATGCTGGTAAAAGCAGCAAGGTAAATGCTTTATGCGCCAATCCATCGAATTCAATATTCATATCCCAGTAAATCGCCATTTGCTCGGGTAAATCGGGATAGGTTACGATGCTGGCAATTAAAGCAATGGCAACAATAATCCAAGAGAAGATACTTGCTTTCATTTCTCTACAATCCCTTCGGATTCGCTCTGTTGAAAGGAATTCATCCAGTCCATTAAGTCGTGGAAGACAGCTGTGTTAAGTGAATAATAAATATGCTGGCCTTGACGTTCATCGGATACAAGCTCTGCTTGCTTTAACAGGCTAAGATGATGAGAGATGCTGGGCTTAGTCATTTGAAAATGGTCGGCTATTTCTCCAGCAGTTAAGTCACGTTCTCGCAATAGTTCTAAAATTTTTCTGCGAGTAGGGTCAGATAGTGCCTTAAAGGCTAAATTGATTGACATGTAAGCTGTCCTTTCCAGCTGACTTTTGAAGTCGTTAGATATTTAAACAACCATCTAATTGTAATATAAATTTACTATATTGGTTTTTGTTTCGTGTGTCAATTTGATAGGTGCGATGTCAACAAGTTTATGGCAAGCAAACAGTTTTACTTTGGCTCTGTATATCCAGAACTAAAGACTAGTAAAGGGAACAGATATTCGCTAATATATAGGGTATAGTGAGGTGCTAAGAAATGATAAAAAAGAAATCACTTTCAGAAATGATCCGAAATTTACGAGCCAATGAAAATATTATAAATTGGACTGAAATAGAGCCTCAAGAGGCAAAAACAAAACCTCTGCCAGAAAGTGTTGATCCAAGAATTAAATCGGCTTTCGCAAAAAGAGGAATAGAGCATTTATATACACACCAGCACTCAGCCTACGAAACGATACGTAAAGGTGAAAATATAGTCGCTGTAACTCCGACCGCTTCTGGAAAAACGCTTTGTTATAACCTTCCAGTGTTACAAGCGATAGCGGAAGACGACGGCAGTCGAGCTTTATATTTATTCCCAACGAAAGCTCTTGCACAAGATCAAAAAAGTGAATTAACTGAAATGATAAACGAAATGGGAATTGATATTAAAAGCTTTACCTATGACGGCGATACTTCGCCTGCTATTCGAACGATTGTAAGAAATGTAGGACATATCGTCATCACGAACCCCGATATGCTGCATTCCGCTATCCTTCCACATCATACAAAATGGGTAAGTTTATTTAGCAATCTTAAATATATCGTTATTGACGAGCTTCATACGTATAGAGGCGTATTCGGAAGTCATGTAGCAAATGTCATTCGAAGGCTCAAACGAATATGCAAGTTTTATGGTAGCGATCCACTGTTTATTTGTACATCTGCCACAATTGCTAACCCTAAGGAACTAGCAGAACAATTGACAGGGAATCCTATGCGATTAATTGATGATAACGGCGCACCAAGAGGGCGGAAACATTTTGTTTTTTATAACCCGCCCATTGTAAATAAGCCGCTCAATATTCGAAAAAGTTCTACTGTAGAGGTTAATCAATTAGCGAAGGAATTTTTGACGAACAAAATACAGACGATTGTTTTTGCTCGCAGCCGGGTAAGAGTAGAAATTATTTTGAGCCATATTCAGGAATTGGTTAAAAATGAAATCGGCACAAAATCCATACGAGGCTACCGTGGCGGCTACTTGCCAAATCAAAGACGAGAAATTGAAAGAGGATTAAGAAACGGCGAAATAATAGGCGTGGTCAGCACAAATGCTTTAGAACTAGGTGTAGACATTGGACAGCTGCAGGTCTGTATTATGACAGGTTATCCAGGGAGCGTTGCAAGTACATGGCAGCAAGCTGGACGAGCTGGAAGACGACATGGGGAAGCACTTGTACTAATGGTAGCTAGCAATACGCCTATTGACCAGTATATTGTGCAAAATCCCGAATATTTCTTTGATCGATCCCCGGAATCCGCTAGAATCAATCCGGAAAACTTACTCATTCTAGTTGATCACGTTCGTTGTGCCGCCTATGAGCTGCCTTTTAAAAAGGGAGAACAATTCGGTTCAATAGAAATAGTAGACATATTGGAGTATCTGGTAGAAGAACGGGTACTCACTCAAGCAGCTGATACGTTTTATTGGGCTAATCTGGCTTTCCCAGCTAGTGAAGTAAGTCTGCGTTCTGCCGCACAGGAAAATGTAGTTATCATCGACCAATCAGAAACAGCGAACGTGAAAATCATAGGGGAAATGGACCGTTTTAGCGCTATGACTCTTTTGCACGATGAAGCCATTTATTTACATGAAGGTGTACAATTCCAAGTAGAAAAGCTGGATTGGGAGCATAAGAAGGCTTATGTTCGAAAAGTCGATGTAGAGTATTATACAGACGCGAATCTGGCGGTAAAACTTAAAGTATTAGCAGAGGATAGGATAGAGAGCAAGCGAACTTCATCCATAATATATGGAGATGTTGTAGTAAATTTTCTCGCAACACTTTTTAAGAAAATTCGATTAACGAGTTTTGAAAATATTGGATACGGCCAAGTAAATCTACCGGAAGATGAATTGCATACCAGCGCGACCTGGATAGAATTGAAAGAGGTAGACCCAGCGATTGAAACAAAAACGCTAGAACAGCTGCTTCTTGGAATAGCGAATGTGCTTAGGCATATTGTACCTATTCATGTAATGTGTGACCGAAATGATATTCATGTCGTTTCACAAATCAGGGCTGAGCATACGCAGCTTCCTACGATTTTCATATATGACCATTACCCTGGGGGCATTGGACTAGCAGAGGACGTATATAAACGATTTGATGAAGTAAAAGAAGCTGCAATAAAATTAATCCGAAAATGTCCATGCGAAGATGGTTGTCCGTCTTGTATTGGCACTGAAATATATGGAATTCATGCAAAACAAACAAGCTTAGATCTGTTGAGGTCATTATGATTATGAAGGATTATATTGGCAAGTACGAAATACAGTTCGCTCATCGCGCTCCGCTTGGACCGATTCATGAGATTGGTGTGTCAAAGCAAACATGTTATCTTCTTAATGAAGCGGAGGGCAAACGATGAGCTTATTACGCGATAAAATGAATCGTTTGCGGGGAAACATCCGTGAGGAAGAGAAACAGCCAGCGGCGGTGGTTCCTGCCACTGAAGAGAAGATGGTACAACAGCCGGAAAATAATGAAGAATGGCTTTCACCCGTGTGGGAGACCTTCGATGTCAAGCTGGTTACGAATGAAGTTGGAAGCTTTTTGCTCCGAAAAATCATTTATCCGTCAGATTATCGCCATGGTCATCATGCATTAGTAGAACTGCACGAGGCTGCACCTGCCTTATCAGCGTTTCATCCTGATTCTTTAACATCTGCGGAACAAATTATGTTTCTTGATTTGGAAACGACAGGTTTAGGCGTTGGAGCAGGGAACGTTCCTTTCATGGTTGGCATAGGCTATTTGTCAAAGGACCAATTTGTCATCGAGCAAGCGTTGATCAGGCATCCTGCTGAAGAGCGGGCAATGCTTCATTATTTGATGGGGAAGCTGAACGATTATACTTTTTTGTCCACCTACAACGGAAAAACCTTCGATTGGCCGCTCGTTCAAAATCGTTTTATTATGAATGGACTTGGCCAAAAAATGTGGGAGCCTCAGCATCTTGATTTCTTGCATCCTGCAAGATCGATATGGCGTAATACGCTCGTTTCGTGTAAATTGAGCCATGTTGAAGAAGAGCGGCTCGGTATTCACCGGGAGGATGACGTTCCAGGATCACTCGCTCCTCAGCTTTATTTTCAATTTCTGGCGAATGGAGATCCAGCACCGCTTGAGGGAGTTTTTCGCCATAACGAAATAGATATGTTATCCCTAGCTTGTCTAGCGATTCGATTTGGACATTTGTTAAACGGAACGATTAAGTTGTATATTCCGTTGCCCGATGAGCCTGAGGAGATGGTGCGCACAGGTCTTTGGCTAGAGCGTATGGGTAAAATGGAGCTTCCTGATCATTTATTCGATTTAGCCATGAAGGAAGAGAACTCAAAACCTTCTACACTAGTCATGCTTGCCGCGCGGGACAAGAAGGCTGGAAATTGGGATCGTGCTGTGTTATTGTGGCAGAAGGCTATTATTCATTCTTCTAATCATTTTGGATCTGCTGCCCATGAAGCAAGCATTGAGCTTGCCATGTATTATGAGCATAAGATCAAAGATTTTGAGTCAGCTTTAGGATATGCGAATGCAGCTTTTGAACGTGCGCTGAATCATTCGCAGCTCATTCGGCCCGATGCCAAAAAAAGAGCGGAGCTCGATGCTTTGCGTAATCGAATAGCAAGGCTGCGCCGCAAATCAACCAAACATGTTCATTAAGAAGCTACTTTTTAAAATAGGATAAAAGCGTAAACAGACAGCTGCAGCTCAACTATATAGCTTATCTTTCAACGGAAAACGTAAGCTTGACCACTATAGTGGCGACTGCCGTTTACCCTTGGGAGGAAAACAACGATGACAACGGGACTGCCTGCCATGCGCGGCTTATTAATTGATCTTGACGGAACGTTATATCACGGTACTCATCAAATTGCTGGTGCAGCTGAACTCATCACTTATTTGAGAGAGATTAAGCTTCCATATCGCTTTGTTACAAACAACTCCTCTTCTACACCCGATGAGGTAGCTGAAAGGCTAATGAAAATGGGTATTCCAGCTGCTGCTGAAGAGGTATGCACGTCCGCGCAAGCGGCTTCTGAGCATATCGCTTCGATGAAGCCAGGTGCATCCGTATTTGTCGTTGGTGAAGCTGGACTAAAACAGGCTGTCCAAGAAGCAGACTTAATTCTCACAGAGGAACAACCGGATTTTGTTTTACAAGGAATTGACCGTTCGTTCACTTACGAGCGATTAACAAAGGCCGTTCGGTATATTCACAGTGGGGCTGAATTCGTTATGACAAATCCTGATTTGCTGCTGCCATCCAGTGATGGACTCATTCCGGGAGCAGGCTCTATAGGAGCTATGTTGAAGGCAGCGGGCGGCAAAGAACCTGTACTCATTGGCAAACCATCATCCATTCTTATGAGCTATTCATTAAGATCGATTGGCTTAAGCGCTGATGAAACATGGGTAGTAGGCGACAATTTGGCAACAGACATCGCTTTTGGAGCAGCTGCTGGCTGCGGTACGATTCTTGTGCTGACCGGGCTTACTACAGCGCAAAATATCGAGTATTATATGGAGCAGGCAGGGTGTAAACCAACTGTCATTTGCAATCATTTAGAAGAGCTTCGTTCTTATATATCTGATCATAGAGATTGTTAAGACTTATAACGAAGAAAATAGGAAGGAAGCGAGCTTTCATGCATGAATTGCCGGAACTGGAAAATTATCGGGCTTTATTGGCGGAGCAATTCGCTGGCGCCCAAATTACCGGTATCGAGATAACAAATGGTAAAGTTTTTCAAGCAAGTGAAGAACAAATTGAGCGTGACGTGGTTGGTAAAGTTGTATGGTTCGTTGAAAGAAGAGGTTTACATTTAGTTTTACACTTGGATAATGGAAAACGTCTATTGCTTCATTTGGGGCAAGGGGCTTATTTGTATAGAGGAAACGAGTCTGACAAACCTGATCGCAACGTTCAGATGAAACTGCTTTTCGGTGAAGCCGTATTGTATGGAGTCGGTTTGCGTGCGGATGATTTGCAGCTGTTGACTGTGAAGGAAGTCGAAGGGAAACTTGGACGCCTAGGACCAGATGCATTGGACAAAAGAGTGACATTGGATCGTTTCATTGCACTATTTGCCAAAAAACGTGTTGCAATCAGAACCGCTCTTAGCGACCAAAACGTGATTTCTGGAATTGGTGCTGCATATGCGGATGAGATTTGTTTTGCCGCAGCAATTCGCCCCGACACTAAAGTTCCAGTATTGGAAAACGAAGCATGGGAACGCCTATACGCAGAGATGCATAATGTACTGAAGGAAGCGATTTCACAAGGTGGAACGGGAGAGCATCCGTTCTTTGAGGGAGATAGCTTAACTGGAAAACATCGGAATCACTTTCAAGTCTTCGAGCGTGAGGGTCAACCATGTTCACGCTGTGGTGCTGTGATCGAGAAAATCGATGTATCTGGCCGCAAAGCGTATGCTTGTCCTGCTTGTCAACAAGATGAGGGATTAAGCGCGCTTTGAGTCTATCGGTTGAACGGGGGATTCATTTATGATTCATGTTTATTTAGACGATTATCGCACTTGTCCAAAAGGTTTTGTATTGGCAARCAACGCCGAAGAGTGCAAGCAGCTGATTGACCTTGAGGAAGTGGATATTTTATCGCTTGATTACGATCTAGGCTGGTCACAGCCGACTGGCTACGAAGTCGTGCGCCACATTGTTGAAACGGGTCGTTATCCAAGCCAAATATACTTACACACCTCAAGTGCCGCTGGTCGCATGCAAATGTACCATATGCTTTCAACGAATGCGCCGGCAGAGACCAAGCTGTTCAATGGTCCGATGCCGGAGGCTCTCATTAATAATATAGCTGGGCAATAAAATACACCCAGACCCTTTAAGGGTTTTTTACACCCAAACCCTCAAGGGCTTTTTAAACCCAGACCCTTTAAGGGCTACTACACCCAAACCCTCAAGGGCTTTCTAGACCCAGCCCCTTCAGGGCTACTACACCCAAACCCTTAAGGGTTTTTTAAAGTGAAATCTTTGAGGATTTTTAAAATTCCCGAACCTAAGAGATTTTCGAACCCACCCAAACCCTCCCTTCCAAGGGAGGGCCCCAAGGGTTGCACCCTCTGGACACCCGCAACTGGACTAACGTGGGAGCTTGATCGGCGCTTGAGAGTTAGGGTAGAGCATCGAACGCTTTCGTCCCTTTGGGACACGCTTTCACTAATGCGGGGGAACCCCAAGGTGGGTTCGAACCAACCTAAACCCTCGCTTCCAAGGGAGGGCCTTAGGGTTGCACCCTCTGGACACCCGCAACTGGACTAACGTAGGAGCCTGACCGGCGCTTATGAGTTAGGGTAGAGTATCGAACGCTTTCGTCCATTTGGGACACGCTTTCACTAATGAGGGGTAATTCCAATGGTTTTTCGAACCCACCCAAACCCTCCCTTCCAAGGGAGGGCCTTAGGGTTGCACCCTCTGGACACCCGCAACTGGACTAACGTCGAAGCTTGACCGGCGCTTGAGAGTTAGGGTAGAGCATCGAACGCTTTCGTCCCTTTGGGACACGCTTTCACTAATGCGGGGGGGAACCCCAAGGGCGTTTCGAACACACCCAAACTCTATATTTTTTAAGGACTTTGAAAGTTACGCTCTTTGGACACCTGCAGCTGGAATAACGTGGGAGCTTGATCGTCGCTTGCGAGTTAGGGTAGAGTATCTAACGCTTTTGTCCCTTTGGGACATGCTTTCACTGTGAGGCTTTCACCTTTTCTTAATAGATAGTCTCATTAGTTTGAATTATCAATTTGGATATTGTGTGAGCTGACCAGTTTTTATTTTTTCATGCAGTTTTATAAATAATATCAACTACATATTGTTAAGCCAGTTACACATAAGACTAATTTTTAGACTTATTTGGAGTAATTCGATTGGTTTGAGGGTAATAAGACTAGTTTTTAGTTCTATTTGTGCTCAATTTTACAATAAGCAGTAATAAAATTTATTTTTCTCTGGTTTAAGACTATATTCT
>NZ_JBFTPZ010000035.1:0-76776 GCF_056398745.1 Paenibacillus sp. 01T424 | reverse complement strand
TTGAAAAGAAAAGAGCACTAAGCCACACTTAAGAGATGATTCCTGTACTGAACAGGAGTCATCCTTTTTTGTTTCCACTGATATCTATGATGATTGTAATAACGAATATAGCGATTAATTTCTCGTTCTAATTCAGCCAAGGTTGTACAGTCTTGGCTCTTCACATGATCTTTCATATGACCGAAGAAGGACTCCTGAGGTGCATTATCCCAACAGTTTCCACGACGTGACATCGATTGTCCAAGTCCCTTACTCTTCAATAATTTCTGGTAGGTAGGGCTCGTGTAATGGCTCCCTTGATCGGAATGGATAAAGACCTTCTTATGAAGTTTTACGCGCTTCTGTTTCATTAATGATTCAATGGTGTTTGTGACTAAAGGCAGTTGGAGGGATACGGAGAGATTTCGGGCTAGAAGTTCCCCTGTAGAGGCGTCCAAAATGGTCGACAAATAAGCCGTCTGTGATTTTCCATACGGAAGATAGGTGATATCCGTGAGTAAAACAAGGCCTGGGATTCCTTTCTTAAAGTCCCTCTGCAGCTTATTTGGGAGCGTGCGGTGTTCGAGTGTAGCTTTGGTCATAAGTCGATACGGGTTAGGTTTTCGATGAGGACAAACGAGGTCGAATTTTTTCATTAGCCTTTGAATTCGCTTTAGATTGTAACAGGTGTCATATTCGCTCTGGAGCGTCATCTTAATGGATCGGGAGCCTTTTTTATAACCTCTTCGATGAAAGGCTTTCTTGATAAGTGCACCTGCTTGCTCATCCGCTAACGTACGCTCCTGACGCTTGTCAGCAGAGTGAAGATAGTTATAAAAGCCAGAGCGTGACACGTCAAGCAGTTGACAAAGATAACGTGTCATTCGCCCCAAACCTTGTTGAACGGCTTCCTGAATAAGGTTAAAACAATCACTCGGATTTAGGATCTTTCCGTTTGCTGTTAGCCTCCTTTCGTTCCAGTCTAACTTTTTTACGTATGCCAGTTGAGCTTCCAAAAGCCTAATCTTTGCATCCTGCCTGGCAATGATCTCTTCAGGAGATAAATCTCGCTTTGATGGACGTAGAACCGCTTCTTTTCTCGAGTCCGCAAGTCCCGTAATCCCATCTTTTTCGTACGCTTTCTTCCAACGATCTGCACATTGTTCGATCCGCTTCATCCCGAGGATCTCCACTTGAAATCCACTGGTTTCAAAAATCTCCCTCGGAGTTCGTCCCGACACATACTGGTCAATGAACACACGTTTGAATTCATTAGCATACGTAATCGATTTTTCGCTGACTCGTAAGACATATGGGTTATTAGCTAACTGTTCTTGTTCCTGTTGATTAAAGTGTTTTTTACTCATACGATCGCCCCCGCTGTTCACTCTAGTATACAAAAAAAGGTACCCATACACTAAACCCTTTTTTCAAAGTGTCCAGTGTATGGGTACCAGTTTAATGAGCAGGCTCTCTTCATTCTTTTTATTTAATGTGATAAATCTTTAACCATCTTAACATGCGGGATATTCTCTTCCATAAAGATGGTGGATGCTACTTCATAACCTTGCTTCTCATAAAAAGCTGCTGCTTGAACTTGTCCATGCAGCTTCGCTTTCTTAAGCCCCTTTTCACGTGCGATCAACTCAAGCTCGTCCATAATTGCTTTGCCGAGTTTATGCATGCGGTGTGAAGCCAATACGCAAATCCGCTCTATTTTTGCCATATCATCGACGATCCGCACTCTGCCCGTTCCAACAGGTACATTCTCGTAATATACAAGAACATGATCAGCAATTGCATCGTATTCATCAAGCTCTACTTCCTCCGCAACACCTTGCTCTTTGACGAAGACTGTTTTTCGAATCAGGTACGCCTCTTCCAATTGCTCATCTGTCGTAATCCGTTTTGTTTCCATCTTTCTCTTTCCTTCCATAAAGAAATCTCTATAAAACTGCGACTATTCAGCCTCTATGTTTATTATAATGCTAATTTGCTAATTAGCCAAAACTTATCGGTATTTCAATCCAAAAAATATAATGGCCGTTGTCATGAACAACGCCGATTTCTCCTCCATGCATCTCTACTATTTGTTTGGCAATGGTAAGTCCAAGACCTGTACCAGCTGGCATAGAGCTGCGAATATCATTCGACTCCCGCTTGAAAAAACGATCAAACAATTGCGCTTCCTCATGAGGATTAATCGGTACTCCTTCATTTTCAATGGTTAACCGAAATATATCGTTCGAGGCAGTTGCTTTTACCGTCATCACACTCGGTTTGATCGAATATTTGAGCGCATTGATTAAAAGATTGTCAATAGCTCTCACTATTTTCTGCGTATCACTCTCGACACAGACCGGTCTTGCACAAAAGCTTTTCACCACAATGATTCCCTGCTCGGCAGCAACAGGCTCAAATTCAATAATAAGCTGCTCTACTAGTTTGTTGATATCTACGGATTGCTTAATGAAGTTGTGATCTCCGCCAGTCAGTCGTGTATATTCAAACAAATCATCGATCAATTTCTTAAGCTGCTGCGTCTTGTGGAAAGCATTGTCTATAAATCGCTCTTGTTCACTTGGATCTTGAGAGGCATGTGATTTCAATAAATCCAAATAGCCGATAATGCTGGTAAGCGGAGTCCGCAAATCATGCGAAACATGTGTGATTAGCTCCATCTTCGACTGTTCGAGCATTCGTTCTCGCTCTAGCTGTGTTTGCAGCTGCTGAGCCATATGGTTAATATTTTGAGCAACGATACCCAGTTGATCCTGCCTTGTTAACGGAACGCGGTATTCCAGATCCCCACCGGCTATTTTGATTAGCCCATACGTTATTTCTTTGAAATAACTGACCACACCACGCGTAAAAACAAAGAAGAAAAAAATAAATATACCGAAAAATAAAGGCAACGATATGAAATTATTGAGTATAAACCCAAATTGTGTTCGAGTAAAATGATCCATTCCTACGATAAAAACCACGGCAATGATGAAACTTAGGACGGGCACCCACAGCATAAGACCACGAATGCTGCGCAGTCCCATTAGCATACTGCTCACATTATTTTTCAATCTTATAGCCCACTCCCCATACCGTTTTTATATATCTCGGTTCCCTAGGGTTTTCTTCGATTTTCTCTCGAATATTGCGGATATGAACCATGACCGTATTTTCGGAGTAAAAGGCGGATTGATCCTTCCATACGTTCTGATAAATTTTATCGATATTAAAGACTTGCCCCCTGTGCGATGCGAGCAGCAGCAATATTGCAAATTCGATAGGTGTTAGCGCTATTTCTTGGCCTTTTACTGTAACCAAATGCTGATCCTTATTGATGATAAGCGCATCTATCGTAATTTCGTTTGAAGCACTCACCGCCTGGACCGTCAAGGTTTGCCTTCGCAGCTGTGCTTTGACTCGTGCCAGCAGCTCCAATGGATTAAACGGTTTTGTAACATAATCATCAGCCCCTGTGGATAGACCTGTAATTTTATCGATATCTTCGCCCTTTGCAGAAAGCATAATAATGGGGACATCGTGTTCCTCTCTAATTTTGAGGCAAGCTTTAATCCCATCCCATTTGGGCATCATAACGTCCAGAATAATCAAATGAACGGGTTCGCGGTTGACAACCTCAACTGCATGCTGTCCATCGACAGCTTCCACTACACGATATCCTTCATTCCTTAAATAGATGTGTAGAATATCACGAATTTCCGGATCATCGTCAACAACCAAAATCGTCCTGCTCACTTGTTTACCTCCTTTAATGAAGTTCTGCGATATGCTTATAAAGGCTATTTTTTTCTACAAACGTAGACGAAAGCAGGCGGAACATTGATAGGTACAAAAATAATCTTTTCAATATGAAAATGTAAACTTAATTGCTTCTTCATTTGCTGCGAATACTGAAAGGCAACAAACCATCCATCATCCTTTAAGGAGTTTACTATTTGCGCGATCAGTATATCCCTCAGTGTCTGATGGAAATTGAAAAAAGGCAAGCCGCTAATGACACAGTCCAATTGCTCAATCCCTTCTTGCTGTAAGGCTGCTTGCAAGTTTGTCGTGTTCTCATAACATAAAAAATTTGGGTAATTTTCTTTCAATGTTTTTAACATATACGGATCTGTCTCAAAAAGCAAAACTTTCGTTTGTTGATGAGCAGCTTCCTGAATTTGCTTTGTAATCGCACCGGTGCCAGCACCAAGCTCCGCTGCCGCTAGTACCTCATGCCATGGGATGCTCTCGACCATCTTTTGGGCCAAATACTTGGAGCTCGGCATGACACTGCCGATTTCCATAGGCTTATATAAAAACTTATACAGAAACAAACATTTTTCCTTTAACGATTGTTTTATTCCCATGATTGTTGGTCACTCCCTCGCTTCTTTTCCTCATGCTAACAAGAAATTGTGCGGATAAAGCGAGGATAAATATGAATTTATTCTGAAGAGCATTCATTCTTTCACTTCAATATCCCACAAAAATGACCAACTAGAGGAGTAATATGCCAAAAGCGAAGCTTTTTTTCGGCTTGCTGCGTGCTATGCTAGCCTTAGGATTAAATAATATAGTAAAGGCGGGATATATAGTGTCATATCTATCAATTAGCACATGGAGCTTACATCGTAATCTTGGACCTCTTCACTGGACGGTATGGGATAACGAAACGAATACTCATCAAACGCGTGTACAAGAACAACCGCAGCTTACGACTTTGCTAGACCTTCCAGCTGAAGCAGCTGCTAGAGGTTATCAAGCGCTTGAAGTTTGCCATTTTCATTTTCCTTCAACTGAACCGGCTTATCTTGAGCAGCTTCGCCTCTCTTTCGAAAATGCTGCGATTAAGTTTGATACCTTGCTGCTCGACTATGGCGACATAACAACAGTTGATGCGGCTAAAAGAACAGCAGATCTTAGTTTCATTCAGAATTGGATCGATATTGCTTCACAAAGTGGAGCTAAACAAATTCGTGTCATTGCTGGTGAAGCTTCACCTAGTGATGATGCTGCCATTGAATTGTCCGCTTCCTCCTTGTCCGAGCTAGCTGAATATGCTGCTTCTAGAAATGTTCATGTTATAACTGAAAATTTCAAAGCGCTTACGTCGACATCGGAAAGCAGTCTTAAGCTGCTTGCGCATGCGGGTAAAGCAGTAGGCTTTATAACCGACTTCGGCAACTATCATAGCGCGGACAAAATCAGTGAAATTGGCGATACGGCACCACTAAGCGTCTCAGTTCATGTTAAGCCTACCTATGATGATGCCGGTGTCCCTGATAAGGACGAGCTAGTCCCCTATCTTACTGAGGTTGAACGAGTTGGGTTTAAGGGTGCTTATGTTCTCATATACGATGGCCCAGGAGATATGTGGGAAGGGCTTAACCGAGTTAAAGCAATTGTAGAGCCATTAATATTGACAGTCCGCTAGCCCCCTCCTATACTTATAGAGTGGAATAATGATAATCATTATCGAGTATACCTACTCTATAAGTATATTTTGAGAAACCGAAATGGGGCACAAATACATGGCACATGATATGGACTTTACACTTGTAGAAACATATTTTCACATTTCTCCGAAAGGTGCAGCTCATCCCTTGCTTGAGCTGCCAGCGATCAGCTTTTATGATAAAGAAACTGCTCATGCAACACTTATAAAAGCCGGAGAAATGGTGCAAGCAACGGGCATGCAACTAGCTGCTTCCTTTGTAGGCATGTCCTTCTTTAATCTGTGCATAACGAATCTATTTTTTGTTGCCCAATACAACCGTTATTTGGATTTATCGCTACATAATTTAACTTATCAGCTTGAGAAACACGATGATCATGCCCATCTGGGCTTCAAAATTAATGAGCTTCGCTGGACAGATGTGCCAACCGAAGAACAAGAAAGAAAGCAGTTTTTAGAGAATGCCTTTCGAACTAGCTTTACGGATGAGATTAACGATATCGTCGAAGCTGTAGCCATAAGTGCCGATGTGAAATCCGCCATGATCTGGAACCAGGTCGGTGGACAACTGCAGGGTGTGATTGATTTTCTGAAAAATAATATGAACGATCAGTCACTGTTGACAATTGTACAGCGCGATCTTGAGGTCATTCTCGGTCTGCCTGCTGAGGTATTTAATCGGAAACGGAACCCTTTTGTTCACAAACCTCGGTATATCGATGATCCGTGGTCACCTGGAGGTCCACAAATCGTTCTTCGCTCTTCATGCTGTATGTACGATTGTCGTGTTGATGGTGTGAAATGTTATACCTGCCCTCGTTTGCTGCCAGAAGAACGTGAAGAAAGACGCAAGCTGGTTGCAGCTAGCGTCCACTAATATAAAAAGCTGATGTCAGATACTACATGTACCTGACATCAGCTTTTTTTGCTGCATTATTTTATAATTTCAATATTTGTTTACATAATTATTATTATGTATCCTTATTCTGAAATTTCATTGGGATTTTACTGGAAATGTTGTTCATCGCATTTCGAAGCTGTTTATTATCAATATGCGTGTAAATTTGTGTTGTTTCAATACTCGCGTGCCCAAGCAGCTCTTGCAAGGTTCGTATGTCTGTACCGCTGCGAATTTGCATCGTTGCAAATGAATGCCGTAGCTTATGGCTCGATAGCCTTTTATCCGCAAGTGCAGGCATCGTCTCCTTTAGCAGCTTGATCGTTTCATCAGCGACGGTCTGTATCATTCGTATAGATAATCTTCGTCCAAACTGCGATACAAAAAACGGCTGCTCCTTACCCTGCCTGGATTCCTTGCGCTCAGCAAGCGCCTCATTCAATACATGCTGCAGTGCATCCGGCAAAGGGATAACTCGCCATTTACGCCCTTTCCCGAGAATATGAATCGATCCATCCTGCCTAAAATCCTGTACATTCATCCGGTGTACCTCACCGACGCGAAGACCGGCATAGGACATTAATAAAACAATTGCGACATTGCGAATATAATATTTCCCCTGTATGGCTTGCAGAAGCGCTTCGAGTTCATTTTCTTCCAAGTAAACCGGAATACGATTTTTCTCCTGCTTGGACTTTGCGATAAGTGCAGCAGGATTGCCTTCCAAATGCTCCATCTCGTTCAACGCTTTAAAAAATGAACGCAAAGAAGAAAGCTTGCGATTGCGCGCCTCATCCCCTGCCCCCTTCTCACGGCAAACGGCCATGTAGCGCATAATATCCATTTTCGTAATATGTTTTGTTTCTGTTGGATGTACCGTCTGTAGAAAAAAACGAACATCATTTATGTAGGCTTGATGTGTGGACTTGGTCATCCCTTTATTTTTCATCCAAATCGAAAATAAGTCCATTTCCAAGCCATAGCTATCCGTCACCTCATGTTGTCCCATTCGCAAGCAAATCCTCCATAAAAAACCTATTTTCACACTCTATTTAAGTGACCATTACTCTATTATGATAGCTTAAAAGTTGATATAAAAGCAAACTGCGTGAAATATGTATTTCACGCAGTTTTTTATCCGCAGAAATGATGATTTTTTCGATAAAAATAGCGATCAATGCTTCCGTTTTGCTCCTGTATCCGTAATAGCTAGTTTAATGCTATACGTAATCGGAATGCGACTGAATTCTTCATCCCAATCCTCTTTAACCTTTTGCCATACTTTTGGATGCGATATGCTTAGTTTAGTACCGAAACCCATGACGTCTGTTTTATATTCCTTTTGAATTTTATGTAAGGCTCTATTCACGAGTCGGCCTACTTCCTTCTCTGATGAATGTACAGCTTTGGTTACAAATTTATGATCCAGAGGCTCGTTGTCAATTAACCACTCTTCAATTAGTCGACCATCCGATTCTATATTTACGTGAAAACTAATTTTTCCATTCTTGACCTGTGAAATTATTTTACTTTTAAGCGTTTTGATCTCATAGGCAATGACCTGCTTCGTTTCAGGATCATAGCTTTTTACTAACCCGCCTTTGCCTTTGCCAGTCAACCACATTATGCCTAACAATTCTTCCTCCGATAACAGTCCTTTGAACTTTTGGGTTTTCCCCTTAATAACGGCTGCACCTGAAAATTCAATCTCGCCTTCAGCAGCAACAATATTTTGGAGTAAATAGCTGGACTTTGCATGCATTTTACCCTCTACTGCAATAAGCGACATCGGAGGTATGATCTTCAATGTACGATAACGATTACCGATCATCTCAATTACACGGAACGAAGGTATAATGTTAGTACCTTTTGATTCAAATACATCTCTAGCCATGCCGCTGCTCATGACAATTAAGCTATTCGGCCGAATATTATTATCCCTCAACATAAAGCTAAGGAGATTATTCATGCTGTATTTTCGAGACAACATCTCATTTATAACGATCACCTTCAAATGATGACCGATGACAGGCCGCTCCATTCGTGCAGAAAATCCTCTAACCATTTCAAAAAGTGAATCTCCTGTCTCCGAAACATTTATATAAGGTTTAGCTGTTACAACACCTGAAGATTCACCGTCTTTCCCCTCTGATTGTTTATCTATAATTTGCAGCGTGTAGGTGATCAGATCCTTTTTCCGATTAGAGGTACTCAGCTTATCCATTTTTTTCTCAATTTCCGTTTTGCTGGCAACATCAAGCGCTATTCCGACATATAGCCCAAGATCCTCAATCTCATCCTTGCTCCAACAACCCGTTTGGACAAGCAGCGTTAGCGTGCATAGGCATGCTAATATAAATCGTCCCCGACTGTTGCTGTGGATCTTCATCATTTTACACTCCTTTTTTTCCACTTCGTCATACCAAACAATATGATGGTCATAGAGACAAACAAATAAAGAGCGGTATTGCCTAGCAAGCTGCCGTATACAAACAAAGCGCTCGTATTTTTTGGAAGCGTGGAAACTAGAAATACAATGGGCAGTAAGAAATATAAGCATTTCATCATTTTTGCTTTGAATACTTGTGACAATCCCAAGGCTGCAGCATAATACGTAATGACAAAAGAAGAATAGATTTGCATAATCCAAATGACAAGGAAAAACGATTCAAACCTTTCAAATATTAGTCCAGAAAGCTCAAAGCTGCGTACAAGATCGAGTGTTGGCCACGTCCGTGTAATGACAACATCTATCGATAGCCCGCCAACTACAATAATTACGGTCAGCAAATAAATAAAGAACGGAATCGCTGTGCCATAGACGACTGCTTTTACCGATTTTTTCGGATTATCCATAAATGCAGTTAAAATCAATATAATTTCTACGCCTAGAAAGGACAGTGAGGTTGTTTGGACCCCCCTGAGAGGAGGCATGATTCCTTGCCCTAATACAGGCCGCAAATGATCGATTTCGAATATCCGTAAAGACATTAACATGACTAATACGTAAATAACGATTGTTATCGGCAAAATGACCTCAAATAACCTCGCAATGGGATTAATGCCGCTGGTCATCAAATAGAAGCTAACCCAAATAAAAACCATGACAATGACCCATGGAGGCGTTCCTTCCAGCAGGAAAAATTCCGTAACCTCAGATAAAACACGCACCTGATAAGCAGCTGTCATGAAAAAATAAATAACAAACGCGATGCCAATTATGCCTCCTATCCATTTTCCGAGAAGCTTCTGAGTAAACTGGTATACCGTTTGATTGATATGTAATTTTGCCAATGCAGCCATAAACACGCCTACTAATAAGGCAACCGTTCCCCCGATCAGTACCGATATCCATACATCTGGTGTCCCTACTTTTTCAACAGAAGCTCTAGGCAACGTAAGAATTCCTGAACCCAGCATAAAGTTTGAAATGATCACAGCGGTTTGAACGGTTGTAATACGATCATTGGACATCTTTTTCATATAATGCCTTCTTCCAAATTCAATTCTTCGTGCGTGTATTGTCTTTCGGCTTCAGCATTTCAGGTCGTTTTTTCATCATAAATATCGGCATGCGAACAATAAAGTCTTTCCAATCTTTAATACGGTACGGAACTGCTGGGCTCGCATAGGGTACGCCAAAACTCTTAAGTTTGACGATATGTGCGCATAACATTAAGGAAAACAAAATTACGCCATACATACCGAATGCAGCAGCGCAGAACATAGCAGCAAAACGCAGCATTCTTAGTGCTATCCCAGCATTGTATTGTGGTATTGCAAACGACGATATCGCAGTAACCGCAACGACAATAACCAAAATCGGACTCACGATACCAGCTCGAACAGCCGCTTCACCAATAATCAAACCTCCTACGATTCCCATGGCCGGTCCAATTGGTTTAGGCAGTCGAAGCCCCGCCTCTCGCAATATTTCTATCGCTACCTCCATAATGAGCGCTTCAACAAGAGATGAAAAAGGCACACCTTCCCTAGCACCAACGATAGAAATAGCCAATTTAGTTGGTATTAGGCCTGGATGAAACGATATGAAAGAAATGTACATCGCTGGTGTCAATAACGCGATCAAAGCGGCAAGAAAACGCAGCATTCTGAGCAGTGTGCCAACCATCCAACGCTCATAATAATCCTCCGGTGATTGCAGAAGCATGCTAAATGTAACAGGTGCAATCAACGCAAAAGGGGTACCGTCAAGCAGAATGGCAACCCTGCCTTCCATCAATGCGCCAATGACCCGATCGGGCCTTTCCGTACTCTGCACCTGTGGAAATGGACTCAAAAAATTATCCTCAATCAGCTGCTCAACGTATCCTGATTCGGGTAAATTATCAATATCGATCTTGCTTACCCTGCTCCTGACCTTTTCAACTAATTCAGGATCAACAATATCTTTAATATAAGCAATGATGAGCTGCTTCTTAGCACGTGTGCCAACATGCATGCTCATGAATGATAGGCTGGCATTTTCACCATGTCTTCTTAGAATCGCAGTATTGTCGGATAAGTTCTCATTAAAGCCTGCTCTCGGCCCTCTAACTAATGCCTCAGAGATTGGTTCCTCAATATTTCGAGATTTGCTCCTTGCAGTGCCAATGATAATAATTTCATCAATTCCATCAACGAGCACTGCTGTTGCACCCATTAATACTTTTGGCAGCATTTCTTCTAAAGAATGGACTTCACTTAATTGACTAACAGTTAATATCTGATTGGTTAAAAACGATTTTGAGACGGTTTTGCCTTCTCCTTGAACAGACATTAACGCTCTCAAAATATGCTGATCAATCAAATCACAATCTGCTAATCCATTTACAAAAACAATAGCTGCGCTTATACCCGTATCCCCAATAGAGCACTCACGCACCAAAACATCGGAATGAAACTCCATTTGTTCATGAATGGCTTTCAGCCGAACTTGAATATTTTCGCTCATCGGATTATTCATCATCAGCTTGGCGATAACGATTAAAAATAGATGAGATAAGAAGAGGAATCACGAGGGTGACAACAGCTTGTACGCATACCGTCCAATTAGGAATGTTTATCTGATCGTGTAAAGCCATAGCACATACACTCCTTGTTGTTTTTTGTCGAATTATTCCTATTTTTGCCGTAATGGGTAGGTTATAAACTTATGTTCGTTCAAAGTGCAGGAATAAAAAAAAGAGAAGGGTTTCCCCTTCTCCTTATTTGAACCTTATTCTCTTTTTAGGAATAACTTAATGCTACACCTTTCGGAAGCACACCTTCCACTTGTTCACGCACATAGCTATCATTCATTTTTTGGCCAAAAATAACGATTTTCCCGCTGTCTTCACGTGTTCTAATCAAACGTCCAATGCCCTGACGTAATCGAAGCAGCATATACGGCATATCCACTTGTTCGAATGGTAATTCCGAGTCATTCCGTCTCGCTGCGAATAATGGATCATTTGGAGGAAACGGAAGTTCCCACACAATAACCTGGGAAAGAGATGGACCAGGAATATCTAAACCTTCCCATAATGTCACTGCACATAAAATGCTGGCTTCATCCTGTTGAAACTGTTCAATCAAATAGCTAATTTCGCTTGTGCCCTCATAAAAGAAAGTATAAGCCGCACAATCCGCATGCTTGTCCGATTCTGCCTTAAATTGCTCTAGCTGCTCCATCGATGGGAACAAAATAAGCGATCTTCCGCCTGATTGCTTAAGCAAGCGATACGTTTCATTTACCTTATCGTTAAGCGCCGTAAACTGTTCAGCTTTTGGAATCTCCACAGTCATTTGCTGCTCATAGTCATATGGTGATGGAACCGAGAACGATAATGAGCTATCCATTCCCAATATGTCCATCATATATTCAAATGAGCCGTTAACCGAGAGCGTTGCTGAGGAAAATACGATTGGCATTTTACGAGATAAAACTTGCTCCTTCAACACTTCCTTCACCACTTTTGGCATGATGACGAGTGACGTTCCTTCTTTATCCTGCGAAACCCAGCTAATTGGCTTGTCCGCTTGCTTGAATAAGGAAAGCGCAAATTGAATCATTTCCAAATGCTCTTCAACGATTTTTAGCTGATACGTATCGATTGTGTATAAGCCGCTTTCGAATACGAGCTCTTCTTCTATAACCGATAGCGTATCCTGCAAACGATTAATTTCACGAATAAGCTCCGCACTCCAAATGATTTCCTTGCGATCCGAAGCAGGAACCTTCTGGCTGTGCTTATTCAACATTTTAAATAAGAATTCACTTTGGGCAATCGCATCCTCAACAGCTACAGCAAGAGTTTCACGAATCTCTTCTTGCAGCAGTCTTATGACGATTCCTTCAAAAACAGCATGATTCAGCTTGTAAGTCAGCGCTTGCTGTGCGGCTGTTTCAAGCAGATGGCCCTCATCAAATACTACAGAGCTGTACTCTGGCAGCAATGGAAGCTGGCCTTCACGTTTTCTTGCGTCATATGTCCATATATGCTCCATATAGAAATCATGCGAGCAAATAATGACATCTGCAGATTTGCGATAATGGTCGCGTGAGAGTGTTTGACCACAGCGATGTCTAACGTCACACACTAAGCAGTCCTGAAATACATCCCAGCCCAGCTCGTTCCACTGCTCATCATTTAAGCTTGGGTAGTCCTTGCGATTTCCATATGGATGGAAGCTTTGCATAGAATCCTGCTTATGGACGAAGCTTGGAAGTTCACGATATATATTGTCATATAGCTCCGCGTTATCTTGTCCAGCTCTTGCATTATCCAGCTTTTTCAAGCAAATATATTGATCTGCTGATTTGCCTAATCTAGCATCAATCGTTAGATCCAAATATTTTCCAAGCTTTGCAATATCGCCTTCAGGCTTTACAAGCTGCTCAATTAAGGATTCATCGGCACAAGCAATAATTGCTGGTTTTCTTGTGTACCGAGCATAGGTGATCGCATACAACAAGTAAACGAATGTTTTACCTGTTCCAACTCCAGCTTCAGCAAATATCGTTTGTTTATCTGCAAAAGCACGTTCCAATTGAAAAGCCATATAAATTTGTTCATCTCTAATTTCAAAACCAGCTTCAGGCAGCTTCTCATAAAAAACATCAGCGATCCAATCGCTAGCCTGTTGTATAAAAGGTTGTTTCGGGTCAAACTCAAATGGATATTTATTCAAGGTTGCTTGCCTCCATATAGTAGGCACAACCGGCTGTATGCGGACACACAGCCGGTTGTGAAATCTCCTGCACTATTCGTACACTCAAATATATCACTAGAGTGTATGCTTAGTCAAAGGTTATGATTTATTTGCTTTATTACTCTATCCATTTCACCAGATTCGGCTTCTCATCCAAAATGGATTCATATTGCTCCTTCCAGCCATAAATCGCATCAGGATCAAGCTTCTTGTACCGGTCGTATTTATGCAAACGATCTTGCTCCCGCGCCCAGCCGAAATGTTTTACACGCAGGTTTGACGTCTTATTAGCAAGTGAATAAATGTTTTCAGGAAATCTCCCGCAGTGCTGAGGGGTTTGCTTCCACACATAAGAAAATCCCTCTACATATTTCAATAAAAATGGGCGGTACACGCTATGGGCATTCCAGTATACATCCTCGCGATAATGATCTTCCGACCAAAAATCAAATAATCGAAACAAATAAGTGAACGTTTCCGTATCGTTTAGCAGCACTGGCAGCTCTTCCTTAAATTTTTGCTCAAAATATTCATCCGCATCCATATTCAGAATCCACTGCGGCCGAATGCGAATCGTTTCTTCCCATTGCTGCGTTCTTAGCTTTACTTCATTATGAAATTGCGAGCTTTCGTTTTTAATATAGGTCAACGGAATGCCGGCAAGGCATTCATGAACGATTTCCCCGGTATGATCCGTGCTTCCATCGTCAATAATGACCGCATGATCTATATATTCCTTATGATGCTCAAGCACTTCCTTTAAAAAGCGCTCTCCCTCATTTTTTACGATCATAGATAACGTAAGCTTAGGACCTGCTGTGGGCACAATGATCGTAGGTCCTTGTGCTGGCAACATATTCGAATTTGTATATGCTTTGTCCTGCGTGGATTCCATAAACAATATAGCGCGCTCAATATCCGATTCTCGGTAGATATGAAAGGCTGGGTATCTGGTGTCCACGTACAAATCGATGCCAAGAGCAACTGCTCGAATGCAGAAATGACGATCTTCGCCCCAAAATGATACATTCGAGATCGTCCGAAATGATATCGGCTTCTCCAGTGCTGAGCGAGTGATATACGTGCATGCACCAAGGCCGCCAACCTGATAAACACCAGGTACTCTAAGCTTCATTAGAAACATGACAGCCGCTTCCGCACCGTCACCGGCTTTTACTGTTCCATCTGACTGAAACGGCCAATACGTATCCTTCAGCCAAACCTGCGGCATTTCCATCGTATTAGGCTGCCACTGTGTCCAGAAAATAGTGGAAATGATCTCTTTCTCGGAAGAAATCAAAGATTCAATTGCTTCCGGGTGAATCAGCAAATCCGAATCAATGAGGAATAGTCCATCATATTGCTGCTCTCTCGCTGTTTGGATCATATGATCCTTCCAGCTTGCGATTTTATCAATTAAATCATTGCTCCAGTAATGAGTAAACTCATCCCTTGCATATGGTGTTATCGAATCGCCTCTTATTAAGATGGTTTCACTTTCATTGTTCTCTTTTTGCTTCGATATAAAATCGCTCAGCAATTGCGAGGACTCCTCGTTATCATTGTCGTCAATAAAGAAATAATCTACTTTAAAAGAGCTTGCTTCGATTCGCGCAAGCGAGGCTAAAAAGTGACGCAATATGGTCGGTCTTTGGCGAATGGGACTTCCAATCAATATTCGCTTCAACGTTAGGCCTCCTTTATTCCACAGAAATTCCTTAGGAATGATAATCCATATGAGGCATATGCATCTATTATGCAAAACCCAGATCATTTTTTCAGAATGGAGGCTTAATGGCCATTACTGCTCTCAAAGAATGGGACTTAAAACCGCTGCTGTTCGGATTGCTGTTTCTTTGCTTTGCCGACGCTTTATTTACAGATATAGGCTTGAGGCTATCATTAATCGAGGAGCTCAATCCACTCGTACAAAAACTTTATGACTGGAATATCGTTAGCTACTATGGTATGAAGCTGCTGCTCCCGCTGCTGCTAATCCTCATTTATTATCGAATGAAAAATCGGTATTGGATCAACCCATGTATTCTTATTACGGTATTGATCTACTTTCTCGTCAATATTTATCACTTGGTTTGGATTTCTTACGGTGTCTATGACGGCTGGTTTTCACTTGATTCGCTGATATGAATTTCTTTACCTCTTCTAGGAGTGTTGTATAATAGCTAATAGAAACAATACAACATATTCCTTCTCTCAGGGAGCCAACGAAGGAGTTCACATGAATGATTGATGTAAGGCATTTCGCACCGCTCACACTTGCCAAATATATGTTGAAATGGCTGTTCATTGCTGGAGTCATCGGCATCCTCTCTGGTTCTGCTTCCGCATTATTTCTAGCCAGTCTTGAATTCGCAACCGAAACGCGTGTACAACATTTGTGGTTATTGTGGCTTCTGCCACTCGGCGGTGCCTTCGTAAGTTATCTTTATCTCAAGTTTGGGAAAGAAGCAGGTAGAGGAAATAATCTAATTATAGAGCAAATACATACCGGTAATGGCTCCATCCCATTAAGAATGGCACCACTTGTTCTGATTGGAACTTTAATCACCCATTTATTTGGCGGATCTGCTGGTCGAGAAGGTACTGCAGTACAAATGGGCGGCAGCTTAGCGGAATGGTTTGGCAAGCTTATTAAAAGAGGCCCGCTTGATCGCAAAATCATTTTGATGTGCGGCATTAGCAGCGGCTTTGGTGCTGTCTTTGGCACACCTCTAGCCGGTACAATTTTTGGACTAGAAGTACTTGCAATCGGCGTCATCAGTTATGAAGCGCTGCTCCCATGCTTTATCGCGAGTTATGTTGGCCATCTGGTTGCTACCGCTTGGGGAATTCAACATATCTCCTATTCAATGGGCGATGTCCCTCCGCTCGACTGGCTGCTCATTGTCAAAGTTGTCATTGCAGCCGTGCTTTTTGGTCTAGCTGCATTATTATTCACTCAGCTTGTACAAGGACTTAAACGTTTGTTTAGTAAATGGTTTAAAAGTCCTGTTCTCAAAAGCTTTTTTGGCGGACTATTCATTATTGCTATTGTCTATGCGATCGGTACACGTGATTATTTGGGACTAGGCATCCCTCTCCTACAGCAGTCCTTTCAAGAGGCGGTTTCTCCGTTTGTTTTTTTATTGAAAACACTATTTACTGCTATAACGCTTGGGACAGGCTTTCAAGGCGGGGAGGTAACTCCACTCTTTGTCATCGGTGCAACGCTAGGAAGCGCACTTGCAGGTTTGCTCCATGTCTCCGTCCCCCTGCTCGCTGCCATTGGTTTCATATCCGTATTCAGCGGCGCTGCCAAGACGCCAATCGCTTGCTTCATCATGGGCATTGAATTATTTGGGGCTGAAGGTGCAATTTATATGTTTATCGGCTGCGTAATCGCATTTATATGTTCAGGTCGAATCGGCATCTATGAAGCTCAAAAACCAATTGAGTTACGCCCATAAATCGAAAAAAAGCCTGCTCCTTATCATAAGGGAGCAGGCTTTTTCTATTGGTTAAAAATAAACGATATAGATTACAGCAGCAAGCACGATGCGGTATATCGCAAATGGTACAAGCTTGATTTTGTTAATAAGCTTCAAGAAGAAACGAATCGAAAGAAGTGCAAAAACGAATGCGCTTATGAAACCTGCGATAAAAAACGGCAATGACTCTAACGTGAAGTACTCCCAGTTTTTCGCCAAGGACAACAAGCTCGCACCAGCCATGATCGGCACAGCCATGATGAAAGTGAAATCAGCAGCAGCGCGGTGACTCATGCCTAGCAGCACCCCTCCGGAAATAGTGGAACCGGAACGGGAGAAGCCTGGCCAGAGGGATAAACATTGGATAAGCCCAACGGAGAAGGCTTGCTTATAAGTGATCTGGTCAACTGATTCGATCTTAGGTTTCTTAGGCCCAAAACGATCGGCAATAATCATAAGTATAGCTCCGATAACTAGACCAATTAGCACTGTACGTATCGAGAATAAATGCTCATCAATGTAATCGTCAAACAATAGACCAAGTACACCAGCTGGGATGAGACCAACGATAACATGTGTTAGCTTTAGCTTTTTCTTCGGTTGAGAAGAAGCTTGTGCCGCGTCCTTGCTGCCTCTGTTCAAGCCCAGCAAGTCAATAAAACGATTTCGGAAAATAATGACTACTGCTAAAATGGAGCCGAGCTGAATAACAATTTTGAATGTGTTCGCAACGTACTTCGTCAAGTACTGTTCCGTTTGAAGCCACATATCGTCAACAATGACCATATGTCCTGTCGAGGATACAGGTGCAAATTCCGTTAATCCTTCAACAATACCTAAAATAATCGCTTTTAAAATCGTAATAAAATCCATGTGTAGTTGAATCTCCTAACTCTCTGATTGATAGAAAGACGACAAAGAACAGCACGGAATAAATCATAACACAAAAAGACCCCACTCAACAATTCCAACGCAATACCTATAATTCACATAACTTATTTCATTAATAATCGTTACTATAGTTATTTTGTTATTACAAATTGCCTTGTTGACCTACTAGCATAATCCTAGTAATCACCCAAAACGTTGGCGATAGCCGCATTTCCTGCACAGCTCCTCGACAGCTTCCCGTCTTGAGAAACCATCATAGAGATTAGTTGATCGCTCATTCTCAATAATTTCCGAGAAATGAGTATCATGAATGTTTCCTAAATTAATGACGCCCTCTCCGTCCAAGCAGCAAGGGATGACTGTTCCGTCGATAAGAATGCCTGCCTGATTCCTTAAGGCATGGCAGAAGCCTTTCCCATTATACTCCGGCTCTTTTAAATCCGGCCATTTGAACTCAGGATCTTGGTTTAGGTAAATGCGCTCCGCTATTTTGACACCTGAGCCGGGTATGAATTTTTCTTCAATTTTATAATCGAGATTAAATGCCTTCTCAATCATGCCCAGGAGCTCTCGGTTTTTGTTTTTCTGCTGATTCGTTTCATTGTCCATATCTAAGTTCCATAGCCGAAACGAAATAATAATATCGCTGCTTGCGACCGCTTCTTTTACGAATGATAAGATTTCGGCAAGATAACCTTCTTTATTCGTAGAACCGGCATGACCGTCAAAGCTGTGCAGCGAGAAGTTGATTTGACGCAAGGCGGGCTTGTTCAGTAGCTTTTCCTTGTTTTTCGTAATAAGTGTTCCATTGGACGTAATATTTACTTTGAAGCCCTTCTCATGGCTAATATCAAGCAGCTCGTCCATTTTAGGATGCAGCATTGGCTCGCCTTTTACATGAAAATAAATATAATCCGTATGCGGCTTGATCTGATCCAGTGTTTTTTTGAAATCCTCCACTTTAATGAAACCTTTCGCTCGCAATGTGGGCGGACAGAAGCTGCATGATAAGTTGCAAATACTTGTCGTCTCTATATAAAACTTTTTAAATTTTTTCATTAGTCTAGTACTCCGTTTCCCATGGATCCAGCTGCATTTACCTCGTTAGCTTGGACCTGCTTATCGTGTCAGCTTCTATTATACAACGCCAAACACGAAAGTGACAAAAAGGAATAAACAGCAGTAGCCGTTTATTCCCTCTTCTCTTCACGTAATGGCCGAATTCCAATCGGAATCGCCTCATGCTCGCTATTCACGAATGAAGCTTGGAAAGAGCCTTCATAACGGAAAATTTGGCCAAGGATAGGGTTCCGAACGTCCACAGATATTTTGTAGCAGCGCTCCTCATCGTCATACCACTCATTCACTTCTGCTCTGCCAGTAAACAAACGAGGAAATCGAAATTGAAGCCACCCTTCATAGAAACGCTGCTCACCCGAAATGATTCGAATTCCACCCTTTGTGGAAACCGCAACATCCAAATCGACTGCTAAATGCTGCTTATTTCCTAAATAATCAACGATAATCTCTCTTTCTCCGCTATACACCATCGTTGCGTCAAAATGGCGGATCGTCCTTGGAAACTTGAATTTGCGAATCCACGTGACGGTTTCACGTCCGAATGCATCTACATATGCATAGTTTTCTATTGAAAACGGGATGTTTACGCCGCCTTGGGGGAACATGATGTGGCGGAGCGTTCCAATAAACAATGGCAGTGCAGCAAGTTTGTTGTACCAAATTAGCTGCATGACACCATGGCCTATGGACGCGGTACGATCTTGACTGCAAAAGCCAAAACGCTTCTGTATGCGAGGATGGAGCTTTTGAAAATCAGCTCCTAACGCTTGTTCATATATAGAACGCATCGTGATTTCCCCTTTTCTATTCTGTTTATTTAAATTGTCTTTTACAGCGGCTCGCTTGCGGCAAGTGACGTCTGCTTAAATAGGCTGTTAAGCCTAAACCAATCATTGGCAACGTAAGCGTAATTGGATTAAAAGGCGACTTCAGCAATTCTGAATAGAATAGAAGCGCTGGCATTGTTAATGAAATAAGTACCAATACGTGAATAATATAAATCCATTTTCTCCTATGGAAACAAGCGATTAGCACACCAAGTCCCATTTCTCCAATACCGATCAATTGAACCATTTGCAGCTCCATTCCTTTAAACCAACCCACCTGCCTCATCATTGTCAACTCTCCCGTTTCTGGGAACAAGAGCTTAGGCACAAGGCCTTCATAACACCAGAGCAGAACGATGAAGCAGACGCTCAAATAATGAAGCAAAGCTCGCTCTGCAACTACAGAAGGAGGAATACGTTCCTCAAGCCATATTCGCAATCGATCGAAGCTCCATGCGGTAGCCCAGCCAAATAGGGGTCGGAATACAAAGCGATCCAAAATTCGTCCTGCAATACCGAAACGAGTCTGATAATTAAATAATGTTATAAAGGACTGTTTGTCTCCAAGATCCTTGTACTTCCAATAACCGCCTCCGATTCGTATAAGCGAGATTGGCTGCTCTGAAGCAAAAGTTAACGTTGATACTCTTTCATTTCCATCTTTGAAAATTGTGCTGCTCGTTTCTCCTGTGCCTCTAATGTTTAGACCAAAGCCAATTCTCGTTTCATATTGGAATTTCTGGATGTCGGATTCACTATTTTTTGGAAAATATTGAATTTTCGAGAATCGGAGATCCCATTGCTCATGCAGCTGTGGGATTTGAGTATACGCCCACAGTTCATCCTGTGTTGCACGAATTTCAAGCTCGACGTAAATCGGTTTTCTATTCATTCATGCTCCTCCTATTCCATCGTCCAAAAATCTCTCTAATAACTCTGGTGTCGGGATGATGCACATTTCATGTTTCTCAAACCAACGATAGCGATTTCGCGCAATAATATGATAAACATAATTTCTCCAAGCAAGCGGTACGAAGCGAAACCAATACAACAACCTCCACCAGCCGTCAAGCTTGCGAAATACTCGAAGCGCCGCTTCGGATTTGGTATAGTACTGATTCGACTGCACCATTACAAACGTATCAAGATCATCTATAGGCAAATTTCCATCCTTAAGCAACTGCTGGCCAACAGGCGACTGAAGCGCAGCAAATCGAAAATATTTCTTTTTATCTCTCTTCACGACAAAGTGAGTAATTTTATTACATAACATGCAATTTCCATCAATGAGCAGCACAGCAGCTTCGTCGTTGTGTGAGGTTATTGCTTCCATGTTAAATCGCTCCCTCTCTCGTTTTATTTTAACCGCAAGCTGTATAGTAACGGCAGTTCCATCTTTCATAGAACGACAAACAAAGGGGTACTACGTTATGTAGTACCCCTTTGCCTTCTAGCTATGTAAAATAGGTTATTCCTTCTCATCCCGCTGGAAAAATCCTCTTCGCTTCACTTTTTCCACAGCTTCTTTGCTGCTGCGCACGCCAAGCTTCTTGAGCATTTTATTGACCTGATTTTTGAGCGTGCTCTCTGCCTTGTAAAGCTTCTTCTCAATTTGCGATTGCGTGTAGCCGGCTTCAATAAGCTCGAATACTTCACGTTCTGCGCCTGTTAATTCCTTAAGCTGCTCCTCGCGCTTTAGCCGAGTCAGCTCGTTAAGTAAAGCCTCCATAGGAGCAGAATGATGATATGCGTTACGAATCGTTTGCGGCAGCTCCTGAAAGCGTGTCTTCTCCAAATACTGTACAGCACCCGCTGTAAAGGCCTGAGTCATCGTCTGCTCATCATTTAATGACGTTAACATGATAATCTTGGCGGGAGAATGCTCATGCATAAGAATTGCTGTATGAATGCCGTCAAGCCTGCTGCCCTCCAGCTGAATATCCATTAGTACAACATCAAACGTAAGCGTGTGTGCAAGATTGATCGCATCGGTAGAATTAGTTGCCGTTCCTACAACAAGCAAATCAGACTCTTTATTCAAAAAAGTAGTGAGCGCTTTAATCCAATCCGTGTCATCCTCAACGATAAACACTTTGATATGACTCAAGGTTGCTCCCTCCTTCTCTACTCATTTTAAAATCTTTTTTCGCGGCCATATTAAGGCTGCACGTGTTCCTACACCTTCTTGGCTGGTCAGAATGACCTTTGCACCGCTCTTTTGCATAACATTATATACATAAGATAAGCCGAGTCCGAAATTCCGTCCACTTTTCCCACTGCTATAGAAGGGATCAAACACCTGGCTTAACTTCTCCTCCGGGATGCCCATGCCACTATCCTGCACAGAAAGCTCCGCCCCATTCTTATACGCTGCAAGCCTCACTACAATAGCTCCCCCATTTGGCATTGCATCACTTGCATTCATGAGCAGGTTACCAAATGCCTCGCTTATATGAATGGGATCACATTGGATGATAGGACGCAGCTCATACTTCGCGGTTAACGAAATTCCTTTATTTTGCATCAGACCCTCATGCTGAAAAAGAACTTTTTCGATGAGCTGATCGAGCTGAACCGCCTGCTCTTTCAGGGTAATGTCCTTTATTTGACTATGAATACGGCTGATCATCTCAAGCATATGATTGGATGCATTCGTTATGATCTGCATATGCTGCATAGATTGCTCATTCGATTCAGGCAGCAGATTTCTTAAATTTTCCGTACTGATGGCTATTTTTCCAATTTCATTTTTTATCGTATGATTAAGCATCGTAGTGCCAGTGCTAACTGCTCGCATCGTACTTTCCATTGGATCATGCTCAAAGCGGAGTTTAACACCAAGAACACCATACATGAAGGTACATAACAGCGCGACCGACAACGAATAAATCATAAAGACTGATATATAATTAAAAAATTCAAAATCCGGTGTAATCACCTTTGCCACATATATGAAGATTAGAACAGCCAGCAGTGTTGGAACCATTATGATTGTGGTGATAAAGCGGCTTCGCTTTATTCTTGCATCACGCTCTTTCCAAAAGGATGCGACTAATAAATAACAGGAAATTAAATAATAAGGCGCGCTCCATAGCAGCAGAAGGTTAAAAAACCATTGCACATTAGAAGAAATCATAACAAATAAAGCCATCAAAAAAATCGGAATGGAAAGATAAAATTTCAGTTTTTTTCTCATTCGGTTATGGTCTAGAATAGACGCATATAGTAGGCAGAATACGAAAACAGCATAAGGCGTGAATGTATAATTAAGAAATTGCAGTAGATCAGCTATTAAGAATAACCCATGGTCTATTAAAACTTCTGAGAGTCCGCCAATTGAAGCGCTGAACAAAAATAAAGCAGCCCAGTGATTCGATTCGCTACTGCGATTATTTAAGATGACAATTACGGCTGCCGTAAATAATGCGACAAAATAAAACAGCATATAGGGTACCATCCTGTCATTGTTTGTATGTCTATCCTACCATATTTTTAGTCGAACGATTCCGCTGTGCAATAAAAAAATCCCGATCCAGCTCTAACGAGAGGATTGGGATTTTTTTGAATAAACATTTTAGTAGTCCGATTTCGGCTTACGTGGCTGAGGTTTCGGCTTATTCTGAACGGCTGGCAAATGCCTCATGCTTCTGAGCATTGGTCCTTTGCAGATCGGACAAGTTTGCTCCGTTGCAGCAAACTCATCTCTAACCCATGCCTTGCAGTCCGGATTTTTACATTTGAAAATTTTGGTCGCCTTTAATTTCGGTTTTTCTTCTTCGCTAGTTGCCACGCTTCTGTATTCCCCTTTTCTCTCTATGCTTACGTCATTAATTATTCACATCGTTAAATAAACAGGGATTACACAAACTGGCTTGGATAACGATACGCTATTCCCAGTGAAGGTCAATTGTCCACTTGATTTATTAACTTTGAATGTAACGATATTATTTGTATCTCGGTTTGCAGCAAGTAAATAATTGCCGTTTGGCGTCAGTGCAAAATGACGTGGATGTCCGCCTTCAACCGAAATGTGCTGAACAAGTGACAAAGCACCCGTTTGTTCATCAATTGCGAAAACAACAATGCTGTCATGACCACGATTGGAACCATATACAAATTTGCCGTCTGAAGATACAGTAATTTCAGCACAAGAGTTTTCATCTTTAAAATCCGACGGAAGAGTGCTAACGGTTGCTAAAGTCGTCAACTGGCCGGTTTCTTTATCGTATGTAAACGATGTAATTGTTGAATCCACCTCATTAATGACATAGACGAACTTACCATTCGGATGGAACGACAGATGACGCGGCCCTGCTCCCGGATGCAAAGAAATTTCGGCATGGTGAATAAGCTTATGATCAGCATCATCCAAGCGATAAGTGACAATTCGATCCAGTCCCAAATCAGAAACGAACAGGTATCGACCGTCAGGGCTGTAGAACGAGGAATGCGGATGCGGACGATCCTGGCGTTCTGGATGCTGACTGCTTCCAACATGTTGTTTCACATCAAGCTCTTGACCGATAGCGCCCTCTTCTGTGATGCCAAATAGTCCAATCATGCCGCCATGATAGCTAGTAACCGTCAAATAACGGCTATTCGCATCACGCTGAATATGACAGGTCGTCGAAGCAACCGTCTCTTTACGGTTTATGAGCCGTAATGAGCCCTCCTTGGTATCAATGGCAAATGCCGCAGCCTCTCCAACCTTAAGACCTGATTGATTCACGGCTTCGGAGATCGTATACAATAGCTTGCGGTCTGCATCTACATTGAGAAACGTCGGATTTTTAAAATCAGCAACCGCGTCCGTCAACGTTAATGTACCCGATTGCTCATCGAATGCATACACGTACACGCCATTCTCCTCTGTTTCTGCATAAGAGCCTGCGAACACAAGCAGACGTTGTTGTTCATTTGTCACGTTTAAACCCCCTAAGTATTTGCATGTCGTCGCTTCTTAATGAGCGTCTGACTTTTATACCGTTATCTATTATAAGTTGTGAAAGCTAATCCGACAAATACGTTTTTTCATAAGATCGTTTTACGATTCCAGCTGCTGCCTGTCCAGACAACAAAGTCGCCGAGGCTAACACCCTCAGCGACTTTCGTTAATGGCACTTCGATACGTTTTTCATTTATTAAAATAAAAACAGACATCCGAGACAACTCGATGATTTCACCAATTCGCTCAATTTGACAGTTGCTCCTTAGAGTTGTTTCCTCCATGAAATGTCCGCCCTTCGTAAGCTGTTACGACTTTGATGGATCAGGAACACAATAACCATCCGTACATGTAACATCAGCGTCCCCTTCATTCACTTGAATAAAGGTTGGATGTTTTTCTTCCCACGCTTTATTTAATGTGTCCAAAAACACTTCAGGCGATTGTGCGCCGGAAACAGCATATTTACGATCAACTACATAAAAAGGAACACCTCGAATGCCGAGCTTGCTGCCTTCCTCTTCTTCTCCACGGACATTGTCAGCGAATTGGTTAGACTCAAGCATTGCAGCTGCTGCGGCAGTGTCAAGCCCAACTTCAGCAGCGATTTCAACAAGGCGCTCGCGATTGCCGATATTTACGCCATCTGTGAAGTAAGCTTTAAACAATCTCTCGGAAAGTTCCTTTTCCTTGCCCTGCTCAGCAGCAAAGTGAACGAGACGATGTGAGTCAAACGTATTTGTAGAAACTGTTCCTTCAAAATGAAAAGTGATTCCTACAGCTGCAGCTTGTTCTGCTACGTTAGCCGTTGTTTCCTTTGCTTTCTCCACGCTCATTCCATACTTCGTTGCAAGCATGCTGTATGTGCTTATATTTGAATTAGGATCAGCACTTGGATCTAGCTCAAAACTGCGGAATACGATTTCGATCTTGTCTTTATGCGCAAATTTTRCAAGCGCGAGTTCGAACTTCCTTTTTCCTATATAACAAAACGGACATACATAATCCGACCAAATTTCAACTTTCAATGTTGGCACCTCCAGAATGTTTAAAAAAAGTATGATACTATCTTTCTTATTGTAACATGATTGCATAACTTTTTGAAAACATCTCGCTGGCAAATATGATAGATACAAAAAGATTCTTATCGCAAGTTACCTTGTCGATAAGAATCTTTTGTTTATACTGCAAATATATGACGTCCAATTTTTCCGGTTTGCTTGCGTGACCAAATCCATTCAGAGGTAGCTGTTTCTGGATTAAAATAATAAAGAGCTCCACCTGTTGGATCATAACCTTTGACAGCTTCCTGTGCTGCTTGATAGGCAAGTTTGTTTGGAGTAAGATTATATTGTCCATCATCAACGGCCGTAAATGCTCGCGGCTGTTCAATAACGCCTCTTACTGTATCTGGAAAACTAGACGATGCCAATCGATTCATAACGACAGCTCCAACTGCAACCTGTCCTTTATAGGATTCGCCACGTGCTTCTGCATAAATAATTCTTGCCAGCAAATCAAGCTCTCCTTGATTCACGGATACACTCTTAAGTGTTTTCCAGGTCTGTGCGCCTGCTACACCGTCGGAAGCCACACCATAATCCTTCTGAAAACGTTTGAGTGACTCTAACGTCGTTGTGCCAAAATAAGCCGTTACGTCTTTATTAAAATAACCTAGCGTTTTTAACCGATATTGCAAATCCGGAACATCGGGTCCTGAGCTTCCTACCTTTAATGTAGCAGGCGGAGCGGCATGAGCAGCTTCGAGCGGAACCGAAAATGCCAGCATAAATATAATAATAAGCGCCATACTATGTTGTATGAATTTAGTGTTCATCATTTAAGAATGAACCTCCTTTTTCTATAGCGTACATACAAATTGTCCGCAATTTGGAAGAAGATTGGCAACTCTTCTACAGACTCGTTTGAGTTTAGCACAGTTAAAATGGAATTGTAACCGAATTTGCAGAATTGCATATATTTACTAATTTACAACATCGCAAAAATCTGAATCATATAATGAAACAATCTTAACGGTTTAATGTGACGTGATATAGAGGAGTTCGGAACATTTATAAGCTAATAAAAAGAAAAAAACTGTTGAGGAAACTCAACAGTTTTTTTCTGATTTATATTGAAAATAGATTAGTTGTTATTTGTRGCTACCTTACCGTCATTGGATTCCTCTTTGTCGCTCGATAGGAACCAACCTATAACCGCGATCAAGACAAGGACTACATAGAAGGTAATTTTCCAAGCTGCTGAATGGGAGAATGATTCTGGAATGATCCCCAGTTTAGGGTGAGACAATGTGACAACAGCCAGCTTGACGCCTACCCAACCTACGATAACGAATGCAGCAACTTCAAGTCCAGGCTTGCGCTCTAGCAGCTTCACGAAAGCTGAAGCAGCGAAACGCATAATGATTAGACCGATGAAACCACCGATAAAGATGACTGCAAAGTGACCRCCATCCATTCCGCCTATTTTCGGCAAATTGGTCGTTGGCAGCGCCATTGCAAGCGCAACAGCTGCCAGGATGGAATCTACTGCAAATGCGATATCCGCAACTTCTACCTTTAATACGGTAAACCAGAAACCACTCGCTTTTTTGGTTTCTTTTTTGTCTTCTGTTGCATTATCGACATGCTTCTTGAAAATGACTTTTCGGAAAATATGGTTTAGCGCAATGAACAATAGGTACAACGCGCCAATTGCCTGGACTTGCCATACTCCAACCAGAAAGGAAATAGCGAATAACGAGGCAAATCTGAAAACAAATGCCCCTGCTAAGCCGTAAAACAATGCTTTCTTCCGTTCTTTCTCCGGCAGATGTTTGACCATGATAGCCAGCACAAGTGCATTGTCTGCTGCGAGCAAACCTTCAATTGCAATGAGGATGAGCAGAACCCATCCATATTCCATTAACAAACCAAAATCCATACAAGATTCCTCCCTTTCGACTCTGCTTAAGTAAATTTAACTTGTGCTTACACCCAAAAAATAGACCTTTGCCGACTAGTGGCAAAGGTCTCGCTAACAACGTTAAGTTGCCAATAAAGCCGGAGATCGTTAGATTCTCGTAATGACGACTTTACTGTAGCAGCTACTCCCCTTTGGAATGAAGCACGATGAAGTTATAAAAAGGTATACGGGCTGTTTATTAATGGGTTTCAAAAATAAAAAATAAAATAATTGAGAAATTATTTTGTTTTTTTAGAGTGACCATTATATAAATTCTTATACATCCAAACACCATAATCTACGTATGAGGGTCATAATGAGAAGAAGTCTCTGAGTAGAGAATTCTTTTTTTGCCTATTACCCTTTTATGACGTTGTACCCCCTTACTCTAATTGTTACAATATAACTATTCATCTGGTTATTATTATAATTTGTTAACATAATTATTATTATGTTTATTAAACGCCATTAATTATTCGCACCATTAATTTTAGGAGTGACTCGCCATCAATATTATTAAACAAAAAGATCGTGAAGAGCTCGACAAGAAACTTCCTACGATGCCTTGGTATATTGAAAAATTTATTAATTACAAACTTCCAGATTTATCTCCTTCATCGCTTGTCGAATATATGAGAGACTATGAAACCTTTCTTAACTGGTTAATGGCAGAAGGTCTTTCTGAAGCAGCAAATATTAGAGATGTAGCTTTGCTTGAACTGGAAAAGCTGCATATGGACAGTATAGATGGCTTCCGTATGTATTTATCGACTCATAAAGTGGAGCGAAACAGTAAAACGACGATCTCACGCAAGCTTTCCTCCCTCCGCTCGTTATTTCATTATTTAAGTCAAATTGCAGAGGATGAGGAATTTTATCCTCTACTCAAACGGAATGTTATGGCAAAGGTTACGATTAAACGTACGCATAAGCCGAAGGATACAGCCGCAAAGCTTGAGGGCAAGCTGCTTCAAGAAGAGGAAATTTCCGAATTTATGGCTTATATTAAACAGCATTATGGGACGGATGTTGCCAAAAACAAGCAGGCACTTTACGCATACGAGCTTAATATGATAAGAGATGCATGTATCATTAGCTTTATTCTACATTCAGGCTTGCGTGTATCTGAACTCGTCAATTTAAACGTCGATGATATCGATCTCAAGAAGAAGCTTTCCTATGTGTATCGCAAAGGTAAAAATGACGATACGTTTAAAACCCCTGTATATTTTCGCCAAGAGGCGGTTGAGGATCTGCAAGCTTATTTGACTCTAAGGGAACTCCGTTACAAGGCGCCAAAAAGAGAGAAGGCTTTGTTTCTGGCTGTTGCTAATGGAAAAAACGAGGGTTCGCGCATGACGAAGCGAGCAATTCAAGAAATGGTACTGAAATATGCCAAACGCTTTGGAAAACCTTACTTATCCGTACATAAGCTCAGACATAGCTTCGCCACGGACTACTATCTGCGAAACGACATCTACAAAACCCAAGAGCAGCTTGGGCATGCTTCGCCGGAAACGACGCAAATTTATGCGCATTTAACGGATAAAACGATGGCACAAGCAATCGATCGTACAAAAAAAGAGGACGAGTCAAGCTAGCGCATCTTTTGCGTAAGCCTGACTTGCCCTCTTCTTTTATTCATGCCATTAAGAACTAGTTTGCAAAATAACAGATTCCTGCATAGACAGCTGTGTTAGAACAAGATTGGAGTAGATGCCGCCTTTCTTCATCAGCTCCGAATGCGACCCCTGCTCGGCTACTCTTCCGTTCTCAATGACGAGAATAAGATCAGCATCCTTAATGGTGGATAGTCTGTGCGCGATAATAAACGCCGTTCTTCCTGCTAGCAGCGTGTGCAAAGCCTCTTGAATATGCTGCTCTGTTTCCATGTCAACGCTGGATGTAGCCTCGTCTAATATGAGTATGCCGGGATCTGATAGCAACACACGGCCGAAAGCGAGCAATTGCCTTTGGCCTACCGAGAGTTTTGAGCCTCGCTCCTCCAGCTGCGTTTGATACCCATCTGACAATTTGCTTACAACGCGGTCTAGCCTTACGCTCTCGGCTGCTCTAAGCAGCTCTTCCTCTGTTGCATGGTCGTTGCCATAACGCAAGTTCTCTTCTACCGTACCCGCAAAAATAAATGAATCCTGAAGCACGATTCCCATTTGCTTGCGTAGAGATTCGAGCGTTGCCTGCTTAACGTCCATCCCGTCAATTCGCACGGTACCGTCAGTAGCATCGTAGAAGCGCATCAAGAGATTAACGATCGTGCTTTTTCCAGCGCCGGTTGGCCCGACTAAAGCTACTCTTTGCCCGGGCTTAACGAGAAATGAAACGTTATGAAGCACATCAGGTTTATTTTCCTCATAACGAAACGAAACATTATCAAACTCAACCTCGCCGCGAACCTGCGGCAGTTCTAAAGCATGCTTGCTATTTTTCACCTCTGGATCGGTATCCAGCACTTCAAATATACGCTCGGCAGAAGCCATAGCTGACAACAGCTGGCTATACACCTTGGATAAGGCGCTCAGCGGCCCCCAGAAGCGCCATAAATAATTAATGAACGCCATAATGAAGCCAAGCGTAAGCGCGCCTTCAATGACCTTCATGGCTCCGAACCAAACTACGATACAGGTGCCCAGCATTCCGATCATTTCAACCAGTGGATATACAGTCGATTCCAACGTAATTGCTCGCATAAATGCGCCTTTGTTGCGGGTATTTATACCTTCAAATCGCTCATTGTTAGTCCGCTGGCGTGAGAAGGCTTGAATGACACGAATGCCTTGTATCGTTTCGTTCACATTACCGTTAATCGATGACATCGTTGAGCGTGAACGCGACCATGAGCCTTCAATTTTTGGACGTAGCTTTGCAACGATGAAATAGAGCAGCGGCATCATAATAAATGAGAGCAAAGCAAGCTGCCAATCCATCCAGATCAAAATGATGACGATGCCAAGTAAATGCGTAACCTCCATCACCATCGTTATCAAACCGCCGTTGATTAGCTCACCAATAGCATTTGTATCATTCGTTATTCTGGACATAATTTTACCAGCGGGACGCCCATCAAAAAAACGAAAGGACAAGGTTTGCAAATGATTAAATAATTGCTGACGAAGATCAAACAAAATACGTTGTCCTGTAAAATTGATCCATCTGGTATGCATATAGCTAAACAACCAGCCTATTAGCTTAACGCCCAGCAGAATAGCACCCAATACATGGATAACCGAATAATCTTTTTGGTTTATCCCTTTATCGATGATGTACGCAAGAATAATTGGCTCGGATAAGCTTAATAACATATTAATAAGCACTATAATAATGACCCACGTCATTAATTTGCGATAAGGGATAAGATATTGAAGCATACGCCGCATGTATTTCCCATTAAACGGCTTCTCTTCTACATCAGAATCCATATCCCACTCCACTTGACTCATGATTTCACCTCTCTTCTATTGATGTGCGATTTGCTTCTGTCTATCAAACAATTGACGGAAGAAGCCACTGCCTTCGTTTAGTTCCTTATGTGTGCCTTCTTCAGCCACACGGCCATTTTCAAGCACAATAATACGGTCCGCATGCTGAATCGAGGAAAGCCGCTGCGCGATTATAAATGTCGTGCGACCCTTCATGACTTCTAATAAAGCTTCATGAATAGCTGATTCTGTTGCTGTATCTACACTCGCTGTCGCTTCATCCAGTACTAAAATTGGCGGATCCATTAAAATCGCACGAGCAAGCGCCACACGTTGTCTTTGCCCGCCAGAGAGCCCGACACCCCGCTCACCAATTCGCGTATCGTAGCCGCTTGGCATGCTTTCGATGAAGGAATGGATTTGCGATTTGCGTGCTGCCTCCTCAATTTGCTCCTGCGTCGCATCCGGATGACCGTAGGCGATATTATCTCTAATCGATGCTGAGAACAAGAAGGTCTCTTGCGGTACAATACCTATGCTTCGCCGCAGTCCATCAAGCTCATATTCCCGCACATCTACACCATCAATGAGTACACTGCCACTGGACACATCATAATAACGAGAAAGCAAGCCAATCAGACTGCTTTTGCCTGAACCCGTGGCACCGAGTACACCGATCACCTCACCTTGCTTCACTTGGAAAGAAACCTCATCCAATATCGGCTTATCCTTCGCTAAATCCTGATCGGAGAAGAAGAATGTTACACGATCAAAAACGACGTTGCCGTGCATTCCGTCCGTATTTATCGCTTGTTCAGGGGTTTGAATATCAACCGGTGTGTCCAGCACTTCAAATACACGTGGAGCTGCTTTAATCGCTTGCTGGAAAATATTAATTTGCCAGCCTAGCATATTCAGCGGCCAAATAATGCCCCATGTGTACCATTGAAACGCTATGAAGGTACCAATCGACATCTCTTCCCGAGCAACAAAAATAGCACCGATCCAGATCATCAAAACAAACGTGAGTCCTCCGTAAAAGCCCATGAGGGGAAATGCTTTTGCCTCCAGCCTTGCCCGGTCCATATTTGTATCAAAGTTTTGCTCATTTCGCTCAGCGAATTTCCTTTGTTCTACGGACTCCGTTGCAAAAGATTTGACAACTCGAATGCCTGAAATATTTTCTTGAAGCGTAGTCGTTAAGCGCCCCATTTGTTCACGAATATTGGACCAAGCTGGTCCTACTTTGTGGTTAAAGCGAAATAAGACGAACAAAATAAAAGGAATTGTAATTAAGCTGATTAAAGTTACTTTCCATTGCATCGTCATCATGAAAATCGTCGTTCCGATAAACGTCAGCATGCCAGTAAATAGGTTCATCGCTCCAAACCCGACAAAGTTTTTTACCGCATCAATATCCCCAGTCATTCTGGACATGAGCTGACCAGTCTGCGCACGGTCATAATAAGAAAATGATAACCGCTGCAAATGCTCATAAAGCTCTTTCCGGAGTTTAAACACGACATTTTGACCGACCAGCTCTTGGGAATAACCTTGTATAAACATGCCCAAGCTCTTTAAAGCTTGAATGCCTGCCAAAGCAAGTGTTAATCCGATCACGACGGACATATTGCTTTTTCCGATTCCTTCGTCAAATATTTTGGCTAATACCCAAGGAGCTACCAAATCGAATATCGTCGCAAAAATCATAATGATAACCGCTGTAAATACCCATTTGGCACTCGGTCTTACATAAATCATCAAACGTAACAGCGTTTTCATTGGATTGCCCCTTCCCCTATAGGAAACAAAAAAAGACCTCAAGCCATAATCGGCTTGAGATCTTCGTATAATAGCGTGCAACGGTCAAAAAAGCTGCGTTGACACCAATGAACGAAGGCAGCCCGATCGGCATGTTTGAACAACGGAATGGAAATTCATGCTAAACTGCGCGCCTTCGACATTCATTCCAATCTGATTGAAAAACATTCGTGAGCCCCCCTTTTCGTATCCATTTGATCATATTTTCCTAACCCATCCAAATCTTAACACCTGTTTCTGCCTTTGCGCAAGAGGTTTTTACAAAAAAAATGATTTAAAACCTGTCCGACTCATTCGGCAAATCAAAGTCGCTTGAGGAGATGCCTTCCTCTACCGCAAACTCAAAATCTTCAATATCGTAAATTTGTACAGGGACCTCTGCTTCTATCAGCTTATCTTGAAACTCAAACTGATCCGACAGCAATGGGACTTGCAGCTTCAATCCTGTTAACAGCAATTCCGTTTCGATCGGATCGAACATCTCGCCATAATGGGCATTATCGACAGCATGCACGACCGTAAAATGAATCGTATCATTTAGAATGAGCGGAGAGCTTTCTCGCCAAGGCACTTGCATGGCCTTTTCAATTTTTTTGCGATTAAGAGCATCCTCAAAAAAAGCAATAAGTTCATTTATTTTGGTTTTTACATGCCCATCATCATCTGGATCATCCATGACAGGTTCAACACCGTCTCTCATTTCATACAGCTCAGCTATGGATGAATAAGGAACGACAAAATCAATTGGACGACTCGGTACAAGAAGATGTCCATACGTTGCCACCAGTACTGCCTCTATTACAAAACGTCGCCGCATGTGATCTCCTCCTATCATTTTGTGAAATAAAGCTAGTTTCATAGAACCGGTATACAAATAAGAATGGTTACACATTATTATACAATAATATATTGCATGTACACGAGAGCCATAAATCCAGATTTGCACAATATGTACGCCTCGCAGTAAAATGATCGTTATATTAGAATTTATATCGCTTCGTTATAGTATAGGAGGGTAATACGAATGCAAAAAGAAGAAGCCATCATCATTGGAGGCGGTCCGTGCGGCTTGGCAGCAGCGATTGAACTCGAACGGATTGGTCTCCAGCCACTAGTCATAGAGAAACGCAACATTGTACATTCAATCTCGCAATATCCCACTTATATGCAATTTTTCAGCAGTCCAGAAAATCTTGAAATCGGCGATATACCATTCACAACGGCTAACGATAAGCCTTCCAGACTGGAAGCACTTAATTATTATAGAACAGCCGCGCAGCGCAAAAACGTTCGTGTGCAAGCCTATGAAATGATAAATAAGATTACGCCTGAGAATGGACAGTTTATTTTGCATGGAGAAGATCGTTTTGGCGAGAAGCGCACATACCAAAGCAAGTATGTCATCATCGCTACTGGTTATTTCGATCATCCGAATGAGCTGGGCATTCCCGGTGAGCAGCTCGATAAGGTTAGTCATTTCTTTCGCGAATCGCATCCTTATGTTGGTATGAAAGTTGCCATTATTGGCGGCAGCAACTCCGCAATCGATGCAGCTTTAGAGCTTGAGAGGGTCGGTGCAGAGGTAACGGTCGTCTATCGCGGCAATGATTATTCCACCAGCATTAAGCCATGGGTTAAGCCAGGTTTCCAGAGCAAAGTAACGAAAGGCTCTATTCGCATGCTGTTTCAGTCAACTGTAACCTCTATCGAAAACAATGAGATCACTGTACTAGGACCTGAAGGTGAGATCCGTTTGGAAAATGATTTTGTATTAGCTTTGACCGGCTTCCATCCCGATCGCAACTTCCTTAACACAAGCGGCGTTACGATTGAGGAAGAAGGGTATCCAACCTTCAACGAAGATACTATGGAAACGAATGTTCCAGGCATTTATCTGGCAGGTGTGGTAGCCTCCAGACATGAAGCAAATGAAATTTTCATCGAATCAGGACGGTATCATGGCCATAAAATTGCCGAACATATTTTAAGCCTCAAATGATTATATGGTTAAGCTTTGAATCATACACCAAAAAAAGGGAATCAGCTTGTTAAGCTTGATTCCCTTTTTTTTCGAACTGGTTTTTAAGAGCGTTGATTTGTTGGTCATCTGGCTGTTTATCGCCATACCTTGCTTCTTCGTACAACTCAATAAATCGAGGCATATTGTCGAGCTTGCCAGCCTGCCATGTATTCAGGTCTTCTGACGTTTCGCGCGGAGTCATATGTTCTTTGACCGTATACCCCTGTTCGGCGCTGCTTCTCAATAAGCGAGCATATAAAAACCTGATTTTTTCGGTATTTGTTCGCAGCTCATTCCATTCCTGAGCAAAGGAGCGCTTCTTTGGCAGCAGCTGCTTCAGTTTATTGCCCATTTGCTCACGCCATTTAGTTAATGTCATTAAACTTTCAACTTCATCTGTAAAGCCAACCCCATTATTGCGGCTATCTGCTCCTCTTTCCTGCAATTTAGCAGCAAGCAGCTTCGCCCATTGCATTACCTTTCTAGCAATAAAATAGAACAGAATGCAGAGGATGATGATGACTAACACAATGCCGATGATTTTCGCAATTTGCTCGAGTAGCAGCATCCAATCAGACGGCGGTTTCGTTTCCTCCAAAGGCATCTCAGGTGTTGAAGAATCAATAGGAGGTTCTTCAACCGGTGTCTGCTCCCTAGACTGGTTTAGCCAGTTCATTATTCGCTCAATGATTGAATGAAAGAAGCTCTCAATCATCTTCTGAATTTGTCGGAAAAGAGCAAGAATGCTAATGATGCTGACAATTACAATAATTAATAGACGATTTTGGCGTTTGAAAGCAAGAGTAGCTGACGTTTTCCCTGAATCTACTGTTTCACTGTTCAAATGCCGCTCATTTGCAAAAAAGAAAAATATAATGACGGCAGCAATTCCGCAAACGATTAAAACACCGTTGAACTCCATCAGTTTTTTTAACGCAATTATTTTTAACGGCTGCACAGCGACATAAAGGAGCACGCCAATCAGCATCTGTGTATTGGGAAATGAGTTGAACCATCCGCGCAATTGCGCCGACATGCCCTTCATTGCTGCTACAGCAGCAGCAAGTCCGCATACAACCATAGGGACGATATCCACATTACCTACCCATGCGATAATGAACAAACTGCTATGCAACGCCCCAATAGCAATAGCTAGAAGCAACTTCACGCCGTATCGTAATCTTGGATATTTTCCGAGAATTAGCGATGCCGCCCAGTAACAGAGAGGAATCGTTGCTATCCATGGCCACAAAGCTCCAGCAGGCAGCAAGTAAACAGCTATCGCTAAAAATACAGGCAAATAAAAGAGCAGTTCAATAACGCCTTGACCTAAGGTATTTAAAGAAAAAGATCGCTTCTGTGGCTCATTCACGCGGTCACCTCTTCTCTGCCGCTACCTGATATCGCTTGTCCAACATCGCTAATCGTTGGCTTAGCAGTATCTGTCAGCATCCAAACTGCGACTGCATTGCCGTTGTAGCGAAGCTGTTCAGCTTGTTTTTCCAGTTCTTCGTTCCAATAAGCCGTAATCATTAGCACATCTCGTTCACTGAAGCCGCTTCTTGCTTCGCGTTCCAACAAATGATGAAACAGCTCTGTTCGTTCTATATCGAGCTTCGCCATTTCCTCTAAAATAACGATTAAATGCTCATGCCCGCCTCTAGGTTCAATGTGAACGCTTTCCATCATGCCGGTCAAAGGCATATTGGATGCAAAACCAACTTCCATGCCCTGCTGAATGACAGCTTCAGCTGCCCCTGCTGCCCATTCAATGCCTAGCTCGATTAACGATAAATCAGTAACGCTTCGCCACATGCCCTCTACATCGTCCACATTCAAATAAATCATCAGTCTGCGGTCCGCGGTAAAATCATACTGATGGACTTGAAGGCTTCCTGTTTTTGCAGTAGCTTTCCAGTTGATTTGCTTATACGTATCGCCCGCTTGATAATCGCGAACGCCTGCAATAATGAATGGATCGTTGATAATCCAGCGGCGAATCGATTGATCACCCTGCCAGCTATGATAAGGTAGCTCATGAATGGGCACCTCGGCAGGCTTTGGATAAACAAGCAGTTCCCCTTGAAGCGCAATTTGAGCGGACGAATGGGTTAAACCAAGCGGATCACCGCCCGTTAACGTGACGGTTTGAAGCTTGTACCAGCCTCGTTTTGCACAGGTGATGCGGTGTGTGCGCGTAATTTTTGTATACGGCGATAGACTAAAGAAGCTCTTATGGTTCTGATAAAGCTGCCCGCTGCTCACAGAAAAATTATCAAGCTGTTGAAAATGCAGATGAGTGGATAGCTGTGATTCCACGCGTAGCCAGGGCACCGGCAGCCATTTGGCGTTGGCCATCTCTTCTATCATCTCAACCTGCTCGCCGCTATAGCATGTTTTGCTCGTAAAACGCCGTTCATATTGGATACGGCGCAATACGAGCTTTTGAAATATTTTGCCCTGTAGTGACAAAATGACGATTGCAGCTAATATAAACCAGAATAAAATCATCAGGCTGCCTAACGAGCCGTAACGCCTGCTTCAGCAGGCACGGCCGTCAAACGAATAATGTCATCAATAATGGATTCCGCCTGATTTGCTGTACGATGCATGCCGCGAATGGCTAGTCGGTGGGACAAGACCGGCTTCGCCATTGCCTTTATATCATCAGGCGTAACGAAATCACGTCCTCGCAAAATGGCATGTACCTGGGAAGCGCGGAGCAGCGCTTGACTGCCACGCGGACTGACACCAACAGAAACCTCCTCACGCCTTCGTGTTTGCTCCACGATTTGCAGCAAATACTGAAGGATGTCATCGTTCACTTTCACCGCTGAATAGGCTTGCTGTGCCTTCTGAATGACATCTATTCCTGCAACTGGCTCAAGCTCCGCAAGCGGATCATGATCTTTAAAACGTTTTAATAGCTGCAAACCTTCTTCAGTCGTCGGATAACCCATCTTAATTTTGAATAAAAAACGATCGAGCTGTGCTTCCGGAAGTGGAAACGTTCCTTGATGCTCCACTGGATTTTGTGTAGCAATAACCATAAATGGACGCTCCAAATATTTGGTTTCACCGTCGATGCTGATTTGACGCTCTTCCATACATTCGAGCAAACTCGATTGGGTACGAGGCGTCGCACGATTAATCTCATCTGCTAACAGCAAATGAGTAAACAATGGACCAGCTCTGAATTCAAACTCGCTTATTTTTTGATTATAGAAATGAATGCCGCTTAGATCCGATGGAAGCAAATCGGGTGTAAATTGAATTCGCCTGAAAGATAAAGCCAATGATTTGGCCATAGATTTAGCGAGCAAGGTCTTTCCTGTTCCTGGCACATCCTCGAGCAGCACATGCCCTGATGTAAGGAGTCCGATGAGCATTAGTTCTACAACTTCCTCTTTGCCTACGATGACGCGTCCAATATTAGATTTCAATTGTTCGGCTAGTTGTTTTATCGCTTCAATAGACATAAGTCAACTCCTTCGTTAGGTTGTAAAGCCTGTTCGAGCACGCTGCAGTTTTTGCAGTTCACTCCAGCGAATCATACGGATGTTTTCTTTTTGCAACGTATTCTTGATCTCAGCATCACGGAATAATTCGAACTCCATTCCCCGCTTTAGAGGCTGCATGTGAAAAGCATTCAGCTCATCGGTTACGAGAGACGGATGTATAATAATTTCAGAGACTCCTGGTTGCAGACCCTCAAGCACCTGCTGCATGCTTGCCTTTAGTGAATCAAATGTTTCACCCTCCTCCAAGTGGAACGGCAAGCCGATTAAATAATCAAGGATAACAACACCCTTCGAATCCGCCAGCATTCCGAGCTGTTTGGCTTGCTCTTCCAGCTCAGGAGAGGCCACTTGACCAATATTTTGCCTTAAATTACGCGGCAAACGGAAAGGCAGGCCATAGGAAGCGCATACATCCAGAACGATAGATAAGAAATTTCTGCCGGTTGCTAACCCATACAAGCTTCCCATGTGATTGTCTGCATGCGATGGTTTCATCCCCATAGCTAAAGCCATTTCAATTTGTGCGATAAGTTCTTCTTTAACTTGCTCTGGATCAGCTTGCAGCTCAAAGCTTTTACTGTCCTTCGGGAAATAATTTTCATGGGTGACAAGCGAACTTGTGCTTCCTTTGCGGTTGACTGGACCCCAGCGGTACATATCCCATTCGCTAGTAAATGTGAAATGGACACCCACATCGACTTGCGGATGCCTTGCACTCCATAGCGCTGCTTCCCTCGCCCAGCCGCAAGGAATCATAATCGTCGCCGAGCTCACCGTTTGTTCTAGCAGCAGCTGCTGAATGCCGACATTTACCGAATGGCATACTCCGTAGTCATCTGCGTTAATAATGAGCAGTTTTTCGTTCTCGCCGTATCCCAGTGCTTTGGCTAAACTCATGAAAAATCATCCTCCCAATGTTCATTAATCCAGCGGCAGCCAAATGCTGATTGATCGATAATGCCGCAAAGTATTTCCTCATCATCTAAATTATCTCTTAAGCGTATGGCAAAATGCAATGCTACATCAAGCAATCTTAATTTCATTAATATCGGCAATATCTTAATTTCATGAAGAGTTAACGGATTCGTATCCTGATAACCCTGCAATAAACGCTTCACCTTCTCTTTTATATTTAGGTCATTTGGTTTTATGATATCGACAATAATGACAGCAAGCTCCATCGCTCTAACATCGACAGTCGTAAATTCAAAATCCAGCACACCTACGATCGTATCGCCTTGACATACCGTATTATTAAAAACCAAATCACCATGGATCCATTGTTCCGGCAGCCCGATAAGCTGATTACAATCTTCTTTCAGCTTCAGGCGCTCCTCATGCAAGGCCATGAAGCTTGATTTTCTACCTTTAAGATCTACGGAAAGCTCTGCCATTGCAAAAAAAGCTTCCTCATCCATCAAAGCATATGTATTCTCCAACATGAAATAAGGGCTGTAAAGCGGCAAGCCTTTTGGGTTTATTCCGCTTAAAGCACTAGAAAGCTTCGCAGCTGTAACGCCTAGCGCATAAACATGCGCTGGGTTTGAAACCGTCGGTCGGTCACCATCAATAAACTGAAATAATGACGATAAGGTGCCATCTGTTGCAACGCTAATCGTTTCGCCTTGTTTATTCTGAACTGGAATCGGCACCTTAAAGGTTAGCTTCTGTTTATTCAAGTCGTTCAGTATCTCATGTTCAAGCCTTACAATATCCATATCCTTATGGTTATTGTAAATGCGCAGGACAAATTTTTTATTTCCCGACGAAATGATTCGGGTCGTATTATTCATTCCACTCTCCCGGCTCTCAATATGACAAGGCTCGGCGAACGCATATGCATCTAAATAAGCTGTAAAATCTATGGTGTCGGTCAAAACAGACAAGCCTCCTTATTGATCAAGCTGCAATCTTGTCAAGCGAGCCCCTAGCTGTTCCTGCCAGCTCGCAGCCAATTCTTTCACTTCAAGCAGCTCTCTTATTCCTTTTATGTCATCTTTATCACGGTACATGACACGGTTAGCTTCCATAACCGTTTTACGGGCCGGATGTTTATATTTAATTTCAAACGTCATCCCTGCCTGTATATGGCCCTCTTGGAGTACGCGGAAATAAAGACCTGTGTAGCCTTCACGCTGAACATGTCCCGGCAATTCCGGGAGCTTATGCCGCAGCCCCAGCTTATAGCACGGCTGTCTTGGCTGACTTACTTGGAGGATCACATCACCTGCTTGGATTATATCGCCGATGCACAAATCCCCTTCTGTCCAGCTCGAGAGCGTAAAGTTTTCACCAAAAGCTCCGTAATCAAATGGCTCCTCGTATTTCTCACGCCAATAGGCGTATCGTTGCTCGAAATAGACGCATACCGCTTTGTCTGGTCCACCATGATGAATCGTATCGCCTTGTCCATCGCCCTCAAGTCCTATAGTGCTCAAAGCATGGGTTGCTTGTGAAGGCTGCTTATAAATTCCTGTTAATACTTCTTTGCTGCCGTGTGTTATTGATTTCGGCATTCCTATATTTAGTGACACAAGTTTAGCCGTTTCTATATGATGTGTCATTAGCTTCGTTCCTCCTATAAATATCTCTCATTTGACTATTATAATCTTCTAAGGGAGATGTTGGCAAAGAGAGATAACTATATCGATAACTTTTGTGATTTTCCCTTTCCCAGCAACGCTTTCGACACATTCTACTTGCGTTAGCCACTGGCTGTCGAAAACCTCTCTTTTCTGTTACTTATTGCGTTTCCCCGGGAAATGTTTTTTAAATAGTCCGACTATTTCCTAAATGAGTACCTCATTATTTCCCACAGCATCGACATACAGATTAATTTAAAGGAAATTTTCTTTCCATAAAATAAAGCTCCTTGCGCGAACGATCAACTCTGCTCTGCAGGCTCATCCCATGTTTTTGCCGATACCTTAGCTCCATGAAAGAGATCAAAGTAAGAATTACAAAAGCTGCAATTGAGCCTCGATAATCGATGAATATAGCAGCTAGTATCGTCGTTAACAGCAGCCAAGCTATGGAAACCACATGGATTGGGATACTCCAGCTGCCCAAATGCCACGGTGATGCATGCAACTGCGCATGGATCTTCCCCTGTTTTATTTTCCAGGCAATCGGTATGGCATAAGATAAATTTAAACATATTATCGCTGCAGTTAGAAGAAAAATGATTGTATCGTCTCTATAGCTGAAAAAAGCAATGAGAAGAATAGTTAGTGAAATGACCGCACACAACCAGACGGCAGGAATCGGCGTCTGATGCCGCTCCGACACATTAGACCACCGTTGGCTCAGCGGCATGGCGCCATCACGTGCTAGGCTGTATACAATCCGCGAGCATACTGTCATCGTCTGCAGTCCGCTGCTCCATAATGATAGAATGACAAAAATAATGATCATACTGGTGCCGCCCCAGCCAGCAGCTGCCGTTTGTAGAAACGTTCCCAACCAGCTTGGTCCGTTAGACAATGGAATGGATATAAGCATAAAGCTCAGAAGTACAAAACCAATAACAAATGTGTAAGCAGTAGATAAAAAAATCGACCACGGTGCTCGTACACGAGGATCAATTGTTTCTTCCGATCCTTGGCTTGAGCCCTCCATGCCAATAAATAGCTTTAACAAAAGGAGCGTACCGCTGACGAATGATCCCGCCTGCACGGTACCATTCCACTCTGCATTTTGAAATTGATACATCAATACAGGAGAATAGCTGCCTGGCCATGCAAGCCAAGCTAGCCCAGCAATAATGAATAAAGCAATAAATATTTGCAGTATAACTCCGCCTGCTTGCAGCTTGCTTAACATCCGGTTTCCAAAGTGATTCACTGCACATTGGGAAGCAGTCAGCCCTGCAACGACACACCAAAAAGTTAAATCCGAGGTTTGATAACCTATTCGAGCGGACATAAAACCGTCCAGTAAAGCTGCACATGCGCAGTTTAGCAGCGCAAGCATAGCTAAATGTCCAGATGCTTGAAGCCAGCCTGCTCGCACTCCCCATGAGCGCCCGCCTAATGAGGATGCCGTATGATAAATCCCGCCTGCAGTCGGTGTCACAGATGAGAGTTCTGCGAGAGATGCACTTAAAATAAGTGCAAATAAAGCGATTATGGGCAAACCAAATCCAATAACCGACGGTCCCCCCTCTCCGATCGCTGGCCCAAACAAAAAAGCTGCGCTTCCAATAAGACCGAGCACATTAAACGATAAACCAAATGACGATAACCCGCCGAACCGCCGTCTAAGCTGCTGCGCTAAACCATAACGATGCAAATCATGTTTGTCCTGCAGCAACTGCGCCTGCAAGCCATAACCAATTAGATTCTGATGCTTAGATAATGAAATGGACTGTTGCGCTTTGAATGCGATGGCCATAATCACGGCAATGACAATCGCAAATAATAATAATCCCGCTAGCAATAAAATCATCCAATCACCCTCCTACGTAACTGTATGAGTGGTTTGGATGTCACATGCAAAAGGAAGAATGATTAAAGCGCATAACAAAAACTCGCATCCATCAAGAAGCGAGTCGATTGATTTTTATTTTTTCACTCAGCTTAATTAGCACTTTGCTCCAGTATTCCATAAACGAGTGATTTGAGCTCTATGATATCAAAGGGTTTCGTAAAACAATGTGTAATGCCAAGCGCAAGCGCCTCTTCCATTATGTCTGGATCTGCATATGCCGTTATGAGAATGACAGGCACCTCTGGCGACAACATTCTTATCCCACGCAAAATTTCTATCCCATCCATTTCGGGCATTTTCAAATCAAGCAGTACACAATTCGGCTTCTGCTTCTCGTAAATGTCCAAGGCGATACTGCCGCTTTCAGCTTCATAAACATCGATTCCCTGCGCAGCAAACAATTCAACAAGCATCATTCGAATAGCGGGTTGATCATCTACAACTAAAATCTTATAGAGCATATCTGCTGAATAAGGCATCGAGCTTATAGTTGCTTTCGCAGCGGTCTCAGCAAGGGGTTGATCTGCTATTCGATTCGTAGATATTGACGTAACTGTCGCGGATGGTAAAACAGGCGTCCTTTCGGTGGAACATTGCTGCTCCTTTTCCATTTTTCGTTGGTGAAAGAAGACAAACGACACCGCGACAATTAGAGCTGCTGCGAATAATATGAGAAAATATATCAATGCGTTGTCTCCTTATGTTCTTAGGCTGAATAACTGCTAAGAGAAAATGGTTTCATTCAGAATTAGTCATTAACCAGCATCGGACCTAGTGGACCATCCTCATTAATGATATCTTGCAGTTCGTAGACGGATATCGGAAAATACAGAAATCCAAACACATAAGCTGCCAGCTCATATAGCTGGAAATAGACGACAAGTGAACGGTCCGCTACGTAATAGTCCTGGTCAGGTCTTATGGATTTGAAAGGCTCCAGCGTATCAATCTTTCTTGACAAGATTTGTGCGCTTACGATAGCGCTTATCCGCCCCACATAATCCGACCCAGGCTTAAACAGCTGGGCCAGCGTATAGGTTTGTCCTGTCGATTGCTTAAAAGTCAGCGATTGCTGAAGCGTCAAGCCATGAGCTCCGCCAGTAAAGGCATAATTGAACAAGGAAAGACTAAGATAATCTTTTTGATTATTTTTCTGTTCAAAATAACCCAGCATCTGCGCTCTCGGATCATCAAGCGAGCCTTGATTATGAACCATCTGCTGCACGGTATGATGAATCGTATGGTTGATCTTTTTATCTGCAGCTTCGCTTCTGCCCCCGCTCACATAAGGCAATGACAGCTCGGCTTTCGGAAAATCAGCTTTTGCCGTTTGGATAACGACTGGCGGTTGAAATGACATATGAAAGACACCTTCCTATTCGGTAAGATGCTCCATTGTATGCATTACACGTCTCATCTCATGCCAAACGATTCCGCCATGCGTAGAAGCAGACACCCCTCTACGCTCAAATTGCTCCGATTCGTAGAACGGAATCAAATGCTCCTCGCACATCAGTATAATGGTTTCAATATGTGATGAACTACATTGTTCGATCAGCTTCCTCAGCAACAATGTGCCGATTCCACGCCCGCGATAATGTGCATCAACTGCGATAGTAAGGATGCAAAAGTTGTTCCCCTCAAAAAAATCAGCTTGATTCCCCTTCATCTCATCACCGCAATCAGTCTGTGAAGTACGGATGCCGTTTGTTATTCCAACTAATTGGTCGCCAAGCCAAGCTGACCAAAAAAATGAACGATAATGCTTATAGCGAAATTGAAACCCTGCCATGGTAGCAGCAGCTTCAGGAGAATAGCATTTTTGCTCTAGCTTAATAGCAGCGTCGAGCTCAGCTTCTGTTATGAGGCGTAGTTCAATCTCGTTCACAGGAGTGCCTTCTCGCGTTCAGTCAATCTTCTGCCGCTTACGTTAAGAACAAGTTTACCGTCTTTCAAGCCGAGAATCTGATCAGCAAATCGCTCCGCCCAGTCCCCCTGATGCATAACAGCAATCACAATTACGCCTTGCTCCTTGCATAGCGCTTTCAAATCAGTTAGAACTTGATCCGCCGTATGGGGATCAAGTCCCGAAACCGGCTCGTCGGCTGCAATGACTTTAGCGCCATGAACGAGTGCTCTTGCGATAGCCATACGCTGACGTTCGCCCCCGCTTAGAGTGCTCGCCTTCTGATGTGCTTTATCAAGCAGGCCGCGTTTTTCGATCATATCCATTGCACCCATATAATCATCATTACGTACCATCCCGGTCCATCTCCGCCAAGCAGGCGTTTGTGAAATTGAACCGATAATAACATTTTTTAATCCCGTCTTGTTCGGGAATAGAAAAGGTTTTTCTTCCAAATAAGCAACCTCTCTGCGAACTTTAAGCTTGCCTTTGAATCCTTCTTTGAAAATATCTTTGCCATCAAATTGATAGGAACCTTCACTCCACTTTTCTTGCAAGGCTAGGCACCGAAGAAGTGTGGACTTCCCGCTTCCGCTATCACCTTTAATGGCGATAAAGTCGCCAGGATAAGCCTCAAAGCTAATATCATCGAGCACCTTAGGCCCGCCGGGAATACGTCTGGATAAGTTCTTTACTTTGATCATTTTCCGCTCTCCTTCTGTTTGCAGCAACTGCTTCTATGAATCTAGTTTACGTTAAACAAAAAACAGTTTCCATACAAACAAATGTTTGGTATAATAAAAACAAGAACAAATGTTCTAATGATCGACGAATTCAACATTTTGAAGGAGGCCTGATCACCATGAATAACATCTGCGAAAATTTCCGATATGTAGAGAATGAACGTCTTGGACGCGACTTAACTTTTAAGTTTTACGCCGATGGACGGCTTATTATCATCGATAATGTTGCAGAGGAGGTGATCACTCCCAAAGATTTAAAGGGCGCCAGCAAGGACTTCTACGTTCGCAGACGTATCGCTTTCATTAAGAATCAATTAAAAGCTTCACAGCTTAAATATGCATAACATGGATTAGAAGGAGAGCTGACGCAATTCAAGCTCTCCTTCTGTGTTCATAAAAACTTGCTTCATTAAGGGAGCTGTTTGTTAATGCCGTTTAAGCTCGCAGGTCGCTTCGCGAATTTATCGGTTTTAAGCTTGCCTGACTGTCCACGCAAGGTAGAATGATTTTGACGAGATTCTCCAGTGCCGTTTTTGTTGATAGCCATTGCAATCACCTCCACTATCATTATGCCGATATTATTGGATATGTATGTAAAAGCAGTCCCTCTCTTACACCCTACATTGACTCGACCCTGCCACTTGCGGTAGATTGATCATACAGTTTCAAGTTTTGCAAAGGAGATCGTATACATGAAGCAACAAATTATGTTTGACCTCGACGATACATTAATTCACTGCAATAAATACTTTTACTTGGTCATTGATCAATTTATTGATGCGATGACCACTTGGTTTGGCAGCTCTCCCCTCGTTTCAATACAAGCCATCCGAGACAAGCAAATGGAGATTGATATTGCCGGCGTAGCCGTATTCGGATTTAAAAGCGAGCATTTCCCACAATCGTTTGTTGATACTTACATTCACTTCTCTCATTTGACTGGTCGCAAGAGATCAACAAATGAAGAAAACTTTCTATGGAAGCTTGGCTTAAGTGTATATGAGCACGATACCGAGCCGTATCCAAATATGGAACAAACGTTGTTCTCACTAGCGGAGGCCGGCCATGAGCTTCATCTCTATACGGGGGGCGAGATGCCCATTCAACGTCGCAAGATTGAGAAATTAAACTTGGAGCGTTATTTCGATTCCCGCATCTACATTCGACGCGTCAAAAATAGCGACGCACTAGAAACCATTTTGTCCAATGGTGTCTTCGATCGCAACAGTACGTGGATGGTTGGCAACTCCATTCGAACGGATGTTGTTCCTGCATTAACAGCAGGTATTCACGCTATTCATATGCGTGCGATAACCGAATGGGAATATAACATCATTCAGATTGAAGTGGAACCAAAAGGCGCTTTTTTAACCTTGGATCATCTAAAGGATGTCCCTGGCGCTATTCACGGGTACGTTAATCGATAAAGGAAAGACAAAATCAAATAAACCCGAATTCGTCCTTGATGCTTCTGACGAATTCGGGTTTTTGCTATGTGAGAAAAATGGCCTCTACTGTTCGATTGCCAGTTCTCCGGTACCCACATTTCTAAGCACTATTTTTCCTTCTCCAGGCGTTCCATCCGGAAGCTCAAGCTTCAGCTTAGTCGTCTTCCCCTTCTCGACTAAAGCTTTCACCTGAGTATCCGTCAAATTCCTGCCAAAGCTTTCTTTCCATATAACGAATTTACAGCCTTCCTTGTAGTGAGAACAGCCATAGCCTTTGCGCCCCATAAAGATGGAACCGCCGCAGCCTGGCCTTGGGCAAGTGGCAATGACAGTCGGGCTGCCTGATACACTAGACGCAGCCGATGCCGCTTTTTTTGCCGCTCCAGCCGTTTTAGTTGTGGCTGTACGGGTGCGAGTCGCTGTACCTGACTTTCCGCCAGAGCCTTTGCCGGAAGCAGGAGCTTCACTCTCAAATGATGTTTTGGCGGCTCGTGATTGAACGCGAACCTTGTCCACGATCATCGTCGCGAATTTTTTTACATTTTCCATGAATTGTCCATCCGAAGCAGTTCCTCTGGATATCTCGTTCAATCGTCGCTCCCACAACCCCGTCATCTCAGGAGAGGTAAGCAAATCAATACCAGCACCACGAATCAGCTCAATAGCTGTTCGACCTTTTTGTGTAACTTGTATTTTTTTGCCCTGCATTTCCACATAACCAACGTTTTTCAGCCGCTCAATCGTAGCTGCACGCGTAGCTGGTGTACCTAATCCTGAATCTTTCATTGCATCTCGGACATCCTCGTCCTCAATTTGTTTGCCTGCGCTCTCCATTGCTTTAAGCAGTGTACCCTCCGTGTAATGCTTGGGAGGCTGTGTGTCCTTCTCTTTCACAATGGCATCCGAACAGATAATCCCTGCATCTGCTGATATGGAGAAAGGCTCATTTACTTCAATTTCTTCGTCCTCTGCTTCTTCCTTATCCTTGCTTTTGGCTGAAGGTTTTGCTTTCTCCTTCTTCTGGTCAGCATAGATGACCTTCCATCCTAAGCTAAGAAGCTCCTTAACTGTCGTTTTGAACATTTCGTTCTCTACCTCAGTCAAGACGGTGTGAACCTTATATTCAGCAGCTGGATAAAATTGCGACAAAAACCTTCGCACGATCAAATCATACAGCTTTTGCTCATCAGGGCTGAGTCCATTTGCTTTACGATTCGTTGGCAAAATGGCATGGTGATCCTCAACCTTAGTTGGGTTGCAAATAAATTTATTCCCCTTATGCACAAGGCTCCGATTAGCCCCTTTGACGAGATCATCATAGGCGGTACCTTGAAGTGCATTCAACGTTTTGTGCATTTCAGGAATGTTCTGCTCTGTCACGTAATTTGAGTTTGTTCTCGGATAAGAAATAACTTTATGCTTCTCGTACAACGCCTGTGCTGTATCCAACGTTTTTTTCGCAGAAAAAGCATATTTGCCATTGGCTTCCCGCTGCAAAAGAGTAAGATCGTATAGCTTAAACGGATACTCTTTCGTATCCTTAACTTCATAAGACGCAATTCGTCCCGCCTTGCCTTTAACCTTTGCCGCAACGGCCTCAACTTTTGCTTGATCTGTCATTCTCTCGGCCTGCCACATGCCGCGGTACGTCATTTCATCCTGTGTGAAATGTCCTTCCAGTTCAAAAAATTTCAAAGAGGAGAACGCTTCAATTTGCTTCTGCCGATCATATATAAGGGCGAGCACTGGCGTCTGAACTCTGCCAACCGATAGCAGCACATTATGCTTCGTTGTAAAAGCACGTGAACCGTTCATTCCGATTAGCCAATCCGCCTCGCTTCTTGCTGTTGCCGCGCGGGTCAAATTCTCATATTCGGCGCCCTCTTTCAATTCCTCGAAACCTTTTCGAATCGTCTCCGGGGTAAGGTCTGAAATCCACAGCCGTTTAACGGGTTGATTTAACTTAAGATGGCGCTGGATGAGGGAAAAAATATATTGCCCTTCTCGCCCGGCATCACAAGAGTTGACAAGCAGATTGCTGCGTTTTGCCAGATCGCCGATAACCTTAAGCTGATCGATTGTTTTTTTGTTCGGTACGAGCTTGAACTGTGTCGGTATAATGGGAAGATCATTTATATTCCACTTTTTGTAACGATCATCATAGGCATCAGGCTCTGCAAGACCGATTAAATGACCGATCGCCCACGTAATAATATAATGCTCGCCTTCTATGTAGGAACGGTGATTTTTTGCTTTAGGATCGATTGCGGCTGCTATATTTCGTCCCATATCAGGTTTTTCCGCAATGATTAGTGTCTTCAAAAGATTATCGCTCCTTCATTAAGCTTTTCGAAAGTCTAACGCCTATCGCTCTCCACAATTAGCAATAAACGTTTCGCACTGTACAGCCACTAGAACATTTTACAGATTTCCGCGCAAAAAAGAAATGTTTTTCCCCATATCAAGTTTGAAATTTCTCCATAAAAAAAGCAAACCCAAGTGGGAGAGTTGTCCCAATTGGGTTCACGGAAGGTCTGTGTTAATAGCCGGCTTCTCCATATAGGCAATGATTTTGGCAAAAATCGAACGAACACCATCCGACCACTTCGGGTCTTCCGCATACTTTCGATTAATCCATGTAAAAGGATCTACTTCTGCCGGCCTATCCTTGCTTAAGTTAAATACGGTTCGCGCCGCAATTTCTGCCGATTGCTTAATATTGGTGTTAAAATCCTGCCAGCTATGAAAAACATTAAAAGGATTGTTGGCAATCTTTTTATGCTGCTTATTCGTTTTCGGTACAAACCCTTGCTCTTGTCCAGTTATAGCGAATAAGACGACCGGATGAATATCGAAGGCTTGCGCTGCCGTTATAATTGCTCCAAAATAAGGCTCTTCAGCTAGTATGGATGATTTCGTCTTTAAAAATGAGATCAACCGCGCTTGATCAATTTCTTGATAACGAAGCTCGATAGGCAGCCCGTCTACAGGAACAACAATAGGTTGAACTTGGTTCATAACAACGGGTGGCTGCAGCTTGTTGTCAGACGGTAAATTTAAAGACCAGCCATACAATAAAGTAGCTGCAATTAATAGAATACTTAATGTGCTGTATATATAAGTTCTCGTACTAATCCTACGTGCTAACGTATTGCTCCATTTCGTTGCAGGTAATGAAATGACCTCTGCTTGAGTTGAAGCTTGTGTCATATTACGCGATTCAGCACCTTCAGTAATAAGTAATCCTCTCAGCTGCGTCAGAAGGCCATTCTCAGCCTCATTTGAAGCTACACCCGATTGCTCCCCGTTTAATACGAGTTCGTCCATTACACGCTGCATGAGAGGCTTCTTGCAGCTTATGAGCAGCTGCTCTTCCAGCCAATCATGGAACGGATCATATATTTCTGCCGAGGTTCGATCTAGCTCTAAGCAGGCTTGAAAAATATCTTCCGCTCTAACCGGTCTTTGCCGCTCCAAAACAGCTGTTCTAATGAGCATTTCTGTGACGGAGCGTTTAACGCTGGTCTCGAAATTCGGTAATTGCTTATGTATTATGCGTTTGACCGCATCCGCTACAATTTCTGCTCGTTTTTCCCCAGGCAGCGCAGCGTATTTGTGTTGTACATAACTTCGAATATTTCGAACGTCTGTTGGTGACAAAACATATGCTTCATCGGCTGCCATGACGAATCGCCCCTTCGCGTCATCTCAAACCGATTTTACCACAAGTTTCCTTAGGACAGTGAGCTTAGTTTTTGAATTTCTTCTTGAATGTGCGCGGATGCAGTATAAATACTGTTATTTGTTCCTTCTCGTTAACCGTAAATTGATATTCACAATCACAGCCTTTATCATGCGGGACAGTATTGACCCCATACTCAGCAAGAAAAGCGCCCTAAGGCGCTTCTCATCCATCAAATTTATTATATCACGTCCAATATTTAAGGAAGCATCGATGATCCCATTAAATATTTATCCACTTCACGAGCGGCCTCGCGACCTTCATTAATCGCCCAAACCACTAAGCTTTGACCACGGCGCATGTCGCCCGCAGCAAATACTTTATCCACATTAGTGTTGTATTTGCCATAAGTCGCTTTTACGTTTGTACGACGGTCTTGTGCAAGACCAAGCTGCTCAATCAGCGTCGTTTCAGGACCTTCAAAACCTACTGCAATAAATACAAGATCTGCAGGCCATACTTTTTCTGTTCCTGGAATTTCACTATATATTTTACGTCCAGTCTCATCAACCGTACGTTCAATTTGAACAGTATGAAGCTCTTTAAGGTTTCCATTGCCATCGCCAACAAATTTCTTCGTTAGTACAGAAAACGCTCGAGGATCTTCACCAAATAGTGCTTTTGCTTCCTCATGTGCATAATCCAGCGTGTACACATTCGGGAATTGCGGCCATGGATTTTTATCGTTGTCTCGCACTAGCGGCGCTTTCGCATGTGTGCCGAATTGCGTAACCGATTTACAACCGTGACGCAGTGCTGTAGCCACGCAGTCCGATCCAGTATCTCCGCCGCCAATAACGATAACGTCCTTGTCTTTCGCGGAAATATAGTTTCCATCTTCAAGATTCGAATCCAAATAGCTCTTAATTGTGCCATTCAAGTAATCCATTGCCATGTGAACACCGTTCAAATCGCGGCCTTCCATTTCAACGTCGCGAGCTCTTGTCGAGCCTCCGCAAAGAACGACTGCGTCAAAGCTATTAACGAGCTCAGAAGCTGTAATATCTTTGCCGATTTCTGTATTCGTTACAAACTCAACGCCTTCTGCTGCCATAATGTCAACACGGCGCTGAACAACATGTTTCTCAAGCTTCATTGTAGGAATACCATAGGTTAGCAAGCCGCCGATGCGATCTGCGCGCTCATATACGGTTACGGTATGTCCTGCTTTATTCAGTTGTGCAGCAGTTGCCATTCCAGCAGGGCCAGAGCCTACTACGGCAATCCGTTTGCCTGTGCGGACTTTTGGCGGTTGTGGAACAACCCAGCCCTCTTCAAACCCGCGATCAATGATTGCTTGTTCGATTGTTTTGATCGTTACAGCATCACCTATTAAACCAACCGTACAAGATCCCTCACACGGTGCTGGACAAACGCGGCCTGTGAATTCAGGGAAATTATTCGTTTTATGCAGACGGTCTAGCGCTTCACGCCATAATCCGCGATAAATCAAATTATTCCATTCTGGAATGAGATTGTTAACTGGGCAACCTGAAACCGAACCTGCCAGTTCAATGCCTGTGTGGCAATATGGTGTACCACAGTCCATGCAGCGAGCGCCTTGTGTTTTTAACTGCTCATCCGAAAAATGCTTATGAAACTCTTGCCAGTCTTTGATACGCTCTAGCGGGTCGCGATCGGCCGGCAATTCGCGCTGAAATTCCATAAAACCAGTAGGTGTAGACATGATCGCATTTCCTCCATCCATATTTCCCGTTAACACTGCTTAGATTCTCTTTAAAACTATATCGGGAATTCTTAAAATATTCAATAACGAACTTTCTGCGAAAACGAATATTTTGTCTAAAGCACTCGTTTACTATTTTACAACATCCTAGCATTCAAGTACTTATGAAGGTAATGGATTATGCGTACAATCATTTGCACTTTCTGACATATCGTTCGTCAAACGTTCGGTTTTACCTTAAAAAGCTACACTTCCGACCGAATAAACGTTTGAAACGTGAAAGCATACTTGTTTTTTTCATCACGATCTCTGCTCTCGCTTTCCACAAGCTTCCACTGCAAATCAGAGAATGCAGGAAAAAATGCATCTCCGCCTTCAATATCTGCTTCCACTTTTGTAAGCAATATTTGATTAGCGAAGGGCAGAAACTGCTCGTAAATATCAGCACCGCCTATCACAACAAGCTCTTCAGCTGTATATAATTCTAGCGCTTCTTTAATCGAATGTACGATTTCACATCCCTCAGGGTGGAAATCCGTTTGACGTGTCAATACGACATTTTTACGATCAACCAATGGCTTAGGCAGGGATTCAAACGTCTTACGGCCCATGAGTACCGTTTTACCAATCGTCATCTTCTTGAAAAAAGCCATTTCTGCTGGCAAACGCCATGGCAGCTTGTTTCCAATTCCTATAGTTCTATTGCGATCCATAGCGGCAATCAAAGTAATATTCATAATGGTTAACTCCTTTCTTCATTTTTAAAAATGAATATGAATTTACACAGCTACCGGCGCTTTAATCGTTGGATGAGGGTTATAATCCGCAATGGATAGATCCTCAACTGCAAAGTCGAAGATTGATTGTTTGTCTGTGTTTAATTTTAACTGAGGGAGCGGTCTAGACTCTCTGCTGAGCTGAAGCTTGATTTGCTCCAAATGATTCGTGTAAATGTGGGCATCTCCAAGCGTATGGATGAATTCTCCCACTTCAAGCCCGCATTCGTGTGCAATCATGTGGGTCAATAAGGCATAACTTGCGATGTTAAATGGTATGCCTAGGAAAATGTCAGCGCTTCGCTGATAAAGCTGGCATGAAAGCTTGCCGTTTGTTACATAGAATTGGAACATCGTATGGCAAGGAGGCAGTGCCATGCTGGGAACGTCTTCTGGATTCCAAGCGGAGACGATCAGTCTTCTCGAATCCGGGTTTTTCTTAATCGTCGCAATGACATCCTTAAGCTGATCAATCGCATCCCCTTGCGTCGTCTTCCACTCTCTCCACTGCTTGCCATACACGTTGCCGAGCTCGCCGAATTCAGCGGCAAACTGGTCATCCGTTAAGATGTGCTGCTTAAAGAGATCCATTTGCTCTTCATATACTTTAGAGAATTCAGCATCCGTTTGCGACCGAAGACCAAAGTTCGTCATGTCAGGGCCCGTGTAGAATGCGCTCTCCACCCATCTTTTGAACGCCCATTCATTCCAAATATTATTATTATGCTGCAGCAGATAACGAATGTTCGTATCTCCTTGAATAAACCAAATCAACTCACTGGCAATTAATTTGAATGGCACACGTTTAGTTGTAAGCATCGGAAAACCTTCGCTAAGATCAAAACGCATTTGATAGCCAAAGGTAGAAATCGTTCCAGTCCCCGTTCGATCTTCTTTTTTTGTTCCATGTTCTAAAACATATTTCAACAAATTCAGGTAGGTTTGTTCGCTTTTGCTCATTTGGACATTGCTCCCTATCATGAAAAAAATCAGAAAAATAACAATTAATTATATCATCAACCAGGATTTCTGTCCTGCTTTCGTTTCTTTCGCAGCGCATGCCTCTCAGGAGCGGAAAGATGCAGCTTTATCTCCTCTTCTGTCTCTGGGACGACAGTTGGAACAATAGCAGGTTTGCCATGATCATCAATTGCAACAAAAGTGAAAAAAGCAGTAACTGTCGTTTTGCGCTCCCCACTGAACAAATTTTCGGATTGAACGGACACGAACACTTCCATCGAGCTACGATGTGTCCACGAAACAAAGGCTTCAACCTCAATAACTTCTCCGACCCGAATCGGCGCCAAAAAATCAAGACTGTCCGTTGATGCGGTTACAGCTTGCATACGTGCATGTCTCATGGCTGAGATCGCAGCAACCTTATCCATGTACTCCATCAGCTTTCCACCAAACATCGTATCAAAATGATTCGTGTCCAAAGGAAAGATCAGCTGCGTCATAATTGTTCGCGATTCTCTAGCCAGTTTCGTTGATTGTTCCATGCTCGTGTACGCCTCCTATTTGTTGGATTAAAGCTCTTGAAGCGCAAAGAGGCCCCGCCGGCTGGAGAGCCGCGTGACCTCTGTTGTCGCAAAACGATAGCATTATTGCGATTTATTTAATAAAAGTGTGGATCGGGTGGCCAAGTGCAACCTCAGCTGCATCAAGCACGATTTCACCAAGTGTAGGATGCGCGTGAATTGTAAGTGCGATATCCTCAAGAGTTGCGCCCATTTCGATAGCCAAAGCAAGCTCAGCAATCATATTGGAAGCCTCAATACCGATGATTTGCGCACCAAGTACAAGACCGGAGTCTGCATCGGATACGAGTTTAACAAAGCCTTCATTTGCATTAAGCGACATTGCACGTCCATTGATTGCGAACGGGAATTTGCCAACTTTTACATTATGACCTTTGTCTTTTGCTTCCTTCTCACTGAAACCAACGCTTGCGCATTCTGGATCAGAGAAGCAAACTGCTGGTACACATTTGTAGTCAATAACACTAGATTGACCCGAAATGGCTTCAGCTGCGATGCGGCCTTCGTACATTGCTTTGTGCGCAAGCGCAGGTCCAGCAATGATATCGCCAATCGCATAAATATGAGGAATGTTAGTGCGGCATTGCTCATCAACTTCAACTAGTCCACGATCGGACAGCTTCACGTTAATAAGGTCAAGACCTAGCTCACCATCCGTATTTGGACGACGTCCAACCGTTACGAGCAGGTAATCCGCAGTTACTTTCTCTTCTTTATCGCCAACTGTATAAGTTACAGTAACATCTTTATCTGTTTGCTCAGCACCTTTTGCTTGTGCGCCAGTAATGATATCCACATTCGTGCTTTTTAGTTTCTTCGCAACGATGTTGGACATATCTTTGTCAAAGCCCGGCAAAATCGCGTCGGAGCCTTCAATTACTGTAACTTTTGTGCCGAATTTGGAGTACATTTGACCAAGCTCGATACCGATATAGCCGCCGCCGATAACGACAAGGCTCTTCGGAATTTCTGGCAAGGACAATGCGCCTGTTGAAGATACGATACGGCCAGTGAAAGGGAAAGCTTTTAGTTCAATTGGACGTGATCCTGTAGCGATAATGCAGTTTTTGAAACGGTAGCGAGGCGCTTCTTGATCGTTGAATACACGCGCTTCGTTTTCGTTAATAAACATAACTTCGCCTTGGAAATATTGGACTTTGTTTGCTTTCAGAAGAGAAGCAACGCCGCCTGTCAATTTTTTCACGATGCCGTTTTTGAACTCTTGCACTTTAGTAAAGTCAACCTTAGCTTCTCCAACTTCGATACCGAATGCGGAAGCGTGACTGATTGATTCATATTGATGTGAAGCGGAAATAAGTGCTTTCGATGGAATACAGCCCACATTCAAGCATACGCCGCCTACATGTTCTTTATCCACGATGAGTACGTTTTGACCAAGTTGAGCAGCACGAATCGCTGCTACATAACCGCCTGGGCCCGCACCAATAATTAGAGTGTCAATATCTAGGGAAGCATCACCAACAACCATGTCTTATACCTCCATTATGAACAGTTCTGGTTGACCCAGAAGTGTTTTGATGTAATTCATAAAGTTTTGAGCTGTAGCGCCGTCGATAAGACGGTGATCGAAGCTAAGTGAAAGAGCCATTACAGGAGCAGCTACGATTTCACCACCCCGAACAATTGCTTTTTCAGTAATTCTGCCTGTTCCAAGAATTGCAACTTCAGGGAAGTTGATAACTGGAGTGAAGAACATACCGCCAGCGGAACCAATGTTGGAAATCGAGATTGTACTGCCTTTAAGCTCGTTAGCAGCAAGTTTACCGTCACGGCCGCGAGCAGCTAGATCACGGATCGAGTCAGCAATTTTGAATAGGTTTTTACGATCTGCATCTTCAATAACCGGCACGATTAGACCGTTATCTGTATCTGTAGCGATACCGATATTGTAGAATTTGCGAAGAACGATTTCTTGATTAGCCTCATCAAGCGTTGCGTTCAAGATCGGGAACTCACGGCATGCTGCCACAAGAGCTTTCACGATGAACGGCAAGTACGTAAGCTTGGAGCCTTTTTTCTCAGCATAAGGCTTATATTTAGCACGAAGTGCTACTAGCTCCGTTACATCAACTTCATCCATGATCGTAACATGTGGAGCTGTATAAACCGATTTCGACATTGCGTTAGCAATGATTTTGCGAATACCTTTGAATGGTACGCGCTCTTCCGGACGGTACGGTGTTCCAGCCGATACTGCAGCAGGTTTAGCTTCGCCAGCACCTTTAGCTGCAACTTCTGCGTTGCTTGATTGTTCAGCTGAAGGAGCAGATGCATCTGTAGCTGCAACAGCAGGAGCGCCGCCAAAACCAGTTACGTCATCACGAGTGATACGTCCGTTTTTGCCAGTTCCGCCTACTTGTGTTAGGTCTACGCCTTGCTCGCGTGCAAATTTACGAACGCTAGGTGTTGCTAGTACAAGACCGCCAGTTGCTTTAGGAGCAGCTGCTGCTTGTGCTGCAGGAGCTTCAGCTTTAGGCGCCTCAACTGCTGGTGCTGCCGCCGCTGTAGGAGCTTCTGCTTTAGGTGCTTCTGCTTTAGGTGCTTCAGCTGCTGCTGGTTCAGCTTGCTCTGGCAATTCGCCTTCTGCATCAATGATTGCAACAACCTCGCCAATGTGGCAAACTTGTCCGTCTTTTACGAGAACTTCGAGTACTTTACCATTTACTGGGCAAGGCACTTCGACGATCGCTTTATCGTTTTGAACTTCCATAATAATGTCATCATCTGTAACCGTGTCTCCGACTTTGATATGCACTTTAATGATTTCGCCTTCGTGCAAACCTTCGCCGAGCTCTGGGAAACGATATTCGAATTTAGCCACCGCTTTAACCTCCTTTAAAAGTTCAGTACTTTGTTAACTGCTGCAGAAATACGTGCTACCGTAGGAAGCCACGCATCCTCAACTAGAGCAAACGGATATACAGTATCCGGACCAGCAACACGTAGTACTGGAGCTTCTAAGTGCAGAATAGCTTTTTCATTGATTTGAGCAATGATTTCTGCTGCTGCGCCAGAAGTTTTTTGTGCTTCTTGAACGACAATAGCACGGTTTGTTTTCTTAATTGAAGCAACGATTGTATCGATATCAAGCGGAAGCAGTGTGCGAAGATCGATAACTTCTACACTCACGCCTGTTTTTTCAAGTTCTTCTGCTGCTTTGACAGCTGTGTGAACCATAAGACCATAAGAAATGATCGTTACGTCACTGCCTTCGCGAACAACATTTGCTTTGCCGATCTCAACTGTATATTCACCTTCAGGAACTTCAGCCTTGAACGCACGGTACAAGTTCAAGTGCTCCATGAAAAATACAGGATCATTCTCACGAATTGCAGAAATCATCAAGCCTTTTGCATCATACGGGTTTGAAGGAATGACAACCTTGATACCCGGCGTTTGAATAGCAAGACCTTCAAGGGAATCTGTATGCAGCTCAGCCGCTTTAACGCCGCCGCCAAAAGGTGTACGGAATACGATTGGTGAGTTGTAGCGACCGCCAGAGCGGTAACGCATACGAGCAGCTTGGACAAACATTTGGTCAAGCGCTTCATAAATAAAACCTACGAATTGAATTTCAGCGATTGGACGGAAGCCTTGCAACCCCATACCAACTGCCATACCTGCAAGAGCTGACTCAGCAAGAGGCGTATCAAATACGCGATCTTCACCAAACTCATCCTGCAAACCTTCTGTCACACGGAATACTCCGCCGACTTTACCTACGTCCTCACCAAAGATGACAACGTTCGAATCACGTTTAAGTTCTACGCGCATCGCATCGCGAATTGCTTCCAACATATTCATTTGAGCCATGATCGTCAGATCCTCCTCTTCTATTGAAAATCGTCCTTTTGCTCTTCCAAGTATTGCGGTGTTGTTTCGAACATGCTATCGATCAAGCCCGCTACAGTCATTTTTTCAACTGCTTCAGCTTTTTTGATGTGCTCAGTTACAGTTGCTTTTGCTTCATCTTTCACACGGTTTGTGTCTTCTTCAGTCCACAAGCCTTTTTTCTCTAGATATTTACCGAAACGAACAAGCGGATCTTTTAAAGCCCATTCTGCTTCTTCATCTTTTGTACGGTATTTAGTCGTATCATCCGCCAAGGAATGCGGACGGAAACGGTAAGTTAGAAGCTCAATCAAAGTAGCGCCTTCGCCATTGCGGCCGCGCTCTGCTGCTTCTTGAACAGCTTTGATAACAGCAAGTACGTCCATACCATCCACTTGAACACCTTTGATACCAGCAGCAACAGCTTTATGTGCAACAGACAAAGCGCCTGTTTGCTTAGAGTAAGGTGTAGTAATAGCATAGCCGTTGTTTTGTACAACATAAATGACAGGCAGCTTATAAGCGCCTGCGAAGTTCATGCCTTCGTAGAAGTCGCCTTCTGACGAACCGCCGTCGCCTGTATAAGTGATAGCTACACGTTTTTCATTCTTTTTCTTAAATGCCATTGCTACGCCAGTTGCGTGCAATACTTGTGCGCCAATAATGATTTGCGGCATTAGAACATGTACATCCTCAGGAATTTGACCACCTTGTTGGTGTCCGCGAGAATATAGGAAAGCTTGGTACAATGGCAAACCATGCCATACAAGCTGTGGCATATCACGGTATCCTGGGCAAATGAAATCATCTTTGTTTAACGCGTATTCGCTACCAACCATTGATGCTTCTTGACCTGATACTGGAGCGTAAAAGCCAAGTCTTCCTTGACGACCTAAATTAACAGCACGCTCATCCCATGTACGAGTAAATACCATGCGGTACATAACTTCTTTTAATTGATCATCAGACAAAGCCGGCAATAAGTCCGGGTTAACAACTTCCCCGTCGAGTGACAAGACAGATAGCGGAGTTACCGGTTCCGTTTGAACTTCGTATGGCAATTTGCTCATTTTGATCGCTCACCTCAATCGAAATATTTGAAAATCGTTTACCTCTGTTATAGAATTATTATAAACCTGTTTAATGAAAATGGTCAAAGCAAAAAACACAAAAACCGTTGTTTTTTCGCTGATTCTCATCATTCTTTTAAGAAATTGTATATGCTACAGACTTTATTTATTAGTATAACAGCATAATACAACAAGACAGAAATAGATGTGATTCCTTTGATTGTCTTTCTATTGTTTACCCACAACAGATGTTTTCCATTCAATAAATTCAACCGATAGGAGAGAAAGAAATGACAGACGAGCGATATTTGAAGAGAACAATAGTAAAGGAAACCGTGCCAAGCCGATATTTGGCTGAACAAAGCCGCAATTTACGTATCTTTTTGCCGCCAGGTTATAACGAGGTGCTTAGCTACCCGGTCGTCTATTGCCAGGATGGCGAAGATTTTTTCAACTTTGGGCGAATTGCTACTACAGCGACGCGATTGATTTTGGATGAGGGACTTGAGCCCTTCATTATTGTAGGTGTTGATGTCGACAAAAAGCAGCGTACGGAGGAATACACGCCAGATGGCAATCGGCACGAGGCATACATTTGGTTTTTCGCGGAAGAGCTCATTCCGTTTGTTGAGGAACGTTATGCGGTAAGACAAGAACCAGAGCATCGATTATTGGCAGGCGATTCACTCGGCGGTTCCGTTTCCTTGCATTTAGCTCTCTCCTATCCGCAGCTATTTACACGTGTCATGTCATTATCAGGTGCTTTTTATGGCATATCCCAAAACATCATTTCGGCAGCAGGAGACCTAAGCTGGCTCAATATTTATATGATTGTTGGCCTGCAAGAGGATGCCTATGAAACGGACCGTGGCGTATTTGATTTTGTAGCTTTGAATCGCAACGCCAAGGCGCTGCTCGAACTCAATCAAGCTACTGTCTTCTATGAAGAAAAAGACGGCAAGCATCAATGGGGTTTCTGGCAAAAAGAGCTTGATAAAGCTCTCGCCTATTTTATTGAGGTTGAATAATCAAAAGCAAAGCTGTCCAGCAGGCTCCTTACGGAACTGTTGGACAGCTTTTTTAATGAATTTATTCATTTAATTTCAAATCTGCTTTTATCCGTTTGAGAAGCTCCTTGCATCCGCTGTCGACTAACTCATAAACAAACGGAAAATTGTTTTCATAATAAGGATCAGGCACATCGGCTATTCCTCTCGCAGGCAGCAGCTCCATAAAAGTAAACAATCGCTTGGATTCCTCTGCTGTAGCTTTACCTTCTCCAAAAAACAGCTTGCGAACATCTCGTAAGTTGTTTGTGTCCATACATACGATATAATCAAACGTGTTGTAGTCATCAGGCGTAACTAATCGAGCTTTCATACCTTGATGTGAAATTTGATGCTGATCCAGCTGATCCCTTGTGCCCTCATGCGGCGGATGACCCAAATGCCAGTCACCGGTTCCTGCGGAATCAACCATAATTTGATCTGTCAATTTTGCTTGCTCTACCTGATGGCGCATAACAGCTTCAGCCATTGGGGACCTGCATATGTTTCCGAGACAAACAAATAAAATACGAGCTTTCATGATATTCCTCTTTTCTGCTGTTCATTAGAAGTATGAATATGTAACGTGCGTCTTGGCAGCTTCCACTTGAAATAGACAGATAGCATGCGGAAGCTAATAATAATAACGAATAAAACCAAGAGCTCCAAGGTTGATTTTATCCAACCTAGTCCAATCGCGAGACCTGCAAGCATGGCCCATACGGCATAAATTTCATCTTTTAGCACAAGCGGCTTGCGGCCTGCTAGCACATCGCGAATGATACCGCCGCCAATCCCTGTCAGCATGGCCGCAACAAGAACCGCACTGAGCGGATGCTTCATTTGCGTTGCATACAGCGCTCCTTGAATAGCAAAGGCTGATAATCCAATCGCGTCAAAAAATGCCTCGCTCCGTCGCCAGCGCTGAATCCAGTCAACAGGCAATAGAAAAGCAATCGTCATGGCAATGATAGCTATTTTGAGTAGGTATCCTTGATTCCAAAGCGATGTAACTGGCATACCTATCAACAGATTACGCACGACACCGCCGCCAAATGCTGTGACAAGTCCAAGCACGAACACACCTAGTATATCGTATTCTTCCTCCATAGCGACAATCGCTCCGCTGACTGCAAAGGCAATTGTTCCGATAATGCTAAAAATACCAAAAATGTCCATACTCACAGCAAATGCTCCTCGCTTCCCGTACATGAACCGATCAATGCACCTTGACTTTCATTCATCATTTTAGCTGGGAGGATGTGGATACGCAACGACAAATTTCGTGAAATTCATTCGTTTATCCATACAGTTATTCCACTCCTCTAGTTTTTATAGAACAAAAGGCATTATACTGGAGTGAATTACATTAGATTTCGCCAAAAAGAAAGGAAAATTCATCATGCATCCTCGCATCGTCATATGCACGGGCGGCCAGCTTGGCGCCTGGGCACTTGCACATATAAAGCCCGATGATCTGCTTATTGGAGCAGACAGCGGTGCTCGCTTTCTCATTAAGAACGGACGACGTCCGGATATTTCGATCGGAGACTTTGATTCCGTATCAGAAGAAGATTTGTTAGAAATTCGAGAAAATAGCGGTCAAACGATAGCTTGTGACCCCATCGACAAAAACTACACCGATACGGAAATGGCCATACGTCTCGCCTTGGACTTGCAGCCTACTGAAATCATTTTACTCGGAGCGCTGGGCACTAGATTTGATCATTCACTTGCTAATGTCCACCTGCTCGCGCTTTCTTCCCAGCAACAGGTGAAAATGACGATCATCGATGACCATAATAAAATTTCTTTGATTAGCGATCAATTAAACATCGAGCAGCAAGGATATCCTAACGTTTCTTTGCTTCCGTTGTCGTTAAAAGTAGAAGGAATAACGCTTGATGGTTTTCAATATCCGCTGACTGACGCCGAGCTAACGATTGGTCAGTCACTCGGGATTAGCAATGTCCTTGTATCATCTAATGGAACCATCACCATAAGAAAAGGCTTATTGTTGGTCATCCAAAGTCGTGACTAACGATTTCAACAAAAGACCCAACCGAGGCAATTAATCCTCCTGTCGGGTCTTTGTTTTTTCAAGATTAATCCTTTAGAGAAGCTCATCCTCTTTTGTAACAATTTCTAAACCTTCTACATGCTTGCGATTCATCAGCTTGCGGGCTTTTCTATTCTCCTTTGATTCAAACACAATATCGAGATCATACTCCTCATTTTGACCCGGGTAAAGCTTCGTTTTGGCGATATACAGCTTTAACCGTTTATGATTGAACGTAAGCTTTTGCCCTTGAATTTGAACAATCACATTTCCTCGTTCATCTGCAGGCCGATATACTACACCCATTTTATTTAGAGGATAGATCCAAACAGCATCACCTTTCTCAAAAGGTTTTTTTGCTTCTTTCGGGTTCTGTGCTTTCGTTTCATCAACCTTTTTTAAATTTTTGTTAATAAAATCTGCAGCTGCTGAAGATGACGTTTTCTGAGCTTCCTTTTCATTTCTTGATTGCTCACTTGTGCGTGTTTCATGAGATGGATTTTCTTTCCGCACAAGCAAATGTTCTGCACGCTGCATCACCTCTTCTGGCAGACCAAAGCGCCTTGCTATCGCGAATGCATGACTCTCTCCTGCTTCCCCCATCTCTAAGCGATAAAGCGGCTTTAACGTTTCCGCATCAAATGCCATTTTCCCATTTTGACATCCAGGGGTTCGCGCAGCAAAAGCTTTAATTTCATTAAAATGAGTCGTTGCTCCCGCCAATGCTCCTTTTTTCAACAGTTGTTCTAATAGTGCGATAGAGAGCGCTATCCCTTCTGATGGATCGGTACCCGCCGCCAATTCATCAAGCAGAAGCAGTGCTCTAGGGCCAGCCGCTTGAAGCATATCCTTAAGAACGGTGATATGAGAAGAAAATGTACTCAGTGATTGCTCCAAACTTTGTCCATCTCCAACGTCGGCGATAACGTGCTGGAATACACCGATCTCGCTCCCCTTCTCAGCTGGAACCAGGAGGCCAGATTGAACCATCAATACGAATAATCCAATGGTTTTCAAGGTTACCGTTTTGCCACCTGTATTCGGTCCAGTAATAATTAACTGTTTCCATTTGTATCCGAGCTCCACATGCAGCGGTACGCTATGTTGTCCTAGCAGTGGATGGCGTGCACCGACGAGTCTAACGACTGGCTGATCGGATAACTCAATTTTTTTACCGTTATACGACCTAGAGAGCTTCGCTCTTGCCGTAATAAAGTCAAATGAAGCCATAGCTTCTACATTGCGAAACAGCTCAAAGGAGAACGACTCGGTATATTCAGACAATCGGGATAATATAACGGTACGCTCCCGCTCCTCATCCGCCTTCCACTGCTGCAGTTCCACCTGAAGCTCTGATGCGTCTAATGGCTCAACGAATAAGGTCTGACCACTTGCGGATTCATCCCATACTGTCCCTGGCACCTGCTTGCGATGCTCGCGCTTTACTGCAATGACAAACCGATCATGGCGCTTGCTGATGACCGGCTCTTGTAGAGCAGTACGATATTTATGAAGCGCATTCTCCATTTTTTTCTGGATTTTGTCCTCCGCCGCATAAATATGTCTGCGGATGTAGGCAAGATCAGAGCTCGCTTGATCGGTCAGCTGGCCGTAACGAATACAACGTTTTAGTTCGTCCCTAAGTACGGGACAATCGTACATAGATTCCGCATAAGCGGAAATCGTTGGCGCAATCTCACGTTTGCTGAACATGTACTTTTTCATTTGCACAACAGAGCTTAACCATACGGACAACTGCTCAAGTTCCTGCTCATTATAAATTCTACCTTTGCCGAGCAGTGACAGAAACGAATCAATGCCGTCCATTGCGGATAATGGAATGCTTGCTCCGCTTCCGAGAAGTTCAGCAGCCTCGTACGTTTCTTGCAGCCATGCTTCAACTTGCCGCTGCTTCGTGCTTGGTTCAAGCCTTTCAGCCAACAATCGTCCTGCGGGTGATATCGTGTAGCTCACTACGCCTGCTTTTACCTTATCAAATTCCAATCTTCGCCAAGATGCTTCATTCATCTGTGTGGCCTCCTCTATTTTGAGTAAAAAAAAAGACAGAAACAGAACGCGGGCGCGTTCCATTCCTGTCTTTGATCGACAAATGCTCCAATACCATTTCCACCGCTAACAAAATCGTTAACATGAAAATGGATATAAAAAAACCGCGCTGCGAGAGCACGGTGATTGGGCCGCTGTCGAATTGCTTCAGGCGGAAATCCTCATGTCCAGAACTCTTGGCGTCAGATCACGAAATAGAGCCTTGCATCTCAGTGAATTCACACTGGGAATCGTCGCAAGACCAACGTTCATCTGACTCTATCCAATTTATGAGTTATGGACACCAGCAAACATTAAAATTTCCCCTTTAAGCATATTGTTAAAAGTTAATCCAAAATAGGATTCTTATTAAATGTACATAAAAGACAAGCAGCTTGTCAAGCTAGACTTAATCTACTGTATATGGCTATAAAGAAATGGACATGCCCGTTCGTGCGAAATGAAGATGATCGGGCAGCTTATAATCTCTCCGAAGATCAATATCATGCGACATATGTGTGAGAAAAGTTTGTTTGGGCTTCCATTTCTGGATAAGCTCGATAGCTTCAACAACATCATAGACAGAACGAGTTTCATAAGCAAAAGGCTCTTCGTAAAAGCTTGTTCCTAGTACTAGCAAATCAAGATCAGCCAAATGTTGCTGCTGCTCATCCGTCAGGCCGATGGAATCAGAGCAATAAACCCATTTGCAGTTTGTTTCTGAATGTTCAAAGCGAAATGCGTAGGCATAGCCGTTTTTCCCGTGATTGACTCGCCAGCTGTACGCTCGCCATTTGCCGAGCATAATAGGAGTGTCAAATGAATGGAACTCAATCTGCCGATTTAGCCAAGGAAAACGATCTAATATTTCTTTAATGACTTCAGTGGGCGCGTAAGCTTGACCTCTTTTTTTCGTCCAGCGACAAGCGTCTGCCCACTCCACCAATCCACCGATATGGTCAAAATGAGCATGTGTAATGAGCAGTGTGTCGATCTCACGCAGTGAGGCCATCTCTAATTGTTTTGCGAAGTCCGACCCACAGTCAATCCATACCGTTCCAGCTTCTTGATCCTCCAGCTGCAGAGACGATCTATAACGGCGGTTTTCCTGTGTGTCCCGTGCTTCCTCACACACCTCGCATTCACAATAAATGCGAGGCACACTCATGGAATCTCCAGTTCCCCTAAAAATCAGCTTTGTCATAGCGGCAGCAGCTCAAACGACTCCGATGCACGGATTTGTTCCATCATTTGAAGCCATTGTTCCGGCTTGTTTGGCAATGCGGCATAATAGCCTTCTAAGAATGAGGCGATTAGAGCTGCATCAATCGTTGTTTGCTCTTCATTTTTCGGAAGGAAACATAAGTCCAGTTCAGCAACAGCTTGGCCTTCATGGTCCCAAGAAGGATGAACATAAGGAAAAGCGATTCGCTTATAGCCGATATGTGACAGCACTTCGCGACGCACAAACGGATTCATAGGTGAAACTCCGCCAAAAGCATGCTCACCTGCGCGATAAGGGTCATATACCTCAGCAAACATGCCAAGCGAGACAGTACCGGACTGATCAGCTAGCTTCTGCAAATCTTGTTCTCGATTGCGGAGTAGAAAACGACCGATGCCAATTGATGGTTTTCCGATGATCGTAAAATCAGTCATAGCAACGCGCAGCTCTGGATAATATCGATATTCCGTTGAACCTACGACTTCCCCCTCATGCAATGCAACATATACATGAATGGATGTGTCTTCAAGCGGCTCGCGCCAAAGTTCATAGGCAAGAACTTCCTCAGGCGGAAAAATCGTTTGAAGAAGCTTATGTAATGGTTCAAAATATTTGTCCTCAATGCTTGTGATTCGATGATAGGTTAGCATATATGTACATCTCCTTATTTAAATGGATTACGCCACTCCATGATTGCAGCGCAGTTACCCGATTGCTCATCATCCAAGTAATCATGAGCAACCCCAATCGGCATCCGTCCGCATCTAAGCAAAAAAGTAATGACAGGGTCTTTGTATTCTCCAGTTAGCACTTTTTCCAAATAAGCTTCTGGCGTCATCTCCTGTAATAGCGCGCCATAACCGGGCATGCGACCGCCCCCAAGCAATCTCATAAGTCCCAGCTGAACAACCGTTTCATACATCGATTGCATGAGCCATTTGCCAAGGCCTGATTTTCGGAACTCCGGTATGACACAAAGGTCTATAACATACAGAGTATCCCCGTTTATATTATGATTGCGAATATAACCACTGTCAGAAATCGTATCCCAATTATGAGCATGGCCATAATCATTCATATCGATAGTTACTCCGGTCATGGAGCCAATAATCATTCCATCAACCTCTGCGCATAAGGCACCTTCAGGGAATCGGTTCACATGTTCAGTTAATTGTTCTTTGTTCCACCAAAGCTCCTGTGGGTAAGGCGGAGGAAAGCTTAGCCGCTGAACTTCAATCAATCCATCAAAATCTGCTGGTTTATAATTGCGAATGACTGCTTTTTGCGGTTTTCCATCGATGAACAAATACAGCTCCTTACGCATCACTGCCTCCCCCTTTCTTCGCTAAACAAGATAAAAATCAAGTCCAATCGGTATACAAATCGGTGCGACGGTCACGCCACGTCGTAACAGAACCCTTCAGCCTGACTTCCTCAAGCAAAGATAAGTCAAGGTCAGCCACGACGAGCATATCATCATTGATGATGCCTTCGCTTAATATACCGGCTGGCGGGAACGGAATATCGTTTGGAGCAATAATAGCAGCTTGACCAAAATTTGCACGCATCAGATCAACTTTACGAAGAGAGCCAACTGTACCTGTTGTTACGATATATACTTGATTCTCAACTGCTCTAGCATGGCAGCAGTATCTTACGCGATAGAACCCATGACGATCATCTGTGCACGAAGGACAGAAAATGACATCTGCACCTTTAGCACGGGCCATTCGAACGATTTCGGGAAATTCAATATCGTAGCAAGTAAGCATCGCGATGGTACCATATGCGGTCTCGAATACCTCAAGACCTTCACCTGCCGACATATTCCAGCCTTCTACTTCTGGTGGCGTAATGTGGATTTTATGCTGAACGTCAATTTTCCCATCGGGATGAAAAAGATGCGCAGCATTGCGCAAACTTCCATCCGCTTGTTTTATCACGTGGGTGCCTCCAACAATGTAAACCTCATATTCAGCAGCAAGTGAGTGAAAGAGAGCAAGATAATCCTCCGTGAATTCAGGAAGCCGATCAATAGGAAGCGCTACGCCCTGCTCATCTCCAATCGACATCAATTGGGTTGTCAGAAACTCAGGAAACAAAATAAATTGTGCCCCGTATTCCGAGGCATTGCGTACATAATGTGTTACTTGTTCTGCGAATTGCTCAAACGAATTTATATCAGCAAGCTTATACTGAACGGCTGCCGTACGAAACTTCATTCGTTAAATCCTCCAATCGTATCGTTATTGTTTGCGCTGTTTAAATTGCAAAGTAATCGTCGTGCCCAAATCCGGCAGACTAAACACATCTACCTTTCCTTCATGCAAATCTATGATTCGTTTGGCAATGGACAAGCCGAGACCTACTCCGCCTGTTGTGCGGCTTCTGGCTCCATCCACACGGTAGAAACGCTCGAATAGATGCGGAATTTCGTTTTCTGGAATGCCCATTCCTTTATCCTTAACCTCGATTTTCACGATATGTCTAACGAGTGTAATCGTAATATCGATCGGGTCCTTCGAATATTTAATCGCGTTATCGAGCAAAATGACGAGCAGCTGCCTGATTTTGTCCTTGTCTCCAACCATACGCACCGCCTTGGACATCGCTTTCACTCGAATCGGTCTGCCGAACGTCGTTTGCAGCATCGTTGCTAGCTCATCAACCACTTGAACAACATCAAACAGCTCCTGCTTTAGCCAATCCTCCTGCTCTGCCTCAGCGAGCATAAGCATGGATTTTGTTAAGTTTTGCAGACGATTAGCTTCTTTATCGATTGCTTCAATCGCTTCATTTCGCAAGCTCTCATCATCACGTCCCCAACGCTTTAACATACCAGCATAGCTGCTGATGACAGTTAGAGGGGTTTTGAGCTCATGAGAAGCATCTGCTACGAATTGCTTCTGCTTAGCAAATGTGCGGTCAAGTCGTTCAATCATCTGATTAAATGCACGAACGAGCTGCAGAAGCTCAGCAGATTCCTCGCGGTTGCTAAGCTCGATTTGTCTAAGCTTCCCGCTTCGGTCAATTTCTCGCATCGTATTAACCATTTGCTGAATCGGCGCCGTTAGTCTTGAAGTAAACCAATACGTTCCGAATATGGCAAACAAAATGGCACCGCCGCTCGTGACGCTTAACGCTGCGACCAGCACCTGCAAATAATTGTCCAATTCATCTAGTATTCGATTAATTTCAAGCATTGCAATAACACGATTGCCGTCATATAACGGAACTCGCATGAACAAAATTCGTTCTCCGCCCTTCGTGATCATCCCGGTATGGTGATGCACCTCAAAGGTCGCTGGCAGCTGCTGCAGAAGCTCATCCGTTCCTGTTATATTTACAACCCTGTTATTAGGCGCAATGATGCGGATCATTTCGTTTACGTTGTAATACTCATTGAGCAGCTCCGGATAGTTTAATCCTCGGCCGCTCTGAATTCGGGGATTCTCAAGCATGAGATTCACCTTATTCGCAATGACCTCTTCTTCACTTTCAGTCGTTATTTTGATCACATAGAAATACACAAAAATATTAAATAGAATCAAAATAAATATAAGCCAAAAAATGGTGAAAAGCGTAAACCGTTTGCGGAGTGTCATGCATCGGGCTCCTTTATCATATAACCTACTCCTCGAACCGTATGAATAAGCTTATGACGATAACCCTTGTCCAACTTCTGACGCAAATAACGGATATAAACATCTACTAAATTTGTTTCACCGATAAAATCATATCCCCAAACTTCGGATAAAATATCTTCACGCGATTTCTCATCATTTTTGTTTTCCACAAGGTATACGAGCAGCTCGAATTCACGCGGCGTTAGCTCGATCAAAATATCTTTGCGATAAACCTTACGCGTGCGCAGCTCGATCGTTAAGTCGCCAACCTTGATCATGTCAGATCCTTCCGCTTCCTTCGGATACTGCTGGAATATACGTAAAATGTTGCGAACCCGCGCCAACAGCTCCTCCATTGCGAACGGCTTTGTAATATAATCATTTGCTCCATGCTCGAATCCACTTACTTTATCCGGTACGGTGTCGCGTGCAGTCAACAATATAATAGGTACAGGATTTCCTGCTTGTCGCAGTAATCGCAGCACTTCAATTCCGCTCATCTCAGGCAACATGACATCGAGCAAAACAAGCTCCCATTCACCTGTCGAAGCCATTTCATATCCGGTTCTGCCATCAGCGGCAGTTCCTACGGTATACCCCTCATGCTCAAGCTCAAGTTGTAAAATTCGGGAAATACCCGCTTCATCTTCGACGACTAGAATACGTTCTTTCATTCTAGAGGTTCACCTGCTTCCAGTTGTAAATAATATTAATGCCGTTAATCAACCATATCTTCTTCTATAAATACGGTTAAATTTATCATAATGAAGACCTATCACAAATGCAAGCAAGCCGATCTACAAGAAGAGTAGACCGGCAATTGCCACGGAGGGTGTTTATCTTCACGAAGATAAAGGATATTAAGCTAAAACCACTCCTAGTTTTGCATCGACCATGCTTCTACATCCCATGTTTTGGTAGCCATATCCTCGTAAAATTCCGGTTCATGAGATACAAGCACGACAGTACCTTTATAAGCCTTAAGAGCACGCTTCAATTCCGCTTTAGCCACAACGTCCAAATGGTTCGTCGGCTCATCGAACAGAATCCAGTTGCTCTCGCGCATCATAAGCTTGCATAGACGAACCTTCGCTTGCTCGCCGCCGCTCAGCTGGTTAAGCGAACGTGTAATATGTTCATTTTTCAAGCCACAGCGTGCAAGGGCACCCCGAACCTCTGATTGGGTCATGAAGGAGAACTCATCCCATACATCCTCAAGCGGCGTCATGGTCGGAGCTTTTGCTTCTTGCTCAAAGTAAGCAGGATTTAAATAATCGCCCAGATAGGTTTTGCCGTCAAGCGCTGGAATTACGCCTAAAATGGTTTTGAGTAGTGTAGATTTACCAACGCCGTTGCATCCTACGATAGCAATCTTATCACCACGTTCAATGACCATGTCCATTTTTGGCAGCAGAGGTTTATTGTAACCGATGACCATGCCCTCTGCTTCAAATACAGTCTTGCCGCTCGTTCTCGATTCTTTAAAGTTAAACGTTGGTTTTGCCGCTTCTTCCGGTTTATCAATACGATCAATACGATCAAGCTGCTTCTCGCGGCTCTTAGCACGTCCTGATGTTGAAGCGCGTGCTTTGTTTTTTTGAATAAAATCCTCTTGCTTTTTAATAAAATCCTTTTGTTTCTCGTATGCGTCGATGTGCTGCGCCTTGTTCAGGTCAGCCATTTCAAGAAATTTATCATAATTGGCCGAATAGCGTGTCAGCTTCGTAAATTCAAGATGGTAAATCACGTTGACCACTTGATTCATAAAGCTCGTTTCATGTGAAATAAGAACAAACGCATGCGGGTAGTTTTTCAAATAGTTAGTTAGCCAATTGATATGCTCTTCATCCAAATAGTTCGTAGGCTCATCGAGCAGTAGAACACCTGGTTTTTCAAGAAGCAGCTTCGCTAGCAGTACCTTTGTCCGCTGACCGCCGCTAAGTGCAGTAACATCACGATCAAGTCCAATCGCATTCAGACCTAGCCCGTTTGCCATCTCATCGACTTTTACATCAATTAAATAGAAATCGCCGATCTCCAGCTCTTCCTGAATCTCACCCATACGTGTAAGCAGCTCATCTAATTTATCTGAATCTGCATCGCCCATTTGAGCTGCAATATTGTTTAGCTCTTCTTCCAATAGCAGCAAAGGTAAAAAAGCATCCTTCAGTACATCACGGATCGTTTTACCTGCTTCAAGCTTCGTATGTTGATCCAAGTAGCCGTAACGAACACGCGGTGTCCATTCGACCTTTCCTTCATCCTTCAACAGTTTGCCTGTTAAAATATTCATCAGTGTTGACTTGCCTGTACCATTCGCACCGACTAGGCCAACATGCTCTCCATCCAACAAACGGAAGGCTACATTTTTAAAAAGCACACGATCTCCGAACGTATGTGATAATTGCTCAACTGTTAACAAACTCATTTGTCTTTATCTCCATTCATATATGAACCATAGTTATAGCTTGTGAAATGTGTCGTTTTGCCCGTATCATTGTACCACAAAAATGGTCATTTTGTGTTCATTTCCTTATAAAGGAGCTGTAAAATGGGCGAAAGCGCATGATTTAATCGTTTATTTAAGCGCGATTCATCCGTTGCCCAGAGCCCTTTCCATTGCAAAGAAAGCAGCGTCTCTTCAGGAAGTCGCGGCACGATGGCTAACGGCTTGTCAGGAAATAAGGAAAGCCACTCATTCCGACCATGGTAGTTCAGATCTTTGTTCACGATATAAAATAATTTTCCGCCTGTGGCTYTCATTTTTTGCTTCAAGTCCATTAGCAGCTTTAATTCGCTCGCTTGCCACTTAACCACAGCAGGATCACCAATTACAAATACGAAATGCGACTGCTTCAGCATAGATAAAGCATTAGACTCGTTCCATCTGCCAGAGAAATCGAATAGCTGGTACATAGTTGATGAAGTTCGAAGCATTTGTGCAAAAGCCATAGCATCATATTTAGCATCGGCGGAGCTTACTTCAGAATGAAATGAAAACCAATTTACTGCTAAATCATTATGTTTATAGTGGATATAGCGTTTATCCTGTGTTTGCTGATCAGAATGTTCATAATTACTGATGCTTTTATGCCCTGATAACCATGCATGCCATTCAGGCCTAGTATCGTCGTATTCGACTGCTGCTATAGAAGCGCCTTGCCTCCCAAGCAGGACTGCAAGCGCATGCGTCAAAAAGGTAGATCCTGCACCTGAGGATAAAGATAATAAGCCGATCAGCTTCTGATTTAATTGTGTACGGGGTTTGCTTTTTAGTTGATTCCAGAACACCTTATTGTCGCTATCAGGCTCTACAAAAACCTCTAGCGCTTTCTCCGCTTCAGCAATAGTTGCATATCGATATTGAGGATTGGGTTGAAGCAAACGTTTTAGCACAAGCTTAAAGGCTTTCGGAACGTCTGGCTGCAAAGATGTAAATAAAGCAGACTCCGCTGTCCAGTTCGCTTTCTGATGATAAATACTTCCCTCACTAGCCATAAAATACAGCAGCGCACCGAGTCCATAAATGTCTGTACGCTCATCGCTTTGCCTTGCTCCTGCTTGCTCCGGCGCTGCGAAGCCGTACGTTCCAAGCTGAACGGTATCTTTGTCCTTGCCGTTAATATATTGGCGTGAAATACCAAAATCAATTAGTTTCACATTACCTTTTTTGTCAATCATTACGTTTGAGGGCTTCAAATCACGATGAATAATTGGAGGCGTATGTTCATGCAAGTAACGAATTGCAGAGCATAACTGTAATCCGATATCGATTATGTTTGTAAAGGTTAGCAGTGCTCCGTTTGAACGAAATAAATCTGCAATCGTGCAGCCTTCAATATATTCCATAACCATAGCTTCGAATTGCAGCTCATGTGGAGGGAAGTAGTCGACCATTAATGGAAGCTGCGGATGCTCCAGCCTCATCATCATTTGTGCTTCTTCTGCATATTTCCGACCGCCTGGCAGCGGTGCAATTACTTTCATAGCTCTTCGTTTATTTGCGAGCTTCAAATCATCAGCGGCGTACACGACTCCCATGCCGCCTCGCCCAAGAATGCCGACAATTCGGTATCGATCCCCCACCACAGATCCCATTGCATAAGGCGAAAATATCATTCCCGTACCTTCCATATCGATCCCTCCAGCATAAAATACGAACAAAAAAAAGGCATCCCGACGCCGTTTGTAAGTTACAAACCGCATCAGGATGCCTTCCTGATTACCTATCTATTAATGCTACTTTAACATAGTTATTAAACTTGAAACAAGCAGCTTTTCATTAAAATACACGTTTCTTGGAATTCAACAGCTCCGCCAAAAACGCAAGCACAAGTCCTTGTCCCCAGCCTTGTACACGTTTGTGAGCCACTTCACGATAGCCCTGCAAATCATTCATAACTGCTGTGCCTGCTGACACATTCAGCACTGCGCCGTCCTCTGTAATTTGGCTCAAAATACCTTCGATCGAACGCTGAATGTATTTGTTGTATAAGGAACCAAAAGCGAATAATCCAGTCGCAATTCCTGCTGAACCCGACGTTTCATGATAGGAGCTATCATCGTTTAAAACCGTGTGCCATAGCCCATTTTCGGATTGCATACGCACTAATGTACTAAGCTGGTCTCGCATCGAGCCTTCAATTATCATAAATGAAGGATGCTGAACGGCGATATGCGGCAATGCCTTTGCCATTGTTAGAGCAGCCCAAGAGTTTCCGCGTGCCCAGAAGATCGAGGACATATGATTTTGTGCGATATTATCCCAGCCATGATAGTAAAGGTTCGAAACGGGATCTTGTAAAAAATGCTCATGACCGTGATACTGCTTCAGGCCATCTTCCAAATAGTCGTTTCGTCCGAGCAAATGTCCCATACGCACGAGGAAATAACCCGCCATCATCATCGTATCCACCCACGCTTGCTCAGGAAAATTATACGTTTCTGAATTGACCGTATGCTGGAAAATGCCATCTGCGAATCGAACCGCATCATTTTTTAAGTATTCGGCCATTTGAATGGCGACATCTAAATATTTTTGCTCGTCAGTTGCTTTGTACAATGAAATTAAAGCATGACCTATGGATACTCCGTTGACTGATAGCTTCGGCAAGCCGTCTTCCAGCTTCTCATCAATCCATTCCTGCAAAAGCTGAATATAACGTTCATTACCTGTTGCCTCGTACGCTTCCGCGACCCCATAGAAAGCAACGCCGCCTGGCCAATCCCAGCTAAAATCCATTCTGAATGTGCGATCTACAACACGATCTATAACGTCCTTAATATGATTTTCGTCAAATTGAAGCTGTGGCATTTCCATCTTCCTCTCCCCTATTTCATTTTGAATGTCTATTTCAAACCGCTGGTGCTGATACCTTCAACAATATACTTCTGGAATGCGAAGAAAATGGCGAGCACCGGAATGAGGCTGACGATAGACATCGCGAACATTGCGCCCCAGTTGGAGACGGTATCGCTGTCCAGAAACATTTTCAGACCCATCGACACAGGATACAAACTTGGACGATTCAAGTATAAAACCGGTCCGAGCAAGTCTTCCCAGCGCCAGTAAAACGAGAAAATTGAAGCGGTAGCCAGAGCTGGAACGACGAGCGGCAAAATAATTCGGAAAAACAAGCGGAACTTCCCGCAGCCATCGATCGTTGCTGCTTCGTCAAGCTCATTCGGAATGGTCCGGATGAACTGAATGAGTAAAAAGATAAAAAACGGAATGCCGAAATATTGCGGGATAACAATAGGTTTAATTGAGTTTAACCAATGGAGCTTCGCAAACAAAATATATTGCGGAACGAGTACAACATCATGGGGAAGCATGAGCGTAACCATCATGATTCCAAACCAAAACGTTTTCCCCACAAAATTAAGTCTTGCAAATCCAAAAGCAATAAATGCAGATGATAATACAGCTCCGATGGTAGAAATAACAACGATTTCTAGAGAATTCATAATAAAATTGCCGAATGACTGACCTGCTATGCCTACCCAGCCTATTTTATAATTTTCCCAAATCCAAGGCTGTGGTATAAGTGAATCAGCCGTTGCGAAGATGAGATTGCTTTGCTTAAATGAACTCATTAACAGCCATAACACCGGGTAAACCATGACTAACGCGAGCGCTGCGACAAATATGTGGTAGATCGGCCACTTCAGCTTTTTGAATGTCATGTTTAATGGCCACCTTTCGACTCGTAATGAACCCATTTTTTAGAGGTATAGAACAAAATCCCTGTTAGGATAGCGATAATAATAAGCATTACCCACGCCATTGCTGAAGCAAATCCCATATCGAAATAAACGAATGCTTGACGGAACAAGTAAAGGGAATAAAGAAGTGTACCGTCTAACGGGCCGCCCTCGCCTTTTGAAATAATGTAAGCTGGAACGAAGGTCATAAATGCTCCGATGGTTTGCATAATCGTATTAAACAAAATGATCGGGCTGAGCATTGGCAAAGTAATTTTGAAGAAGCGAACGACTGGACCCGCTCCATCCACATTGGAAGCTTCGTACAATTCTGGCGGTATATTTTTGAGACCTGCTAGAAAAATAAGCATCGACGATCCAAATTGCCAAACGGACAATGTAATGAGCATCCACAGCGCCGCTGCAGGTTCAGCAAACCATCTCACGCTATCTAAACCGAGTGCATTCAGAAAAATGTTTATAACCCCTTCGTCGCCGTAAAGGTTGCGCCACATAATCGACACGGCAACGCTACCGCCAATAATCGAAGGAAGATAATAAACGGTCCGATATAACCCGATTGCTTTCGAGGCTGTATTCAATATCATTGCAATAAATAAAGCAAAGGCCAATCTAAGCGGTACACCGATAAATACGTATAAAAAAGTAACCTTTAGAGATGCCCAAAACTTTGAGTCATCAAAAAACATCGTCTGGTAATTCTCTAATCCGATAAAGGATGGTGTCGATAAGAGATCATAATCGGTAACCGAGAAATATAACGATGCGAC
>NZ_JBFTPZ010000034.1:0-77754 GCF_056398745.1 Paenibacillus sp. 01T424 | reverse complement strand
CCAGCGTTCGTCCTGAGCCAGGATCAAACTCTCCAAATTGGTGTTTGAAATGCTCATTACTTTTTTATCGCTTTTTTCGCTTATCCCGAAGGATTTGCGAGGCAGTTATTACTCGTTGTTCAGTTTTCAAAGAGCAATCTTTTCTCTCTTGTCGACCGTGTATCTCGTTGGCGACCTAGATAATATATCATAGGCGCCTATGGCATTGCAAGTGTTTTTTTCATTATTTGCGAAAAACTTTTTGCATTAGCATTTCATACCTTCTTTTCACCTTTGCAGCTTGCCATAATGGCTTGTTTAAACAATATAACTTGCTACAACATATTATATAATTTCCTAACTTTCATTAATTATTCTTCTAATACAATAAAAAAAGTAAGTACAATGTTACGGTGAGAAGACTTCGTTTAGTCTCCTTATCGTTACACTGTACTTACTTAAAGTTTTGACGAATTCGCTTATCTGAGCACTTCTTTAATATGAAGATGCCTGTCTACGATTAAGTTTACAATGACACCTTCAATGGATACCCAAGGCCTAGTCGGATAATTACGATCCGAGAATACAATCTCTCCAATACGTTCATCGCTAAGCTTAACGACCGTCCCATTATGGAACTGAGTAGCCTTCTCTACAAATGTACGGACATAAGTAGGATCCAGCTTCCCGAAGGAATCGCTTTGGATTTGTTCCAATACGAGATACGGAGATGCAGCTTTCCTATATGCCTTGTTCAAAGTCATTGCATGAAATATATCAGCAATCGCTACGATCTTGGCGTACGGGTTTATCTTCGTCGCATCAATGCCGAGCGGATAACCTGTTCCATCAACCTTCTCATGATGCTGAAGCGCCGCCATCTTTACACCCTCATTAAGAGCAGATACATTCTTGAGCAATTGGTACCCAAGAACCGTATGACGCATCATTTCTTCTTTTTCTTCTGTTGATAATGTATTAGGCTTCGTCAAGATTGCTTTGTCAATTCGGACGTTGCCGATATCATGCAATAAACCGGCAAATGCAATTTGCATCCAATCCTTTTGAGGAAAGCCCGTCCACTGTGCAATTTGATAGGAGGTTAATGCAGACGTAATGCTGTTATGAAGCAAATAATCTTTCTCCAAAAATTGACGCGGTACAAAGGTCAGCAAGTTGTAGCTCTTTATGTGCTCCAGCATTTTTTCAAGCTGCTTGCGTACATCCATGATCGGCATGGCTTGACCCGCTGCAACAGTGTTAAATACTTGGCGTAAAACAATAATCATTTTGTCGTACTCTTCATGAAGGGGAGATGCGACTAATGCTGAACTCGGTTCTTGGCTTGCATCCTCATCGGTATCCTCTTTTGTCTTGCTCAAATCAATATTCGATTCAATCTCGACACTTGTGACGAGAAATGCTTGCAATATTTCTATTTCTTTAGGGGTAACGATCTTTCCCTTTTGAAATAAAACACTGCCAAGTGGGGTGAGGACATCTTCAATGATTTTGTCGCCTAATTTGAGATGTAATAATGTTACTGCTGCCACGAGAGTCCTCTCCCCTTGTGCCTGAATAGTAATTATGTACTCCCATAAATAAAGCAAACCTAGGCTGACCCGTCATGCGACGGAGTCAGCTGCGTCTGCTTTCATTTATTCTTGCGTCGTTTCGCCGCCATCTTGCTCTTCATTTTCATCTATAGCTTCATTCTCTTCACTGCGAGCAACACGTGTAACAGTCGCTACCGTATCATCTTCGCGTGTATTAATCAGCCTTACGCCTTGCGTATTCCGTCCCATCGTAGATATGCCTTCCATGCTGGTACGAATCATCGTGCCAGATGAAGTCATAATCATAAGATCCTCATCATTCTCAACCACTTTTAGTGAGACGATCGGTCCATTCTTATCGGTTACGTTAAGCGTCTTAATCCCTTTACCGCCACGGTTCTGAATACGATAATCGGCCACTGGTGTCCTCTTGCCGTAACCTTTGGAGGTAACGATCAGGATATCGTTATCCGGTACGATAACATCCATATCAATAACGGTATCTTCATCATCAAGCTGGATACCTTTCACGCCTGTAGCGGAACGTCCCATAGAACGGACATCCTGCTCAGAGTAACGTATGGACATGCCCTGCGCAGTTCCCATAATAATTTCCTGGTTACCGTCAGTCAGCTTAACGCCAATTAGATCATCGTCCTCACGAAGTGAGATTGCGATCAATCCGACTTTCCGAATGTTGACGTAGTCATCAAGCGGAGTCTTCTTCACAACCCCTTGCCTTGTAGCAAAGAACAAGTAATGTTCCGAATCAAATTCTTGTACAGGTATGACCGCATTGATTGTCTCACCCTGTTCAATTTGAATGAGGTTGATAATAGGCGTACCGCGTGCAGTACGGTTAAGATCAGGAATCTCATAGGCTTTCAGCTTATACACCTTACCTTTGTTCGTAAAGAACAGCAGGTAGTGATGCGTATTGGATACAAATAGATGCTCAACAAAGTCATCATCCTTAGTACCCATGCCGACAACGCCTTTGCCGCCGCGCTTCTGGCTGCGGTAAGTGCCAACCGGCAAACGCTTGATATAGCCCGTGTGAGTAATGGAGATGATAACATCCTCACGAGGAATAAGATCCTCATCGAGAATTTCCTCATCACTTGCCATTATCTCCGTACGACGCTCATCACCGAAACGATCCTTCAATTCAGCAAGCTCTGTGCTAATAATATCGAGCACAAGCTGCTCATCAGCTAGAATCGCTTTATATTCAGCAATTTTACGCATAAGTTCTGCATACTCTGCTTCTATTTTATCTCTTTCCAGACCAGTCAGGCGCTGCAAACGCATATCCAAAATCGCTTGCGCCTGCTCATGGCTGAGCGAGAATCTTGTAATTAAGCCTTCACGAGCTTGATCAGCTGTTTGGGAAGCGCGAATGAGTGCAATGACCTCATCCAAATGGTCAAGCGCTATTCGCAAGCCCTCCAAGATATGTGCGCGAGCTTCAGCCTTTTTGAGATCAAACTCCGTACGACGACGAATAACCTCGATCTGATGCTGTAAATAATGATAAAGCATATCGCGTATGTTAAGCGTCTTAGGCTCACCATTTACGAGTGCCAGCATGTTAATCCCAAAGTTGGATTGCAGCTGTGTATGCTTGTACAAATTATTAAGTACGATGCTCGGGTTAACATCACGACGAAGCTCAATGACTACGCGCATGCCGTTACGATCCGATTCATCTCGCAAATCAGTAATACCTTCAATTTTCTTCTCGCGAACGAGCTCGGCAATTTTCTCAACTAAACGAGCTTTAATGACTTGATAAGGCAGTTCATGCACAATGATGCGCGCTTTGCCGTTATTTTCTTCAATCGTCGCCCTTGCTCGCATTGTTACCGAACCGCGGCCTGTCAAATAAGCTTGACGAATCCCCATACGGCCCATTACAAAACCGGCTGTTGGAAAATCCGGACCTTTTATGTGTTCGATGAGTTCGAGTGGTGTAATGTCAGGATTAACAATAAGCGCCTGTACTCCATCGATAACCTCATTCAAGTTATGAGGTGGAATATTCGTAGCCATACCAACCGCTATCCCAGTAACCCCGTTTACGAGAAGGTTTGGATAACGTGCTGGCAATACAACTGGTTCCGACTCTTCACCGTCATAGTTAGGAATGAAATCAATCGTTTCCTTGTTGATATCGCGTAGCAACTCCATTGCCATCTTCGAAAGACGAGCTTCCGTATAACGCATGGCAGCTGCAGAGTCGCCATCAACTGAACCAAAGTTACCATGTCCATCTACGAGCATATAACGCATGGAGAAATCTTGTGCCATCCGTACCATCGACTCATAAACTGCGGAATCACCATGCGGGTGATACTTACCGATTACTTCTCCTACAATTCTCGCTGACTTCTTATGGGGCTTGTCCGGTGACATGCCCAGCTCAGACATCGCATACAAAATACGTCGATGCACTGGTTTAAGTCCATCCCTAACATCGGGAAGAGCGCGACTTACGATGATACTCATTGCGTAATCCATAAAGGAATCCCGCATCTCCGTACCAATATCTCGATCTCTTACAGACATACGTTGTTCTTCCGCCATGATTTACCTCCCTGACGCCATCTATAGCTACTCTTAAATCAACATAACTCTTATATTACTTTCTCAAAAAGCGAGCATATAAACCTTTTGCGCTCATGCTTTTGGAATTCCTGCGAAACTTTCGTCTTTACTTGCTAAAAATAGGTGAATTACCGCTCTCCATACATGAAAACCTGCCATAAAATAAACAGACCCAACTTTCATTATACCACTCAATCGAAAGTCTGTCTCCTGCATCATTTGAAATCGATGACCTGTAAAAGCAGCATTTTGAAAGGAGAAAAATCGTTGAGTATACAACGCGTTACGAGCAAATGGGCCAAAACAAAAGTCATGTTGAAATCTGACTATTTACGCTCTTATATGCCCCCAACAAAACTATTCGGACGCGGCAGCCTTCAGTCAATGCTTAGTGAATATGGTATGGTCTACGTCAAGCCGATAAACGGTACGTTCGGCAATGGCGTCATCCGCGTGGAGAGAACTACTGTACCTGCTCTCGGATATCGCTATCAGCTAGGGACAAAAATCTTGTTTTTCTCAACACTCGACCAGTTATACCATAAGCTAGCTCAACAAACGAAGAAGCGAAGCTATCTTGTTCAAAAAGGTATCCATTTGCTAAAACATCAAAAGCGGCGCTTCGATATTCGCGTTATGGTTCAGAAAAACCCTCATAACGAATGGGAGGCCACTGGCATTATCGGTAGACTCGCCCATCCTGCGAAAATAGTAACCAATTATCACAGCGGCGGGACTCCGATGGCTCTTGAGCGGCTCATGGGCGATCATGCTAATGCTTCAGAACTTGCTGCCTTCAAAAACAAATTAAGAAAAGTCAGCATTACGATTGCCAACCAGTTACAAGGTGCCTACCCCAATATAAAAGAGCTAGGCGTGGACATCGCAATTGATGCAAAACTGCATCCATGGATTTTGGAAGTCAATACACTACCCGACCCATTTATCTTTCGAAAGCTGCCTGACCAAAATGTTTTTCATAAAGTATATCGTTATGCAGTCGCCTATGGCCGATTTAAAAAAAGAAGCAGTCGTCCATAATGGGCGGCTGCTTCTTTACGAGATCCTTTATTTTAAACATCTAGATTCGTTACGTATCTAGCGTATTTTTGAATAAATTCGYGGCGCGGTTCAACGTTATCGCCCATAAGCGTGTCGAACACGATATCCGCTTCAATTGCATCCTCAATCGTTACCTGGAGCATCGTACGGCTTTCAGGATCCATCGTTGTCTCCCAAAGCTGAGTAGCGTTCATCTCTCCAAGACCTTTATAGCGCTGAACGTTTACTTTTACGCCTTCTCCAAATTCAGCCAAAATCTTCTCGCGTTCCTTCTCGGTTTGCGCGTAGCGAATGACCTTATTACGCTCGATCTTGAATAGAGGAGGCTGTGCAATATAAATATAGCCAGCGTCTATAATTTCACGCATATAGCGATAGAAGAACGTTAAGATGAGCGTACGAATATGAGCGCCATCGACATCCGCATCGGTCATAATGATGATTTTGTGATAACGTGCTTTAGTTAAATCGAAATCATCACTTATACCGGTGCCCATCGCTGTAATCATTGCCCGAATCTCAGCATTGCCAAGAATACGATCGAGACGCGCTTTTTCTACGTTCAAAATCTTACCGCGAAGCGGCAAAATGGCTTGGAAATGACGATCGCGGCCCTGCTTGGCAGATCCACCGGCAGAGTCACCTTCTACGATGTACAGTTCGCTGATCGATGCATCCTTGGATGAGCAGTCAGCAAGCTTACCAGGTAGAGAGCCAACTTCCAGAGCGCTCTTACGGCGAGTCAGCTCACGCGCTTTGCGCGCTGCTTCACGAGCACGAGCAGCAGATAGACCTTTTTCTACGATTTTGCGCGAAACAGAAGGATTCTCTTCTAGAAATTCCTGCAGCTTCTCAGCAAAAAATGATTCTACGATTCCGCGGACTTCGCTGTTGCCAAGCTTAGTCTTTGTTTGTCCCTCAAATTGCGGTTCCGGGATTTTGACAGAAATAATAGCCGTCAAGCCCTCACGCACATCATCGCCGGAGAAATTCGAATCATTATCCCTGATGAGATTTGATTTGCGGGCATAATCGTTAATAATACGCGTAAGTGCGCTCTTAAAGCCCGACTCATGCGTACCACCCTCATGTGTATTAATATTATTTGCGAAAGAGTATATATTCTCGGTGTAGCTGTCATTATACTGTAGAGCGACTTCTACTTGGATATGATCCTTCGAGCCTTCCACATAAATTGGCAGCTCATGCAAAGGTTCGCGATTGCGGTTCAAGTATTTTACAAACTCGATAATACCGCCCTCATATTTAAACGTATTGGATACGCCAGTACGCTCATCACTAAGCACAATTTCAATGCCTTTATTCAAAAACGCAAGCTCGCGAATACGCGATTGCAGCGTCTCATAGTCGTATACGGTCGTTTCCGTAAAAATTTCTGTATCAGGCTTAAATGTTACTTGAGTACCTGTTTCCGTTGTCTCGCCGACAATTTTAATATCATACTGCGGAGCACCCTTGCGGTACTCTTGCTGATAGATATTGCCTTCGCGTTTTACTTGAACAATGACAAGCTCGGACAGTGCGTTTACGACAGATACGCCGACCCCGTGCAAGCCGCCGGATACTTTATAGCCCTCTCCGCCGAACTTACCTCCCGCATGCAAAACAGTCATAACGACTTCTAGCGTCGATTTTTTCAGTTTCGCATTCTCTCCTACAGGGATACCGCGTCCATTATCGATAACCGTTACGCTGTTATTCTCATGCACGATAATTTCGATTTTTGAGCAATAACCGGCCAAAGCCTCGTCAATACTGTTATCAACAACCTCCCATACGAGATGGTGAAGACCTTTGCCACTAGTGGAGCCAATATACATCCCCGGACGTTTGCGTACCGCCTCTAAACCTTCCAAGACCTGTATCTGACTCTCGTCATACGTATGCTGTTCCAAAGACATGCAACTTCACTGCTCCTCTCAACTGCTGTTCCTGATCGCCTTCGCTCTAGCCGTTAGCCACAAACTGATGGGCTCTTTTCTTAAGCGTAGAGGATGAAATAGGCGAATAATATATTTTTTGCTTCGTTACAACGATCGATTTTGGCTCTTCCTCGCCTATCGTTTCAACGTCCTTACGCTTGCGTGCTCCCGCAACGAATTGCTTGGATAGTTTAGAGGATTGCTCGATAGAAATATCAAAGATGGCCACGAGCTCCGCAGCCCGAATTATTTTCTCGCCGCCCAAATGGATGTACATGTCCTCTTCCTCACCTCTCCTATTCGCAATTTAACGTGTCACTCGGCCGTCATGCACATGATAGATGCCGGCATCCTGAAGCCTGCTCACATTCACGCTTTCAAGGCCGGTCGTTGTAATAAAGGTTTGTACTTTGCTCTGAAATGTCTCAATAAGCTGTGTCTGACGGTTCTGATCAAGCTCTGACAGCACATCGTCAAGCAGCAAAATCGGATACTCACCGATTTCCTCGTTAATGAGTTCTATTTCTGCCAATTTTAAAGACAGGGCCGTTGTTCGCTGCTGCCCCTGTGAGCCGTAGACTTGCGCTTCTTTGCCGTTGATAAAAAACGCCAAATCATCGCGATGCGGACCCACGAGCGTAACACCTCTGCGAATCTCCTGATCTTTCACCTGTGTTAACTTTATCATAAATTGATCAAATAAAACAGATTCATCTTGCTGGGCATCTGTATCAAAAGAAGGACGGTAGTCAATCGTGAGCTGCTCAGTCCCGTTCGTTATGCCTGCATGTATTCGTTCTGCAAACGTTTGTAATTTATGTATAAAGTGTTTCCTTTTTTTCATGATTTTAACACCATGCTCTGCGAGCTGCTGATTCCACACCTCAAGCATCGTTTGATTTGCCCCCCCAGGATAGGAGGCTTTCAAAAAATTGTTGCGCTGCTGCAGCACTTTTCCATATTGCTGGAGTGTATACAAATAGCCGGGCTGTACTTGTCCGATTTCCATATCGAGAAACCGTCTTCGCACTCCCGGCGTTCCTTTTACAATTTCAAGATCCTCTGGCGCAAACATGACGACATTTACCGAACCGATGAAATCACTGAGCTTACGCTGCTCAAGTCCGTTTATTTTCGCTTTTTTTCCTTGCGCTGAGAAAAGGAGATCCAGCTTAATCGCTCCGTACTTCTTATCGACCTCACCAGTAATGCGAGCGGAGCTTTCTTGCCAGCCAATAAGCTCCTTATCCTTAGAGGTACGATGAGACTTCGTTAAAGCAAGTACGAATATAGCCTCTAGCAAATTAGTTTTGCCTTGAGCATTTTGCCCAAGAAAAATATTGACCTTATTCGGCGTTTGCAAGTCAATCTCGCTGTAGTTCCGATAATTTTGCAGCTGTATGCTCGTTAAAAACACGTTTTGACCTCCCGGTCCGTTGGTGCGTTACTCTTTACCTACCGTAAAGACGCCGCAGCCTTCAACCTCTACTTTATCGCCAGCATACAATTTTCTTCCTCTGCGGTTATCCGCTTCTCCGTTAATAACGACAGTGTTTTCTTGAAGGAAAAACTTCGCATGACCGCCGGTTTGAATGCAATCAGAAAGCTTCAAAAATTGGCCCAGCGTTATATATTCCGTCTTGATGGCGATTTCTTTCATGAAAATAGGTCAGCCCTTTCTTGCTTATATTTGAGATTTAGCCCGTTGTTCTATAAGGCAAGATGACATACATGCTATATGCATGGTCCATAGGACGAATAATAATAGGGCTCATTGCGCCTGTAAAGCCAATAAACAATTGCTCGCTATCAATGACTTTAAGGACGTCTAGCATATATTTAGAGTTAAATGCGATTCGAAGAGGCTCACCGTTAAATTCTTTTGCTTCAAGCTGCTCCGTTACTCGTCCAAGCTCAGTCGAGCTGGATGAAATTTCAATCGTTCCATCTTCAAGCGTCATAAGGCGTACGATATTCGTTTTTTCCTCACGAGACATGAGGTAGGCACGATCAATCGCGTCCATCACATTTTTTGTATCAAGTACAAGTTCTGTTTTGAACGTTTGCGGAATAATTTTAGAAGTATCGGGATAAGTTCCATCAAGGATACGTGTATAAAATAATACATTTCCGAGTTTAAACAACACTTGGTTGTCTGTTACAACGATATCGACAAGAGCATTTTGCTCTGGAACGAGCTTGGATAGCTCAATTAGTGTTTTCGCTGAAATGACGACATTGCTGAATTTGAGCTGTGCTTCTGTTTCAACTTGTGCCGTACGGCTTGCTAGACGGTGGCGGTCCGTTGCTACAAATTTCAATTCCCCTTCAAGCAAGTTCCAAAGTACACCTGTCAAAATAGGCGTTTGTTCACTTGCTGAGGCTGCAAGCACAGTTTGACGAATCATTGCTTTTAATAGATCGCCAGGCATTTGCAATATATCGTTTTGTTCGATGGAAGGAAGTACTGGAAATTCTTCCGGATCAAGTCCCACCATTTGTATTTCAGTAGAGCCCGAACGGATCATCGTCTGGTAAGTATTGCTCACATCGATAACGACTTGCTCGGATGGGAGTTTTTTTACAATCTCCACGAAAAACTTTGCGGGCAAAACGACGCTTCCCGGTTTATCCACATGTGCAATAACGAATTGATCTCTTTCCACAGGGATGAAGCTTTGAATAGAGATATCGGTATCGCTTGCTGTAAGTGTTACCCCAAGATGAGTAACCTCAATTTTGATACCGCCGAGAATAGGTATAGCAGGACGTGAGGAAGCAGCTTTTGCTACTTGCTGTATCGCATCGTTTAATTCATTTTTTGAGATTGTTAATTTCATGATTTCACTCCTAGCGTTCTTATAAATTCATCCAAGTATGAGCTCTCACAAACGATTTTTTTTGAAAATGGCGTAATTTGGTTATGTTTTGATGATTTTGCGTTTATTTTTAAACGTTATACAAACCTTATACTTAACCGCGAAGCGAGCTTTTGCCTGTAAAGGCTGGCATCAGCCGTTTTGCCGTATTTGATGATGTTTTTTTAAAGATTTTTAGTAGTCGTAGTAGTAGGGGCACTGAATATGTGGATAACCCCTTGGAAGACCGATAAAGCAAGCCTATCCACATGTGCATAGCTTGTGCATAGGCTTGCTTAGTTGTTCACATATGATTTTTGATCTTTTCGGTCAGGTTTTGAATGATTTTGTACAGGTCCTGATCTATTTTAAGCTGCTGTGTAATTTTCTCATGTGCGTGGATAACGGTTGTATGGTCACGCCCGCCAAAAGCTTCGCCAATCTTCGGAAGCGAGAAATCGGTGAGCTCCCTGGATAGATACATTGCGATTTGCCTAGGATAGGCTACCGCCTTCGTTCGTTTCCGCGCTTTGAATTCCTCTAGCCGCAGCCCGTAGAACTCCCCAACCTTTGTCTGAATATCATGCATCGTAATCATTCTAGGTCTGCTGGAAGGAATGATATCCTTAAGCGCTTCTGCCGCCAAATGCGACGTAATGTCTGCATTTATCAAGGATGAATAGGCGACTACCCGAATAAGGGCACCCTCCAGTTCACGAATATTTGTATCGATTTGATTAGCGATATAGATCATCGCTTCGTTAGGAATATCTAGATTCTCAGCGCGTGCTTTCTTGCGCAGTATTGCAATCCGCGTCTCCAGATCTGGCGGCTGAATGTCGGTAATAAGTCCCCATTCAAAGCGAGAGCGAAGCCTTTCTTCCAGCGTAGGAATTTCCTTTGGAGGCCGGTCACTTGAAATGACAATTTGTTTCCGCTCCTCATGCAGCGCATTAAAGGTGTGGAAAAACTCTTCCTGCGTCTGTTCTTTTCCGGCTAGAAATTGAATATCGTCAATGAGCAGAACGTCGATATTGCGATACTTTGTACGGAAGCTTTCACCACGATTATCACGGATAGCGTTAATGAATTCGTTGGTGAATTTCTCAGACGAGATGTAAAGAACTTTCGTATTCGGGTTGTGATCCATGATGTAGTGGCCAATGGCATGCATTAAGTGGGTTTTGCCTAGCCCAACTCCACCGTATAAAAACAATGGATTGTAAGCTTTGGCCGGCGCTTCCGCTACGGCAAGCGATGCTGCATGCGCAAATCGGTTGTTAGCACCGATAACGAATGTATCAAACGTATACTTCGGGTTAAGCATATGAGTAGGTGTCGCTTCCTCATTCATGACAGGGGAATGCACCGCTTTCGGCGGGAACATATATGCGGGCTCCGCACCCTTCGGCTCCTCAATAGAGAAGCGAACATCAACTTGTCTGCCCAAAAACTCAAACAGTGTCGTTCTTATTAGCTTCGTATAACGGCCCTCCAGCCATTCGGCCGCAAATGTTGTCGGCGCTGTTACTTCAAGCATGGAATCATCAACAAAATTAGCTTTCGTTGCTTTGAACCAAGTGTCAAAGCTCGGTTTGCTCAATTTCGTCTGTATGATCGACAACACTTGCTGCCATAAATCATAGGTATGGCTGTCCACAGACTGTCACTCCTTATCCAAATCGCCACAAGTGGCGCAGTTGCAAGAAAAAATGTCGAAAACAAGGGTATTATAACGAAAGCATCCACATTATGAAGAGAAATAAGTGAATGAGTTATAAATAGGGGATGAGTTTGTTCACAATGTTATCCACAGGCTGTTGATAAAACTGAGGCAATATTGATCTAATCCACAGTGAAAACATAATTATCATAGCAAAAGATGCCTTATATTTCAACGAAATCGCATATTTTATCCACATTCTCAACTGCTTGTGCATAAAAGTTATCTACACCACTACATATTGTTTATATCTTGTTAAGATTTCGACAAAGTTCGTTTAACCCGCCTGTGGATTGTGCACATGTTATTAGTTTTTGATAAATGAAGTCAATTCATGCGTTTATCCACAGCTGACTTGAAATTATTTTTATCAACAAGAGGGTGCTGGAGCTGATCATTGACTTTTGGGGCTGGGCATGGTTTAATAAAAAAAGCGTTTTTTTAAATATAAGACGTTATAGGTGCATGCTTATAATGCTGCTTATATACACCGCGAAACGATGCTGCTCCGTCAAACTATGACGGCGAGAGCCGTTTACGCTTGATTGGAAACACGCAGTATAGGAGGTGCAGAACGATGAGACCTACATTTAGACCTAATGTAAGCAAACGCGCGAAAGTGCATGGATTCCGCAAACGGATGAGCACGAAGAACGGACGTAAAGTTTTGGCAGCGCGTCGTCAAAGAGGAAGAAAAGTACTGAGCGCATAAGCAGAAGACCACGTCCGGTGGTCTTTTTTTTTTGCTTGTGAGGATGAGGAGTGAGTGAGCAGCAGCTTAGGCTGCTCGCTTGCTGACTATACTTAGAAGATGAACAAGAGAACGGTGGCCAACAGTCGTGCATAGAAAATTGCGTCTTCGCAATCGTGAAGACTTCAGCCGGATTTATCGAGGCGGCAAATCGTTTGCGAATGGGCAATTCGTCGTCTATTGGTCGAAGCAACCATCGGCGGAACCATTTCGCCTCGGTGTATCGGCAAGTAAAAAAATAGGCAATGCGGTAGTACGTAATCGCATGCGCAGAATGATTAAAGAAATTGTTCGTCACCAAGCCAATCGAATCGTTCCCAGAACCGACTTCATACTAATAGTAAGAAAGCCTGCTACATTGATGAAGATGAAGGATATGGAGAAGAGCGTTCTTCATGTATTGAAGAAGGCCGGTTTGCTGAAAAGCACGAGTATTTCTAAAGAGAAGCAGGCAGATTAACGATATTTTGCCGGCTTGCTTCGCATGCCTAAAAAACGCGATACAGCATGCGCCAAGAAAGCGGATGCAAGGATAGTCTCGTTGTTTCTTTGTCCCATAAATTATGGTATAGTCTAGAATGAAAATATAAGATTGTATTAGTCATACAATGCCTGTATTTTTCCACGAAACATATGCTGCGCCGCAAGAGCACGGCTATTGCCGCTGACGCTTGATGTAATGGCTTTCAGAGAGGAGTTTTAAAGTTGTTGTTTTGGACAAAAAACAAGAAAATGATTTTAGTGTTCGGTCTTGTTCTGCTTATGGGTGTGCTGGCAGGATGCGGCGCTCCATCAACAGAGACAACCGAGACTGCTGATCTATTGAAGGGGAACTTCTGGGAGAAGAACGTCGTTTATTACTTTGCCTTAACGCTTGATACGTTCGCAGGCTGGTTTGGCGACTCCTACGGACTTGCGATATTGCTCCTGACGATCATTGTAAGAACATTGATTTTGCCGTTAACGCTAAAACAGTACCGCAGCTCCAAAGCTATGCAAGCGTTGCAGCCGCAAATGGCTGAAATTAAGAAAAAGCACAAAGACAATCCGCAAAAGCAGCAAGAAGAGACAATGAAGCTTTTCCAAACGCATAAGGTAAATCCGATGGCGGGCTGTTTGCCTCTAATTGTTCAAATGCCGATTTTTATCGCTTTGTACAATTCAATCTACAAAAACCCTGATATTCGTGAGCATACATTCCTGTGGCTTCAGCTTGGAGAGAAAGATCCGTATTACATTCTTCCTATTCTCGCTGCCGCTACAACGTTCATTCAGTCAAAGATGATGCAGAAGCAGCAAACACAAACAATGCCAGGTATGGGCATGATGCTGGCGATCTTCCCTGTGCTCATTTTTGTAATGGCACTTTCTTTCCCAGCGGCTCTTCCTTTGTACTGGGTTTACAGCAACATTTACACAATCATTCAAAACTACTTCCTATACGTTCGTTCATCTGACAAAGGTAAGGAGGCCCCTGCGAAATGAAGAAAATCATTGCATCGGGGAAAACGGTAGAAGATGCTGTACGTAACGGATTATTACAATTGCAAGTAACTGAAGACCGCGTTAAACAAGTTGTGCTTGAGCAGCCAACCAAAGGTTTCTTTGGACTGTTCGGCGCAAAGGAAGCGAAAGTTGAGCTTGAGCTTATTCCCGATCCCATGCTTGAAGCGGAGAATTTCCTCCGTGAAGTGGCTGGCACGATGGGATTGCAAGTAAACATCGATCGAAAGCAAACAAGAGACGGTATACATATTGCTGTAACAGGCAGTGGAGATCTTGGCATGCTGATTGGACGTCGCGGACAAACGTTGGATGCATTACAGTACTTGGTTAATATTGTGGCTAATCGTTATTCAGACAGTCATTTGCGTATCGTACTTGATGCAGAAGATTTTCGGGAGCGCCGCCGCAAAACGTTAGCGGATTTATCCGATCGTTTGGCGGGACGAGTTATCCGCACAAGGAAAGAAGTTGTCTTGGAGCCGATGTCGCCGCATGAGCGCAAAGTTATTCATTCGCAGTTGCAGAACCACCCTAAGGTGAAAACGTTTAGTAAAGGCGATGAGCCGAACCGGCGAGTCGTTATTGCATTAAGACAATAAGCTGTACATTATAAATGTATACGAATCAATACGCTATCCACAGCAATGGCTCATAATGGTCATTGCTGTTTTTCCATTTGAGAGGTGCTGACAGCAATGGTACATGATACGATAGCTGCCATTTCCACAGCAGTCGGAGAAGGCGGAATCGCAATAATTAGAGTAAGCGGACCTGAGGCAATTGCAGGTATCGCGAGTGTTTTTCGTTCGAAAATAAATCTAAATGATGCGGATACACATACGCTGCATTATGGTCATATTCTCGATCCGAGGTCTGGAGAAGAGGTTGAAGAAGTACTTGTTACGCTGATGAGAGGCCCCCGTTCGTTTACCGCGGAGGATGTTGTCGAAATTAACGCACATGGCGGCGTTATTGCTGTTAAAAAGGTGCTTGATGTCGTATTGCAGCTGGACGGCTATCGCACAGCGGAGCCAGGCGAGTTTACGAAGCGTGCCTTCCTGAATGGTCGAATCGATCTTATGCAGGCAGAGGCTGTTATCGATTTGATTCGATCCAAATCTGATCGAGCATTTTCCGTTGCCCGCAAACAAGCGGAGGGCGTTCTGTCGAAGCGGATTAAAGCTTTGCGGCAGACGGTCATTGAGCTGCTTGCCCATATAGAAGTGAACATCGATTATCCGGAGCATGACGTAGAGGAAATGACGAGCTCGTTTATTCGTGACCAATGCGATTCTGCTATTAATGAAATAGATCGTCTGTTAAAAACCGCAAACGAAGGCAAGATACTAAGAGAAGGTATTGTAACAGCAATCGTTGGGCGTCCCAATGTCGGTAAATCGTCTCTTATGAATGTACTGACGCAGGAGAATAAGGCTATCGTTACCGATATCCCAGGTACGACTCGTGATGTCATTGAACAATTTGTAGCGCTAAACGGAATTCCACTTCGACTGCTCGATACGGCTGGTATTCGTGAAACAACGGATGTTGTTGAGCGAATTGGGGTGGAGCGCTCTCGCAATGCGCTTGAAGAAGCGGATCTCATTTTGCTAGTGCTGAACTATAATGAGCCGTTGCAAGCTGATGATCGGGAGCTATTGTTGCAAATGAAGGGTCGCCCAGTCATTGCGATCATAAATAAGACTGACTTGCCGCGTCAATTAGAAATTGAGGTGGTGGAGGAGTCGATTCCGGTCGATTCCATCGTTAAAATGTCGGTTCTTGAGGAAGATGGGTTAGACCGCTTAGAGAAGACGATAAGCGAGATGTTTTTTGAAGGCCAGCTTGAATCAGGTGATCTGACATATGTGAGCAATGTTCGACATATTGCTTTATTGAAGCGGGCAAGGCAATCGCTAGTCGATGCAATAGAAGCATCTGATACAGGAATACCGATTGACCTCATTCAAATCGATGCCAGATCCGCGTGGGAGTCGCTTGGTGAAATTTTGGGTGATGAGGCTGGAGATTCATTGATCGATCAAATTTTCTCGCAGTTCTGCTTAGGGAAATAGATGGAAGTAGGCTTTTGCAGCCGATATGAATTAAACTTACAACATGTGGTTTTAATGAAGAAGTAAAGTTAGTTCGCTGCTAAAAAGTGATTTCGCAAATGAGGCAGAGTTTCCAGCTGTCTCTGTGATTTAAGATTAGCGCAGCTCTAAGTGTTAATTAAGGAAATAGAATATCGAGCAAATCATTATTCTATTCAGCATATAGGTTTCACTGAAATGATGGGGCATAAGAAAGTTTTCAATGAAAGCCTTCGGTTATGCTTACGAAGTGGTTTTCTGCGAAAACCTAAGATAATGCTTACGAAGTGGTTTTCTGCGAAAACCTAAGATAATGCTTACGAAGTGGTTTTCTACGAAAACCTAAGATAATGCTTACGAAGTGGTTTTCTACGAAAACCTTTAGGAGGGTAAAGGACAATGAGATATATAGCTGGTGAATATGACGTGATCGTCATTGGAGCGGGGCATGCAGGCTGTGAAGCTGCACTTGCGGCCGCACGTATGGGCTGCGAAACGCTGCTGCTTACAATAAATCTAGACATGGTTGCTTTTATGCCATGTAATCCATCTATCGGCGGACCGGCAAAAGGCCATGTGGTGCGTGAAATTGATGCGCTCGGCGGTGAGATGGGACGTAATATCGATAAAACGTTCATTCAAATGAGGATGCTTAATACAGGTAAAGGTCCAGCGGTGCATGCACTGCGTGCGCAAGCTGACAAGTTTGATTATCAGCATTTAATGAAAAAGACAATTGAAGAAACACCTCATTTGACTCTGAGACAAGGTATGGCTGAAGAGCTTATTGTTGAGGATGGTAAATGCTTAGGAATCGTTACAAAAACAGGCGCTGAGTATCGTGCAAAGACAACGGTTGTTACAACGGGCACCTATTTGCGCGGCAAAATTATTATGGGCGAGCTGATGTATGAGAGCGGACCAAATAATCAACAGCCGTCAGTCAGACTTTCGGCAAGCTTGAAGGAGCATGGTTTGGAGCTTGTACGTTTCAAGACAGGTACGCCTCCGCGTGTTCACAAAGATACGATTGATTTTTCGAAAACAGAAATTCAACCTGGCGACGACAAACCGAAGTTTTTCTCGCATGAGACGGAATCTTCCACAAACGAGCAATTGCCTTGCTGGTTAACATATACATCTGAAGCGACGCACAAAATTATCAATGACAATCTTCATCGTGCGCCAATGTTCTCAGGTGCAATTGAGGGAACGGGCCCAAGATATTGTCCTTCTATTGAAGATAAAATCGTCCGTTTTGCTGATAAGCCAAAACACCAAATCTTCTTAGAGCCAGAAGGTAAAAATACCTCTGAGTATTATGTACAAGGTCTCTCCACAAGTATGCCGGAAGATGTACAGCTTGGTATTTTACGTTCTATACCAGGTTTGGAAAAAGTTGAGATGATGCGTAACGGATATGCGATCGAATATGATGCGGTAGTTCCTACACAGCTGTGGCCATCTTTGGAGACAAAGGTGATTGACGGTTTATTCACAGCTGGACAAATAAACGGAACTTCTGGTTATGAGGAAGCAGCGGGACAAGGCGTTATGGCTGGCATTAATGCTGCACGCAAAGTACAAGGGAAAGAACCGATTATTATCGGTCGTGCAGATGGCTATATCGGTGTAATGATCGACGATCTTGTTACGAAGGGGACGAACGATCCTTATCGTTTGCTCACTTCAAGAGCGGAATATCGATTGCTGCTTCGCCACGACAATGCAGATTATCGTCTAACGCCAACTGGCTACGAAATCGGTCTTATTTCGGAAGAACGTTACAATAAATTTTTGCGTAAAAAAGAATTGGTTGAAATGGATATTGAACGTCTACGCGGAACTAAAGTAAAACCTGATCAAGCAAATGAAATGCTGATAGCAGCGGGTACAGCGCCAATGGAGCATGGCACTGATGCGTTATCGTTGCTTCGTCGACCGGAAGTTACTTATGCGATGCTGGAAACGGTTGTACCTTCCGTTCCAGAAATGACAGAGGAAATGAAGGAACAGGTTGAAATTCAAATTAAATATGCAGGTTATATTGAGAAGCAGCTTGTGCAAGTAGCACGTTTGAACAAAATGGAGAAAAAACGTATTCCTGATGACATTGATTATAGTGATGTTCGCAGCTTAGCATCTGAAGCGAAGCAAAAGCTTTCTGTTATCAGACCGCTATCTATTGGTCAAGCGTCAAGGATTGCCGGTGTTACACCAGCTGATATTTCTATACTGCTTGTTTACTTGGAACATTACAACCGTGTTACTGCAGCGAGAGGATCATAATATGGACGAAACTTTAAAATGGTTTACAAAACGAATGGAGGAGAGCGGCATTCCGCTTTCTCCCTTTCAGCTTAAACAGTTCGAAACTTATTATCGCCTGCTCGTTGAGTGGAATGAGAAAATGAATTTGACCGGCATTACCGAACGAGATGCTGTATACGAGAAACATTTTTATGATTCCGTATCGCTTTCTTTTTATACGAAGATGGACAGTGTTCGTAAGCTTGCTGATATAGGCTCAGGAGCGGGTTTTCCTAGTATTCCTTTGAAAATTTGTTTTCCTCATTTGCAAATCATGATTGTTGATTCTTTGAATAAAAGAATACAATTCCTAACGCATCTGAAAGAGCAGCTTGGTTTAGATCAGGTTTTATGCTTGCATGGCCGGGCTGAAGATATTGCACAATTGCCAGACCACCGTGACAAGTATGATTTAGTAACGGCAAGGGCAGTTGCGAGATTAAATGTATTAAATGAATTTTGTTTGCCCTTCGTAAAAAAAGGTGGATTGTTTGCTGCTATGAAAGGCTCGCAATCGGATGAAGAAGTTCGGGAGGCAGCTTTAAGCCTAAGAGAGCTCAAAGGAAAAATTAAATCACAGCATCAGTTATCACTTCCAAACGAGCAATCAGAGCGACATATTGTTTTAATAGAGAAGCTAGATGCTACTCCGCGTAAATACCCTAGAAAAGCAGGCACTCCACTAAAACAGCCACTTATGTAGCTGGCATCTAATGTTCCACGTGAAACATTTTGCAAATGGTTACTTGGGGAAAAGAACTTCCATTTTCTTATAACAATTATTTGTTCTAAAATGATGTCAAGCAGGAGATCGTCCAGTGATAGTCGAATTATTATAGTAGATGAAGAGACTGGACGATACCGTTACATAGACGAACCAATAAACGTCTTCATAAGACACATTGAAGTTCGTATCACGGGCAAATATAAGCATCGTATCAAGCTTTACAGCCATACCTGATTATATTTTAACTGAAGCCTCTCCTATCATTTCCGAATGAATTTTGTTATGGATGTTCGCCGTGCAGTTGACGATTATTACCTGAGAGAGGTTCTAGTAACCGAAATAATCCAATTGGCAATGAACCAATCTTACTGCTGAAGCGTATTTATTGCAAAAACCTTGTAATTGCTTTTTAATAGAATGGAGACATTTTCCTAGTTTACTAGTGTTAATGCTGACATTTTGTGTGAAACGCATGCTTCCCATTACTATGATGGGGGTTATGGTTTCTTTTGAAGTGATTAAAAACAAGGTTTATCTCATGATCGGGTGGTAATTATCGATATGAAAGAACAATTTTCTCGATTGTTCGGCCTGTCCGAGCAGCGCATACCGCAAGAAGAAGTTCGGCAAATACCGATTCAAGAAATCGACGCAAGCCCATTTCAGCCGCGGACGATTTTTGATGATGACCGAATTGAAGAATTATGTCAAACGATAAAAACGCATGGTGTTATTCAGCCTATCGTTGTTCGTATGCGTAATGGAAGATATGAAATCATAGCAGGGGAACGTCGCTGGCGTGCTGTTACTAAGCTAGGTTACGATACGATCCCTGGTATTGTTCGTGAATTCAACGATTCACAAACAGCTTCCATTGCATTAATTGAGAATCTTCAAAGAGAAGGTTTATCAGCAATTGAGGAAGCGATAGCTTATCAAAAATTAATCGAGCTTCATCAATTAACACAGGAAAGCTTGGCTCAGCGTCTAGGGAAAAGTCAATCGACGATTGCCAATAAATTAAGATTGTTAATGTTGAATGATACGATTAAGATGGCTTTAATGGAACGGAAAATTACGGAACGACATGCAAGGGCTTTGTTGTCGCTCGATAATGAAGAGTTGCAGCTTAAAGTATTAGATGAAATCATAACTAAAGATTTGAATGTTAAGCAGACTGAGGTTAGAATCGCTTTCCTAAAAGAGTCAACCAAACTCAAGAAAGCGAAACGTATTTCTTTTACTAAGGACGTACGTCTGGCCCTTAATACAATCAGACAATCCATTGAAATGGTTTCTGGATCTGGATTGCAAATTAAGACGAATGAAAAGGATCATGAAGATCATTATGAAATTACGATCCAGATCCCTAAAAGATAGAGTTATATCTTAAAATAGTATAATTTAATGCTTATTTGTGCCGTCCTCACTGAGGGCGGCGATGCCATTTGTAGCTAGTTTTTTATTAAATGTGCTGTACATGTATGATTCATGATAATTAACTAGTTTTATGTTATTAGCATTTTTACGTTAATGGATCTTAAGAAAATAGCACATAAAAGTTGTACACATAGAGGTGAGCCGGTTTTGTCGAAGATAATTGCAATAGCCAACCAGAAGGGCGGTGTCGGAAAAACGACAACGTCTGTCAATTTAGCTGCCTGTCTTGCATCACTTGGTAAAAAAGTGCTGCTAGTTGATATTGATCCACAAGGGAATACAACAAGTGGTCTCGGTATTAACAAAGGGGACGTAACGAATTGTATTTACGATGTGCTTATTAATGAAGTCCATCCAAAAGATGCAATGTTTGAGACGGCTGTTCCAGGTCTGAAAATCATTCCAGCAACGATTCAATTGGCTGGTGCCGAAATCGAATTAGTGCCGACGATATCAAGAGAGCTGCGTTTGAAAAAGTCTTTGCATATGGTTAAGGATGATTTCGATTATGTGCTTATTGATTGTCCTCCGTCACTTGGGATATTAACGATAAATTCGTTAACCGCAGCTGATTCTGTTCTTATTCCTATTCAGTGCGAATATTATGCTCTTGAAGGTTTGAGTCAACTGCTTAATACGGTTCGACTCGTTCAAAAGCATTTAAATACATCGCTTCAAATTGAGGGTGTTCTTCTGACCATGCTTGATGCGAGAACGAATTTGGGAATTCAAGTTATTGAAGAAGTGAAAAAGTATTTCCAACAAAAAGTGTATCAAACGATTATTCCACGTAATGTACGTTTAAGTGAAGCGCCATCACATGGACAAGCTATTATCACATACGACCCGCGTTCTAAAGGTGCAGAAGTTTATCTTGAACTCGCAAAGGAAGTGATTATGTATGAGCAAGCGGCTAGGTAGAGGGCTGGATGCGCTTATCCCATCGCTTTCTGTGAATGACGATGATAAAGTGATTGAAATTACCTTATCCCAACTAAGGCCTAATCCGTATCAACCTAGGAAAACATTTGATGAGGATTCGATTAAAGAATTAGCAGAATCCATTAAGCAGCATGGCATCATTCAACCTATTATTGTTCGTACTGTATTGAAAGGTTACGAAATCATAGCAGGTGAAAGACGTTTCCGTGCTTCACAATATTGTGGAAATGCGACTATACCTGCTGTAGTAAGATCGTTTACTGATCAACAGGTTATGGAGATTGCTTTAATTGAGAACCTACAGCGCGAGGATTTGAATGCAATTGAAGTTGCAATTGCTTATCAGGCGCTTATCGATAAGTTCAAGCTTACGCAAGAAGAGTTGTCCATGAAGGTCGGAAAGTCCCGTTCTCATATTGCCAACTTCGTTCGGTTGCTTTCGTTGCCAACTGAAATAAAAGATAATGTTTCACGTGGAACAATTTCTATGGGTCACGCAAGAGCGTTGGTCGGCATTAAAGATGATAAGGTGCAAAAGGAATTAGCAGATCTTACCGTTTCTCAAGAGTGGAGTGTCCGCGAGCTTGAAGAGGCGATTCAGAAGCTTGATTCTAAGCAGCCGGAAGATACAGCGAAGCCGAATCAGAAAAAACGCGATCCGTATATTGACCATTTAGAGGAGTCGCTTCGTGAACGATTTAAAACGACAGTGAAAATTAAACAGCAAAAAGATAAAGGCAAAATTGAGCTACAATACTATAGTAAACAGGATTTGGAACGTTTGCTAGAATTGCTTCAATACATGGCATAGACTATACCAAACAATGGCATACCTTAGTTGTAATCTTGCTTTTGAAAGATTAAACTAAGGTATGCCATTGTTGTGAGCAGGTAGCTAGGAAAGGTGTGAAATTCGTGAGCAATCATAACCAATCACTCATTTATTTGGATCATGCGGCAACCTCTTGGCCTAAGCCGCCTGCAGTAACAGAAGCAGTTGTTAATGCTATGTTAAATGACGCTGCTAATCCGGGAAGAGGCAGTCATGCTATGGCTGTGCGAGCAAGTCGAATATTATTTGAAACGCGTAAACAATTGGCTAAACTATTTAACATAAAAAACCCGAATGACATAGCATTCACCTCTAATACGACGATGTCATTAAACATGGCGATAAAAGGTTGGTTGAAGCCTGGTGATCATGTTATCGCAACCTCAGTTGAACATAATTCAGTAAGAAGACCATTATATTATCTGGAACAGACAATCGGTATTGAAGTGACATATGTAGAATCAGATGAACGTGGAAAGATTAACATAGATGATGTTGCCTCAGCTATTCGTTCTAACACAACACTTGCTATTGTTAATCATAGTTCCAACCTGTTAGGAACAATTATGCCTGTTGCAGATATAGCTGAACTAACAAGGAAGCATGGAATAAAATTGTTAGTTGATGCCGCGCAAAGTGCAGGTATTTTACCTATAGATGTAAGAACAATGGGCATTCACATGCTGGCTTTCCCGGGACACAAAGGGTTGCTCGGCCCACAAGGCACAGGAGGGCTGTACATCGATCCTGAGCTTGACTTGGTGCCTTTATTGCATGGTGGGACAGGAAGCCAATCTGAGGCAGTAGAGCAGCCTCAAGTGAGGCCAGATCGTTATGAGGCGGGAACACAAAATACACCGGGCTTGGCAGGGCTCAAAACCGGTGTACAGTATGTTCTGAATGAGACGGTGCACAATATCCATACTAAGGAATGGATGCTTACTCAGAGATTAATGCAAGGCCTTGAACCAGTAAAGGGAGTCAAAATACTGGGACCAGAGCTTGGGGAACAAAGAACAGGTATTGTAGCTTTTAACCTAGAGGGCGTTGATCCTTCTGAATTATCATTCATATTGGATCAGCATTACCGAATTGCTGTGCGAGCTGGATTTCATTGCACTCCACTCGCACATGCTTGTGCAGGAACATTGGAAACAGGAGCTATACGAGCAAGTGTCGGTGTATTTACAACGAATGAAGAAATTGATGCGTTGACAGGTGCAATCAGAGAGATTGCACAGCAATATGGCGTTTAGCATTGAACTGGGGGCGGAGTAGCTAAGATGGAAGATTGGACATCAAATCCGATGAATGCAGTTACGGTGGGCATTGCGTTATTTGCCATCGTATTATTCATTTGGATAGCGGTTTTAGGCGGGCGGCTGAAAAAGCTAAGAAAGCAATATACAGCGGTTATGGGGAATACAGGTGTGACGAATATGGAAGATGTCATTGTTGAATTGAAGCAAGGCCTTGCCGAGCAGCAGCAAGCGAATACGGAGCTGAAGGCTCAGCTAATTGATATGCAATCTACTGTAACAAAGCAAAAAGGAAAAGTAGGCGTCATTCGTTATAATGCTTTTGCTGAACAGGGCAGTGATCTCAGCTTTTCAATCGCAATTATCAATGATGAGAAAGATGGAGCCGTATTTTCAGGTATTCATAGCAGGGAGAATACTTATGTCTATGCAAAACCTCTTGAAAAAGGCCAATCAGTATACCCTTTAACCCCTGAAGAGCATAAAGCTATTTTGGAAGCAAAATAGGAAATTTATTTGTTATTAAATATTATCCGAAGCTGCGGTTTGTTCAAGAACGCTGGTCGTGATATGCGCATTGTTCGCAATAGCAGTAAATAAACTGAGCGAAATAATGTCGGCCATTTTCATAACGAGATGCAGACGAGTGTTTTGCAGCACAAAATACTCCATAAATCCGCCTACATTAACGATACCAGTAATATGAATGTCGCCAACAGGAGGAAGGTCCTTGTTGACGCCAGCACCAGGACGCACAGGGCCTACACCAACTTGAATGCTGCCTACGCTGGATACTTGACCAAGGCAGGCATCAATGCCAATCACAAATGGTTTGTGGAACCGCCGATTGATCTCGATAAGGGTATCATCTAAATTCATAGCATGAACCGGATTTTCAAGCGTGCCAAATAGTGAGAAATGAGGGCTGCGGTATTTCGATAGTGAGGTTCCAATCAGCGGTCCTAAAGAGTCTCCTGTTGAACGGTCCGTGCCTACGCAGACAACTACGATGGGGCGTGCAGCAGCCATTTCTTCGAGCATGGCTGTAAGTCGATTTACTAGCATGCCAATTACGTTTGCGGTGGTGTAGGGTACCTTCAAAGGCGTCTCTTTAATAAATGAAAGCTTCATAGAATCCCTCCGATTATACCGATATGCTACTAGTATATGGATAGGACAACCATTTTATACGTCAGATAGTTTTGATATTTTGTTTGCCAAGAAAGTTTGTCATGCTAATTTAATGGAGGTCTTGCTTGTGTTAATTGCCTTCGATTCAACTCAGCAAGCATTGCGTGCAGAAATGCTGCTCGAATACGCAGATATTGAAATTGACATATGTCCCACGCCGAAGGAAATTACAGCCGGCTGCGCATTATCTATTCATTTTCCTGAGGAAGATTTGATAACGGTTAAGGAAGTTATTGTGCAGGAAAACGTGGAAGTTAGAGGTATATTTAAGCCGATTGAAGCCGGTTATGAGCAAATCGACATGTAAATATATTCAAAGTTAATAAGGAGGAATTGTGATGTCAATCAGAGAACGATATGATGAATTTGTTGATTGGTTGACAAACAATGAATTATGGCAAGCATTTGGTAGTTCTGCGCTGCGAATCGTTATGTTCTTATTCATTGGCCGTGTAGTTGTATGGGTAATCCATAAAACCATTGATCGAATTATTTTAGAGCGTGAGAACAAGATGTTGATCAACCACACTAGGCGAATGACAACCGTAGGCAAGCTGATGAAAAATGTAACTTCTTACGTCGTCTATTTTATAACCATTATGCTCATATTGTCTGAATTCGGGATTAATTTAGGGCCATTGCTCGCAGGAGCAGGTGTACTCGGACTTGCTGTCGGGTTCGGTGCGCAAAGCCTGGTGAAGGATATTATTACGGGATTTTTTATTGTACTCGAAGATCAATTCGCTGTAGGCGATGTGATTCAGACAGGGCAATTCAAAGGGACCGTAGAAGTCATTGGACTTAGAACAACCCGTATTCAGAGTTGGACCGGGGAGGTTCATATTGTTCCCAATGGCATGATCAATGAGGTTACAAACTTCTCGATTAATAATAGCATCGCGGTTGTTGATATTTCGATTGCTTTTGAGGAAGAAGTCAATCGTGCGCTAGAGGTCATTCGACATACGATGATCACGATGAAGGATGAAAATTTAATTAATGCACCGGAAGTGCTTGGTATTCAGGCTATTGCTCCAACAGGGGTAACGCTTCGAGTGATTGCTGAGTGTCGACCGAATACGCATCCGATCGTATCTCGCAAGTTAAATATGGAGCTGAAAAAGGCATTAGATGCGAGCGGTATTGAAATTCCGTATCCTCGAATGGTCACTTATCATCGCAATGGAAAGGGAGGCGAAAAAGATGGAGCGTAAGCAATTTGAGCTAGGTGATGTTGTTCAAATGAAAAAACAGCATCCATGCGGCTCTAATGAAATGGAAGTCATTCGAATGGGGATGGACATCCGCATTAAATGCGTCGGTTGTAAGCACAGCGTTCTAATCCCTAGAGCTAAATTTGAAAAAAACATGAAAAAGGTGCTACGCTCCAAAGCCTCTGAAGAAGGCTTAACGTAAGCAAAAGTACGAACGGCTGAGTGGTTTTAAGGAAATACTTGCGCGTTGACAAGCACTGTGATACAATAATTTTTACATGCGGAGAGGTACCCAAGAGGCCCAAGGGGGCTGACTCGAAATCAGCTAGGCGGGTCAAACCGTGCGTGGGTTCGAATCCCACCTTCTCCGCCATTATATTAAACATTTACGGTTCCTTCAGAGGAACCGTTTTTTTATGTCTTTTTAATAGATTAGGAAATACAAAGGAATAAATAATATAGAAAAGAGAGCTCTTGCGAGCTCTCTTCCTGACGGTGAATAATGGCTGAGTCGATCAATTCTCACTGCAAGCTGTTGAAACATCATTCGTCAATCGGAACAATTCAGCTAAAGCTTCATTAAATCCTTTTGAGCACAATCATACACGGCCGATTGAACGGTAACGTGTATCAATGCTCGAATGCGCGTGTGTTACAGACAAGTGTCTTTGGCACAACCCTCCGCTTCTCTCCTGAGTGGACGAAATCCTCACGCGATGAGAGCTAATCCGTTTTTAGACGGGTATAGTGTCTCCGCGTTTGCCGAAATGGTTCAATGGAACCACACCTCTCTTGCACCGTCAAAAATTAGAATGGCCAAACTGATGTTTTATTATTCAAAACCATGTAGAAAAATTAATGGCCCATTCGTTTCCATTTACGCTCGTGGTTAGAGGTGTCAGGAAAACGCTGCCCTTTGCTGAGCTTGACCTTCTTCGGATTATTGATTCCCATATGAAATGAGTTCACACCGTCCTCGATGTATGTGCCATCATTCGGAGCTTTGTCGCCCGGCGAAAACATTGTACCTTCACCCATTATGATCAGCCTCCAGCTTATATTTAGAGCGGATAGATAAATACACAAGATCTATCCCTTCATGTTGTAGTATTAGCGGGCAATGGGATTTGCATGAGTAGCAGATAACGGCTATAAAATGGATGAACCATCGCCAGAAGTTGCCTGCGTAGCAACATCATCTATTTTCGCTTGTCATAGGCGTACAGATTTGATATAGTATAGAGATGCGAGCAGAAGCTCGTTCCTTGCTCCATTTATGGGGCCGTTAGTCCAAGAGGAGGTGAAACAATATGCGCAAATATGAAGTAATGTACATCGTTCGTCCAGACGTTGAGCAAGAAGCCTTGCAAGCGATCGTTGACAAATTCCATGGCATTATCTCCAATGGCGGAGAAGTCACAAAGCAAGATGTGAGCGGAAAACGTCGTCTTGCGTATGAAATCAACAAGCTTCGTGATGGTTATTTTGTACTCGTTCATTTCAATGCAACTACTGAAGTTGTAAATGAACTTGACCGTATCATGAAGATTACGGATGAAGTTATCCGTTCGTTGATCGTCAGAGACGCCGCTTAATCCAAGCTGGATTGTTCGATTGGGAGGTCAGAAACGATGTTGAATCGTGTTATACTAATTGGTAGATTGACGAGAGACCCAGAGCTTCGCTATACACCTGCAGGTGTCGCAGTTACACAATTTACGTTAGCGGTAGATCGTCCGTTTACAAGCGGTGGTCAAGGTGAGCGTGAAGCGGATTTTATTCCGGTTGTAACATGGCGTCAACTGGCCGAGACTTGCGCCAACTATTTGCGCAAAGGCCGCTTAACAGCGGTTGAAGGTCGCATTCAAGTTCGGAATTACGAGAACAACGAAGGCAAACGCGTCTACGTGACGGAAGTTATCGCTGATAACGTTCGGTTCTTGGAATCCAACAAAGATGGCGGTGGATCGCGTGAAGAGGGTGGAAGCAGCTACAGCGGCGGTACAAGCACCGGCGGAAGCAATTTCGGCGGCAATGCGTCCCAAAGCAGCGGTAACCGTCCATCTGGTAATAACTCACGTAACGACAGCCGTGATCCGTTTCAGGATGACGGACGCCCGATTGATATATCAGAGGATGATTTGCCATTTTGATAATGGTGTAGCTCAGGCTGCACATGTCAATGGAGCAGTTGCACAGCCTTTAGCTGTTGTGTAATTGTAATATTTTCAACGATAAGGAGGATACCTATCATGGCTTTCAAGCAAAGAGATAACGGTGGCGACGAGCGTCCAGAACGTAAGTTCAGCGGACGTAAAGGCGGACGCAACAAACGCCGTAAAGTTTGTTTCTTCACTGTAAACAAAATTTCTAAAATTGACTATAAAGATGTTGATTTGTTGAAAAAGTTTATTAGCGAGCGCGGCAAAATCTTGCCACGTCGTGTGACTGGTACAAGCGCGAAATACCAACGCTTGCTTACAATCGCAATTAAACGTTCACGTCAAATCGCATTGCTTCCTTACACGACTGAATAGGTTGATGTCTGGAATCAAAAAGCCTACTGAGGTTTCTCAGTAGGCTTTTTTTGTATTTCTAATCGAATGATACGCATATATTCACGAGGTAAATAAGGGGAATATGGCTCTAAATGATGGATAGAATCATGCGCAGAATATATTTTGTATTGCAGTAAGGATGCAGGCTGCAGCAGCTGTTTGCTTCGCTGCTGATCCATTTGCTGATCCAAATGCCATGCGCCAGCTAAAATCAGAATGAAAATGAATGAGCTGATCGCTATTTTTGTACGCCGCATGATGATCACTCCTTTAGTAAGAGTAATCCCCATTTTAACTATTTTCATTCTCCCCGCTCTGTCATCTCAATTCTTTTGACAATTTTAGACTTGAACGATATACTAAAGTGTAGTCAAAAAACAACTAAATTAACTTTTTTATCGGAGGAGCCTGCCAACAGCGGGCTCTTTTTGCGTTTTTTTAAGGCTCCGGCAGAAATGGAAGTACTTTTATAGAAATAGGGAAAAGCTATGGAAGTCATTTGTAGAGGAAGGGGAGAGTGTTTTTGTTATCTGTCATCATCATTTTACCATTTATTATGGCTGCTATTAGTCCTTTGCTGCGAAAGCTGCTGCATGGACTTCATACGGGTTGGATTATTCTTCCTTTGCCAATTTTGCTGTTTAGTTATTTTCTATGGAAAATACCAGCGATTCAAAGCGGAGATACCATAACAGCAACCATCCCATGGATACCTTCATTAGGAGTCAATTTCACCGTTTATTTGGATGGTTTAGGTTTATTATTTGCCTTATTAATTACGGGAATTGGCGCGTTAGTCGTCCTTTATTCGATTTATTATTTGGATAAAAATAAGGAAGCGATAACATCCTTTTATGTTTATTTGCTTCTATTTATGGGGGCTATGCTCGGGGTTGTCCTATCAGATAATCTTATTGTGCTGTATGGTTTCTGGGAGCTGACGAGTATTTCCTCGTTCTTGCTGATCGCTTTCTGGAACCATAGAGAGAAATCGAGATATGGCGCATTAAAATCTATGCTTATTACAGTATTCGGCGGCCTTTCTATGCTGGCTGGTTTTGTACTGCTATATGTGATGTCAGGCACCTTTAGCATTCGTGAGATCATCGGCAGCGTTGATACGCTAAGCGGCCATGCATTGTTTTTGCCCGCAATGCTGCTTATTCTAGTCGGAGCGTTTACGAAATCGGCGCAGTTTCCATTCCATATTTGGCTGCCCGATGCGATGGAGGCTCCAACCCCTGTAAGTGCGTATCTGCACTCAGCGACGATGGTTAAGGCAGGTTTATATTTAGTCGCTAGGTTCAGTCCAATCTTCTCTGGAGAGTCGGCTTGGTTCTGGCTCGTTTCGTTCTTTGGTCTTGTGACGATGATTTATGGCTCTTTCCGAGCGATGAAGCAGACGGATTTAAAATCATTACTCGCGTTCTCAACGATTAGCCAGCTCGGCTTGCTGATGAGTTTATTTGGACTTGGATCGGCGGCGGCTTTCTATACAGGAGGTACAGATTCACTCTTTTATGCAAAAGCTACGATGGCGGCCATCTTTCACTTGATCAACCATGCTGTGTTTAAAGGTGCTTTGTTCATGGTTGTTGGGATCGTTGACCATGAAACAGGGACGAGAGACATTCGCAAGCTAGGCGGACTTATGGCTCTAATGCCAATAACCTTCTCCATTGCGCTTATTGGAGCCTTCTCGATGGCGGGCCTGCCACCGTTTAATGGCTTTTTGAGCAAGGAAATGTTTTTTACAGCGGCTCTTAATATTAGGCAGCTGGACTTTTTCAACGTTTCATTTATGCTGGCTATCATTCCCGTTATCGCATGGGTTGCAAGTATATTTACATTTGTATACAGCATGATTTTGCTATTTAGAACGTTTATGGGACCAGCACAGTTTGAAAAGTTGGCGAAGAAGCCGCATGAAGCGCCGCTCGGCATGCTTATTTCCCCGGTCATTCTTGCTTCTTTAGCTGTCGTTATCGGTTTGTTCCCAAATCTGCTTGCGTACTCTTTAATTGAACCTGCCATGGCTGCGATTCATCCGAATGTGCTGCTGCCCGGCGAGCGTTTCCTCGTGCATATTCAATTCTGGCATGGCTGGACAGCTGAAATATTTATGACGATGGGCGTCGTTATTGCAGGGACACTTTTGTTCAAGTTTCATCAACGTATCCAGTGGATCAATCAACCGCTCTTCCAGCACATCTCATTGAACCAAATGTATGATGGAGGGCTTCGAGTATTGGATAGAGGCTCCAATCGGTTGACCAACCGTTATATGACGGGTTCCATTCGCCACTACTTGATGTACATTTTTGTATTTCTAATTGTGTCACTTGGGTTAACGATGATCCAAGAGAAATTGAATGTGTTTCAGTTCTCGGATTATGCTCCAATATCCGTATATGAGGCGGTTATTATTATCGTCTTAGTCATATCGGTTATTGCTATACCGTTTACGAAGTCGAGAATGATGGCTATCATTTTAACGGGTGCGGCAGGTTATATGGTCACCTTGTTTTTTGTCATCCTACAGGCGCCTGATCTAGCTTTGACTCAGATGATCGTCGAGACAGTATCGGTGACGCTGTTCCTCTTATGTTTCTATCATTTGCCGAAGCTGAGCAAGGAAATAGCCGCCCTGCGTTTTCGACTATCTAATTTCGTTATTGCGCTTAGTGTGGGAATTATAATGACATTAATTGCGCTTGGTGCAAGCGGAAATCGCGCGTTTGATTCTATATCAGACTTTTTCTTAAAAGAGAGCTACGAATTAGCGGGCGGCAAAAATGTGGTTAACGTCATCCTCGTTGATTTCCGCGGCTTTGATACGATGCTTGAAATTGTTGTCCTTGCCATCGCTTCATTAGGTATTTATGCCATGATTAAGCTGAAGCTGGATACAGAGGATGAAAGAGTGTTTCTGCCTAAGCAAAGCAATAGAGGAAAGCTGGCGTTTCCCGTAGTAAGAAGCAACGATGTTATTCTGAAGACGATAGCGAAAGTCGTTATCTTCATTATATTGACGTTCTCAGTGTATTTGATGTTCGCAGGGCATAACCATCCAGGCGGAGGATTTATCGGGGCATTARTGGCGTCGGCTGCATTTATTTTGCTTACGATGGCCTTTGGATTGCAGACGATGCGTGAGGTCATTCCTATCGATTTCCGAGTATTAACAGCGATTGGGCTGTCGATAGCTATTTTGACGGGAGTAGGATCTTTTATATTTGGCGCACCATTTCTCAGCCATGCCTTTGGTCACTTCGAGCTGCCGCTATTGGGCGATACGGAGCTTGCTACGGCAATGCTGTTTGATTTAGGGGTATATTTGACCGTTATTGGCGTGACGATGACCATCATTTTAACGATAGGGAGGGATAAGTAGCTATGGAATTGTATATGTCACTCGCAATCGGTGTTATTTTTACAGTCGGGGTGTATCTGATCTTGTCCAAAAGCCTGCTGCGTATCATTTTGGGAACCTCTATCCTTACCCATGGTGTTCATTTGCTGCTGCTTACGATGTCCAAGCTGAAAACAGGAGCTGCGCCACTGCTTGGCGAAAAGGCGGAAACGTATGTTGATCCACTGCCGCAGGCTCTGATTCTAACTTCTATCGTCATCAGCTTTGGCGTGACTTCCTTTTTCTTTGTACTCGCTTATAAGGCTTATCAGAAGCTGGGTACTGACGATATGGAGCAGTTAAGGGGGAATGACGATGAATAATCTGCTTGTATTCCCGCTTCTCATTCCTTTGTGTACGGCAGTTATTCTTTTGTTTTTTAAAAATAGTGTGATCGGGCAGCGCTGGATAAGTGCGATTGGTATGCTTTTTAATCTGGCTGCAGCTATTGTCCTTATCTATCAAGTAAAAACGGAGGGCATTCAAACGCTGCATATGGGAGGCTGGCTGCCGCCGTATGGTATTGTGTTCGTTGGGGATATGCTTGCCGCATTGCTTGTTTTGGCTACTTCGATTGTCGGCACCTTCTGTTTGTTCTTTGCATTCGGAACGATCGGCAAGGAGAGAGAAAAATATTATTTTTATCCGTTTTATCAGTTTCTGCTCGTCGGTGTGAGCGGATCGTTTCTTACGGGAGATTTGTTTAATTTATTTGTGTGCTTCGAAGTTATGCTCATTTCCTCCTATGCGCTTATCGTGCTTGGAGGGACGAAGAAGCAGCTCCGCGAAACGTTGAAATATATATTAATTAATATTTTATCCTCAACACTATTTGTTGCAGCAGTCGCCTATTTGTACGGAGTTGTAGGCACTTTGAACATGGCGGATCTATCACAGCGCATAGCTGAAGTAGGTCAGAGCGGCGTCTTGAACGTCATAGCGATACTGTTCATGATCGTATTTTCTTTAAAGGCGGGACTGTTCCTATTTTTCTGGCTGCCCGGCTCTTATAGTGCGCCTCCGGCAGCGGTATCCGCATTGTTTGGTGCGCTGCTCACGAAAGTAGGCTTATATGCTCTCATACGGACATTTACGCTTATCTTTTATCACGAACCTGCGATTACGCATCATTGGATGGCTTGGATGGCCGCTGCAACGATGGTTTTAGGCGCTTTCGGGGCAGCCGCTTATTCCGATATTGGCCGTATTTTGAACTACAATGTCATCATCAGCGTTGGTTTTCTAGCTTTTGGGTTAGCAGTGAGCTCAAAGGAAGCGCTAGATGGAGTCGTGTTCTATTTGCTGCACGATATGGTTGCCAAGGCACTCCTTTTTATCATTGGAGGAATGCTTATGTATATTGCTGGTACGGGGCGTTTAAAGGAAATGGGAGGCTTGATCAAGCGTTATCCGTTTATGGGCTGGATGTTTTTTATCACAGCGTTAGCCATTGCAGGCATTCCTCCACTTAGTGGATTCACAGGAAAACTGCTGATCATTATGGGCGGCTTTCAGGAAAAATATTTCTGGCTTACAGCTGTGTCGCTAGCATCAAGCTTCATCGTGCTCTATTCCTTGATCAAAATATTTATGGCGGCTTTCTGGGGTGCAGAGATGAAAAACGCCGAATCGCTGCCTGCCCTTAATAAAGGATTCATCGTTTCCGCAGCAGGGTTATGCTTGATCGTCGTTGCGATGGGCATCGGATCGGAATGGGTGTATCAATATGTTTCTGAAGCAGGGCATACGCTTATCAATCCGGCGCAGTATATTGATGCCGTATTAAAGGAGTAGATGAGATGGCTTTGCAAATCTTATTAAACTTAATCATTTCGTTCGTATGGATGTTTCTTCACAATGACTGGTCGGCTCCGCGGTTTATCGTAGGTTATATCATCGGTATTTTATTTATAGGGCTGCTCAGCAGGTTTTGGCCGCATGACTTTTATATGAAAAGAGTATGGGCAATCTTTAAGCTGCTTGTGCTGTTTATAAAGGAATTGTTTGTATCCAGCTTCGTTGTGATTGGACTAATCGTTCGTCCTAAGCTCGCCATACGTCCAGGAATTTTTGCTCTGCAAACCGAGCTCAAAACAGACTGGGAAATCACAGTGCTGTCCTGCCTAATCTGTTTGACACCAGGGACGCTGACGCTCGACGTATCCAAGGATGGCCGAACATTATATATTCATGCGATGGATATGGATGATGCGGAGCTGCTCTCACAGCAGATCAAGGATTCTTTTGAAAAAGCGATTATGGAGGTGACTCGGTAATGCTGTCCCCTTTGCTTATTGCATCATTAGTTATACTATCACTAGCTATTTTGGGCTGTATGTACAGGCTGCTCAAAGGTCCATCCATAACGGATCGGATCGCTGCTTTGGATACGATTGGCGTCATTTTATTATCGATGATTGCAGTCATTTGCATGCTGCTAAAAACACAAAATTATTTCGATATCATATTATTGATCGGCATATTGACCTTTATCGGGACAACCGCTTTTGCAAGATATATTGAAAGGGGTGTCGTCTTTGAACATGGAGATGATAAGTAAAGCAGGAGAGCTGATTATTGGTCTGATGGTTTTGTTTGGTGCATTAATTGGTGCTCTAAGTGCTTTTGGCTTAATTCGGCTTCCTGACGTTTATTTACGATCACATGCGGCAACCAAAAGCGCGACGCTTGGGGTGTTGTTCATTTTGGTAGCCGCTTTCCTATACTTTATGATTTATTTGGAGCATACGAGCGCCAAGCTGCTGTTAGGTATTGTGTTCGTATTCATCACAGGTCCGGTAGCCGGGCATTTAAATGGAAGAGCGGCCTATCGTTCAGGCGTACCGCTATGGAATAAAAGCATACAGGATGATTTGAAGGACGCCTCTAAAGAGGAACAGGGATAATTTCCAGCAAAGGCTAGCATACCTTTCTAATCGATCCGCTTCAAAAAGGAATGAAACATGATTTTTAATAAAATAAGATGATAGGCGAGCCCGATGCCAAATACCCCTAAAGCAGCTGAAGGCTCGCCTGCTATGCCTAATAAATAGCTTTTGGCAGGCCAGTAGCTTGGAATCCAAGCGCCTAAATACTGCCATGGCAAGGGGGTGAAGGCAGCAATAATAGGCCCTGCAAAAAGTAGACCACTTATTTTGGACAAGGCTAAGCCTTCGACCTTATTAGAAGCAAAAGTCGCTAGAAACAAAGCCAAACATGGAGCCTCTAGGGTTAGCAATACGATGGTATACAAACTTTCGATTTGAATCTTTGCAATGCCCGATAATAGGATGAATAAACTGGCTAAGCTTATTGCAAGTGCGCATGGCAGCAGTAATCGATACAAAAAATAGCCTTTACGTGTGAAAGGGGTAATCGCATAATAAGCAATCATGTTTTCATCCCGTTCATCGAGCATAAGAAGCCCAGCCATTGTCCCTGGAAGCAGCGGTATGACAAGCATAAGGAACGTTACCGCGAAATTGGAATAATCCATCAATAAAAAGCCGTACTGCTCCTGTATCCAATCGGATAATGGAGGGAAGACATATCGTGCAACCACGATAATGGCTAGGGGACCAAATAAACTGGCCATAAGCATAGGATCCATCCTAATTTGCCTCGCGTCATTCCTCATAAAAGCTTTAATTTTCAGTATCATCATGAATCCCCCTTTCCTATTTTCATAAGAATGACCTGCTGAAATGACCGTTTAGCCCATAAGAAAACGAGTGTGTTGCCCAATAATAAAATGAAAATAGCATACAACGTTTCTGCGACAGTGGGCTGTTTGATCATTGATTTTAACAACAAGAGGGTCCCTTCCGTAGGGATGATCATGTACAAATATTGATTGCCAATGTGAAAGAAGCCGAGTAGAGGAAGCGCAAACGGCAGAGCATAGAGCTGTGAGCGTAGAATAAAACCGTTTACCGATTGCGAGCGTACAACTACGCCAATAGATAACAAGGTGAAAAAGCTGGATGTAAGCAGGATGCCAATCGTGAAATGAAAGGGTGAAGCGGGTACACCAATGGAAAATAGATGTATAGCCCAGGCAGATGAAATCGAGAGCAAGGCAAGAGAAGAGGCTTTGGCGAGTAAATATTCGGTTACACGAAGCGGTGTTACGAACAGACTGTCATGAATGCCTTGGTCTTTCTCAAGCAAGACAATGCCGCCTGCTAGAATTAACCCTAACGCACTTGGATCAGAAAAGGTAAGCAATAGAGCAACGGTTGTTTTGTAGTCTGTGGGAATAGAGTGGAGCAATAGGAGATATATTGTGCAGACGAGCATGTAGATCAGGTAAAATTTATGGCGCCACTGGAAACGAAGATCATGACATACGGTCATCCACATTCTCATACTAAAGCCCTGCCTGTCACATCAATAAATATTTGTTCAAGAGTTGCTTCTAAGGAATGAATCGTTTCGATTTTTTCATGACGTATAAGGTTCATAAATTGCTGATTCCCCGCAAGCCCAGCCATAGAAAAATGTTCGGTTATCAGCTCATGCTGCTTTAAATATTCAATTCGAACACTGTTTTGGCCATGTCGCAGTCTTAGCTCTCTAGGAGAATCAATAAGCTTAATCTGACCATCGACAATAAAAGCAACACGGTCGCAAAGCTCCTCGGCTGCTTGCATGTTATGCGTTGTGATGACGATGGTAGTACCTGCAGCTTTCCTCTCCAAAATCAACTCTTTCATCCGCTTTGCATTTACGGGATCAAGGCCGGAGGTCGGTTCGTCGAGAAACAAAATATTTGGTTGATGCAGCAATGCACGACAAAAATTCAACCTCATCTTCATGCCTTTGGATAGCTGTGAAACCTTCATATTCGCCGCATCCTGCAGTCCGACCTGGGAGAGGAGATGCATAGGGTCCAAGGTAACGCCTGCATAAAGAGAACGAAACAATTTTAAGTTTTCAAGGACTGTAAACTTGCTGTAGAAGTTGGGGAATTCAAAAGCAACGCCGATTTGTTCATAATAGTCGGGACCAGTGCTCTTGATTTCATGATCCAAAACGCGCACACTGCCTGCGTAACCTTTGAGTGCACCGATTAATATTTTTTGCGTAGTGCTCTTTCCAGCACCTGATGGACCGAGAAAACCAAATACTTCTCCCGGTGCGATTGAAAAGGTAAGGCCGTGCAGAATCGTATTTGTTGTACCGGGATACCTGTACTCAAGCTGATTCACTTCGATCATCTGATAATTTCGCCTCCTAAATCACGCTTTGCATACATACCTTCCGCAACAATATCAAGCATAAATGAAATGGTATCGGAATAAATGCCGGGCCCGATTTCCTGCTTATGCAAGGTAAGAAGGACAAGCGCTCTAATCATACTGACGATAAGCTCAGGCTTTGTATGAGCGAGAATGCCAGCTGCTTGCCAATGATGAATAATTGGCATTAAGGCATCTGCATCATCCGAGAAATTATGTTCCAAGAGCTCTGGAGGCAGCTTGCGTACAAGCTGAGCAAATTCACCTTCCAAATACATTTGACGAACCATAGGGCTTTCGCCTAATAGACGGAAGGATTCAATAAGAAATTGATGAATACTGTCTTTGGTTACGAGTTCACTCCGATTTAACGAAGCAAGCAGACGGTTGCGAATTAAAGCCTCCTCTTCAAGCAGAATGTGATAAAAGAGCTCCTCCTTCGAATTGAAGAACATATAGAAGGAGCCTTGTGCAATGCCGCAAGCTTTCGTTAAATCCTCAATGCTTGTTTTGCGAAGACCAGCAGCTTCGAAGCAGCGTTTGCCCTCTTCGAACAGCTTTTTGCTAATCCATTGTTTCTCTTGCTCACTGAATTTTTTGGGCATAGGGATTCTCTTTTCTTTTTTATGATTTTATGAATAATTTTATTTTATATTCACAATAAGCGATAAAGGAGATTTCAGTCAAGCATAATAAAAGAGCAGTACCCAAGTAGAGGATACTGCCCTTATTTTGAAATTTTAGAAAGCAGATCATTTGCTGCTGTTATCTTATAATTCTCTGTCAAAGCGGGCACTATTAGCTTCAGCGTCGCCGTGAAATTCTGCTTTTGCCAACTTTAATGGAAGGTTTAGACGTTCGCGGCTTGGTGAATACTTTGCTTGAGCTGCTCTTTTGCTTATTGTCTTTCACAATTTTGCCCTTGGTCGCTGGCTTTGTGGTGATTGTGTTCGTGCTTGCTTTGGGGGAGGAGGAGGAAACACCCGCCTCTTTGGAGCGTCTCATGACCGAGCCGGTACGATTAACGGTAACTGGCGGTGCAAGCTTCTTATCATCAACGGTAGGGATGCGGTACGTTGTCTTAGGCTTGTATGTATCCTTTGACGAATAACCTCGGTATTTGCCGCTGCCGTATTTGCCCTTATCAAACAGATCATCAAGAACACTCGCGATTAAATAGGCTTGGAGAAAGCTTGAGCTATAATTCTGACGTACATATTCCGTTGAGTTAATTTCGATCAGTGTATCTTCCGGTGCATCAGGAGCCTGCTGCAAATCGATGACTTCATCGGAATAGACGAGAAACATCCGCTCTGTACTTGTCTCGCTCTGCTGCTTCGGTTTACGCTGCTCGTTAAAATCCGAAGCGACATCAGGAACGGAACGATTTGCGGCACGATAGACGTAAGAGGTTTGATTACCAGAGCCGTTGACTGATTCTAATGGGTACTGCTCCTTAACTGTATCTGAAATGGTGCATGCGGTGAGAAGCGGGATGATAAAGCTAAGCAGAAGCAGGTATTTCAAAGATTGATGCCACCATTTGTTCATCGTTATCCTCCTAGCCGCCGCGCAGCACGCGAACATCTGCAGGCAGCACGCTTTCTCCTTCATAGAGCATAAAGCGCCCGTTTTGCCATTCGATACGAAGCAGCTTCATATCATCCGATTGATATTGCCAGACAGACTGTTCGCCTCCCTGCATGTATGGCGTTTTGCCGGTCGCCGTAATTAAACCGGAGTATTGCTCCTCCATATGATAAGTACGTTCGTCCAGCTCCAAAATGGTAGGCACCTCGTCAATTGATTCCAAGCGCCCGTCTATAGGTTCATACAGTGCGAATACGGTTCTTTCTCGCTCCTCTATCGTTAAATAACGAATGGTTATGCCATCCTGAAGAGTTAGGACAATCGCGTTGCGTGCACGATTATGAGTTCTGCCTGTGACGTTATAAGTTATTAAGGAAACCTCACAAGCATCGCCAGGTGACAATGTCATTATGCTCTTCTCAGCAATGGGCGACGGAGAAGTAGCAATCAGGTTTTTGATCCGTTTAAACAAGCTCATCGTATATACTCCTTCTGAATAATTAGATAGACCCGATAATTAGTGCACCTGCAACATGCAGAGAGCCTGCGAATAACGCGTAATTGACTTTACCCTCATGAATACCTTGCTCCAGCTTCATACCGCTGATAGCGATGACGATTTTCTCTACGATCCACTCCAGTATGAGCAGCAGCACGAAAGAGATGAGTGAGATGAGTAGAGCTTCCCACATTTCACTTGATTTACTGATGGATTGGGATAATATGTACGCTTGAGCAAATAATTTGAGTACGAAGCGAGTCGTTACCGCGGTATTTCCTTTTTTAATTTCCTGCAAATCATTGTACTTCGTAAAACGCGAGTCTAAAAACATGATGATAATTAACAAAATTGCTCCAGCACCTGTCCAAATCGGAATTCGAATAAGGTCAATCCAAGACATCGTCAGTTCCTCCAATGGTCCAATTTATAAAAAAGACCGCTTCCGTTAAAACCGGTCCTCCGATTCGTAACATAAGCGGCCACACTAGATAATATTTATGAAGTGACTAAGCTATTACTGTTTCTCGTATTGCTTCATCAAGGCGGCAAGCTCATCATCGACCGCTTTATCCTTGCCGAGCTTCTCAAACTCAGCATCAAGTGATTTTCCTTTGGCGCTCAATTCGTTACTGGCTTCAGCTTGCGCTTCCATTTGCAGCATCTTCTCTTCCATACGCTTCATGCCTGAAGCAGCAGAATCCGTACCGAAGCCAGACATTGCTTTATTAATTTCCGTTTGTGCCTTGGCTGCATTATAACGAGCGACGAGTGTCTCACGTTTGTTTTTAAGCTCAGTGAGCTGCTGGCGCATCTCATCCAGCTTGCCGCGCAGATTGTCTGCGAGCAATTTATTCTGATCGAAGCTCGTTTTGTACTCCGTTGATTTTTGTTCGGCTGTTTTCTTCTCTTCCAAGGCACGACGAGCGAGCTCAATGTTTTGCGCTTGTGCTGCCAGATGGGCTTGCTCACTGCGCTTCTCTACCAGCTGTGCTTGCTCTTCATAAAGCTGCTTGAATTTTTTCTCAATGGCAATTTGTGCTGCGACTGCTTTCTCGGCATCGGCTAGATCCTCTTGCATGTCGCGAATATATTGATCGGTCAACTTAACAGGGTCTTCCGCTTTCTCAATTAGAGCATATACATTCGATAAAGTAAGATCACGCAGTCGTTTAAATATGGACAATGAAATCCCTCCTAGAATCGTAGTACGCATAAGTCATAATACGCGAAGAGCAAGCGAGTCGTTGCAAGTAAATGCAGAATCGCTGCCATTCGCGTTTATATTTAAAGAAATGCTACAATAAACCAAAATGATCACCTGTATGAGAAGAAAAGAGGGAGCATAACCATGGAAAATAGCAAAACTGGAACGGAGCGGTTTAAGCGATTTATTTTGAACAATAAATTCGTATTATTTCTGCTTGTTTTGTTGCTTGTTGGACTAAATATTATGGTGCTGACGAAAATTTCATACATTTTCACGCCTTTAACCGTGCTGCTCAAGACCTTGCTGCTGCCGGTCATATTGGCGGGAATAGCTTATTACTTACTTAATCCAGTCGTCGACTTCTTAGAACGAAAGGGAGTCAAACGGATATATTCTATTATTATGCTGTTTCTGGTTGGCGCAGGACTGATTACAATTTTGCTGGTCATCGTCATTCCATTATTAAATGGGCAAGCCGTGAGCTTCGTGAACAGCTTTCCTAAATACGGCGAGCAATTGCGGGTTAAATTTGAGCAGTTTATGGATAGCGCTGGATTTATTCAAGTACAAGAGTGGTTTAATTTAAATCCGGAGAAGCTGACGTCGAATATTACAGAGCAAGCCACGTCCATTTTGAATGGAACGTTAACTAGCGTGGGTTCCTTTGTGGGAGCACTTAAAGAGGTTATTCTTGCGATATTGACGCTCCCGTTTATTTTGTTCTATTTGCTAAAAGACGGGAAAAAGCTGCCGGAAACGATCGTTAGTGTCCTGCCTAACAAGCTTCAGCCGCATACGAAACGAATTATGGCAGAGATGAACGGACAAGTTAGCAGCTATATCCGAGGTCAAATTATAGTAAGCTTCTGTATTGGGCTGCTATTATATATCGGTTACTTAATTATTGGCCTTGAGTACTCACTTGTGCTTGCGCTGGTAGCTGCGTGCACAAGCGTTATTCCGTATCTAGGGCCTGCCATTGCGATTACACCAGCTTTAATTGTCGCTATGGTGACTTCGCCTGTCATGCTCCTGAAGATGGTGGTTATATGGACGATTGTTCAATTAATCGAAGGCAAATTCATCTCGCCGCAAATCATGGGCAAAACGCTGCATATCCATCCGATTACCATTATTTTTGTTATTTTGACAGCGGGTAACTTGTTTGGCCTTGCAGGGATTGTACTTGCGGTACCGGGTTATGCAGTCATCAAGGTCGTTGTAATTCATCTGTTCGAATGGTTTAGAAGCCGCTCGATTCTTTATGAAGCAGATAAGAAAGGCGAAAACGTGCTATAATAACCGATTTCGCTTAAGCAGCTTGAAGTATATAAATACAATACCGAAAGCCAGCAGGTAGGATAAAAAGGTATACCCTATATTCCAGCCGTTGCCGTAGGATACTTTGCCATAGATTAGAGCCATAAACTCAAGCAGTGTAGTGCCCAGTATGAACAAGAACAAGATTAGCACGGTTAATACGGGGCGTGAATTGATCAACCAGATCATAAAGCATGCTAGTAGCGGGTAAAGACCGATATCAAGCGGCAAAGCGGAAACGGACTCGTCATTGGGGATAAGAGGAGTGAAATCCCAAAACTTTAATTGAAAACCAATTGAGTTGATGACTAAAGAGGAGACCGCTCCGATAGGGAAAATAAGAAGCAAGGTTTTGGGGCTTTTTATGCCCAAATATATACCGGCAATCCAAGGAACAAAGAACCCAAATATAGTATTGATAAGCATTATAAGTTCCTTTCTTGAACATTTTTTATTAGAATGTCCTGAATCCAGATCAGCATGCGTGAAAAAGAAAAAAGGAAGGCGCCAAGTGCGCCTTCCTTTTTGTTTTAACCTACCTCTGGTTTGAGCAGTCGAATAGGTGGACCGATCGTCAGCTCAACTTTATTAATGCGATGTTTGCTTACTTCACGAACGGTAAAGGTCAAATTATGAAAGCCAAATTGTTTACCTGGCTTAGCTTCTTCCATTTCACTGTACAGCCAGCCGCCGACCGTATCGACTTCTTCATGCTCAAGCTCGGCTCCTATGAGGTCGCCCAGCTCAGTGAGCGATACCTTGCCATCCAGCATATAAGATGTATCCGACAGCATCTCGATATCTTTGCGTTCATCGGCATCAAATTCATCTCTGATATCGCCGACAATTTCCTCCAAAATATCCTCAATCGTTACAAGGCCGGAAGTGCCGCCATACTCATCTACGACGATCGCAAAATGTACGCGCTCCTGCTGCATCCGTTTTAGCAATGTCTTGACAGGCATCACCTCGGATACGGACATGACAGGCTGTATAAGTGTTTGCAAATCAATTTCTTTGTTTACTTGATATTGAAGAAACAATTGCTTCGTGTTGATCATCCCGACGATATGGTCTTTGCTGTCGCCGGCAACAGGGAAGCGGGTATACTGTTCCTTGCGAATGATATCCATGTTTTCTTGCAGCGTATTGTTCTTATATAAGACGGTCATGTCTGTACGCGGAACCATAATTTCTTTAGCTAAAATTTCATCAAAAGCAAAGATCCGATTTACGTAACCATATTCCGTATTGTTGATTTTACCGCTTTCTAAGCTGTCTGTTAAAATAATTTGAATTTCTTCTTCGGAATGGGCGTTCTCATGCTCCTTCGCTGGCTTTAAGCCAAACAAACGAACCAACGCATTGGCAGATCCATTCAAGACCCAGATGAAGGGGTACATGACTTTGTAGAATAGAATAATCGGTTTCACGACAGTGAAGCTGACAAGCTCTGCCTTCTGGATGGCAATGCTCTTAGGAGCAAGCTCACCAACCACCACATGGATAAATGTGATGAATAGAAAAGCGATTAGAAATGACAAAATGTGACTCAAATTACTGTTTAGATTCCATTGCTCGAATAAAGGGAGAAGCAGTTTTTCAACGGTAGGTTCTCCTAACCAACCAAGTCCGAGCGCTGTAATTGTAATGCCAAGCTGACAGGCAGATAGGTAACCATCCAAATTGCTTACAACACGTTGAACGGCAATTGCGTTTTTCTTGCCTTCAACGACTAACTGGTCGACACGGCTGGAACGAAGCTTAATGATTGCAAATTCAGTAGCTACGAAAAAAGCGGTTAACACAATTAGTAAAGCAACTAAGAGCAGATTAAGTCCTATACCCATAATAAATGTTCACAATCCTTCTTATTCGTATTTAATTGATGTTATTTAATAGTACGAACTTTCTGCCAATTCATCAAACCGCTGAAAGAGGGTTATACGGCTGCAAAAGCTCAATTTTACCGATTTAGAGAAGCCAGTAGAACAATATTAGCCGATACCTAGCGATTACGAGATTATTTGTCTGGTTTAATGAATAGTTCTTATGAACTCGAAATGAATGAAAAAAAGAACGGCAGCAGGCCGTCCATTTTTCGAAATATAAGAAAGAATATGATTTACTGTTACTTACCTTATATTTCGTAGTCTAGGCGATATTAAAACTTATTTGCCTGCTGCTCTGACCACTCACCGATGACAGGCAGCTTATTCAGCTTCCCTTGCAGCGTGAGCAGCATGAGGCCAATCCATGCAATGAAAGCGGCTAGACCGAGCAATATCCCTAGCAGCCAACCAATTATCGGGATAAAGCCTAACAAAATATTAGCGGCGATGAAAGCGACCGATAAGACGATAGACTGTACAGCATGCAATCTAACGAAGCGGCTCTTCTTCTCTAGCACAAGGAATATAATGCCGGTTATAAAACCTGCCAGGTAGCAAAGCAAGCCTGCTACTTTCGGATCAAGTCCCGTTGATGAGCTGTCTGGTTGTAAGGATGGAGGTTGATTCAAGAGATTCACCCTTTCTATTTTACCTATACTTGCAATGATTGTATTCGTCATACATTTTCAGTAGACCTCTTTATTTTATAAAATATTATCCAAAATTGGTATCAAAACTTTGTAAAAGGTTTGTAACCTGTTTCGACAAATTATCGTCTAAACTAAAGAATGCGTATTTATAAAAGAATTGATAAGATAGGAGAAGTCATCATATTATGAATAAAATGAATAAACGTAGATGGTTAATTGCTGCATCAGCCGCAGTAGTGATTCTTGGTGTTGTTGGTTTTTTCAACAGAGGAACATTGGCTATGCTAGGGTTTGATTGGTTTCTGGAAGGTCAGGTAAAGAAGCAGCTCGAGCAATCTTATAAACCTATCGATGGACGGGAACCCGTTCCAGTGAGTACAATTAATAAGAAACAAGATCCATTCTCTATCCTGCTGCTCGGTATTGACCAACGCGGCAAGGAGACTGGGCGGTCGGATACGATGATCTATACAGTCGTTCGTCCAAATGACGGCGAGATGCTCATGGTTTCCATACCACGTGATACGTATGTTGATATCGTCGGTAAAAATAAAGAGGACAAGATTACGCATGCATACGCTTTTGGCGGTGCGGGAATGGCAATGAACACGGTTGAGAAGTTTCTAGACACACCTATTCAATATTACGCTTCAATTAACTTTGAAGGATTCCGTAACGTGATCGACACGCTTGGCGGAATTTCGCTTCCTATCGAAGAGGATATTGTGAATAAAGATGCTGATCATGAGAAATTTGTCATTAAAGCTGGCCAGGATACTTACAACGGTAAGGATACACTGAACTATGTTCGTTATCGTGAGGATGCTGGCGGCGATATCAATCGTACAGAGCGTCATCAGATTTTCTTGAATCTTCTTATGGATAAAGCGAAACAAATGAATCAATGGTCCAAAATTCCTGAGCTTATGGATATTATGGGCGATAATTTCAGTACAGATATGCGTCCGCAGCAGCTAGTCGATTTAGGTCAAATCATGCTCATGGCGAAGGATCGCAAAATCTACAGCCATTCGCTGCTTGGTGACGGACATCGCTTGAAGAGCGGCGGAGCTTGGTATTATTTTGCCGATGAAGAAGATTTGTCGAAGGTACAGACCATGATCAAAAACTGGTTAAATGCAGATACACCTGCTTCCAGTCTAATATTGCCTGATAAGTACAATGAAGATAAGGTCAAAGATGTAGGTGCATTATCAAGCAGCGAAACGACGACTAAGCAGCCTTAATGCTGCTTGCTCCGCTCCGTCTTGCTGCTTTAGGACCAATGGGAATGGAAAGAGCAAACGGATCGGAGTGGTTTAAGAAAAATGAATATCGCGTTTTTTTTGTTGCCGAAGCAAGAGGTTGTGTGTGTTACTCAGGATGTAACGTTAAGACAAACGCTAGAGCGTATGGAGTATCATCGCTATACGGCGGTCCCTATTATTAATGATGATGGCGGTTATGCAGGTACGGTTACGGAAGGCGATTTGTTATGGTATTTTAAAAATCATGCTGACTTATCACTGGAACAAACCAATAAGGTGAAGCTAATCGATGTACCGCTTCGAATGAACAACAAGACGGTACGAATTGATGCCAATATGGATGATCTGATCTCGCTGGCGAAGGTGCAAAACTTTGTACCGGTTGTCGATGATATGAACCGTTTTATTGGCATTGTACGCAGAAGCGAAATCATTGATTACTGCCAAAAAATTATTATGGAGCAGCATAATGTGCTTCAGGATAAATAAGAAACGGCAGCGATTGGGATCGTCTTCAGGTACTATTTTCAAACTAGGCAGGGCAATATAATAAGCAATAAGACGGAATAAGCTTGCTGTTCCGTCTTTTTCTTTTATAGGAAGCGCCTAAGCCGACAGTTCGACTAAAGAGTGAGCCTGCTGGAATGTGAGTGATATGTTTAGCTTTTATGCTATAATGAGTTGTAAAAGTTTCGTAAGAAACCAGATTATATAAGCAAGAGGTGAACGGTTTGAGAACCGGCTTGAAACCAGTGCTGTGGAGCTTTGCGGCACTCCTTTTATTATTGTCCCTTCTAGTACCGCTATTTAATGTAATTACCATGCTGCTGCTTATGGTGCCGTATGTCGTGCTGTATACGATACTGTCGCCAAAGTCTTTTGTGCTGCATCTGCTTCCGGTATGGGCACTGGCATTTATTATCGGCGGGCCAGCTACACTTATTATCGGATTATTTTTCCTCATACCGTCTATTGTGATGGGCCACTTGTATATGAAACAAGCGCCTGCCTCAAAGGTTCTTCGGACGGTCAGCGTCGTCGTTCTTGCTCAGTTGATGCTTGAGTTGATCATATTCGAGGCGTTCTTGAATATTTCGCTCATTAAAGAGCTCAGAACATTTATAAGGTCAACAGTCGATGAACTGATGACAAAGCAGCTGCTTCCTACAGAATGGAATTCGGATCTAACTGAGGTTGTTGCTCGTACGATGGTCAATTCTATTCCTGTAACCTTTATTATTATCGCTTTCGTACTCACTGCTATATCGCAATTTATAGCTCGCAGAGCTGTAAAGTGGAGCGGCGGCCCGGAAGTACCTAGGTTTACGCGTGCCAAAGATTGGCGTTTGCCTCGTATACTCGTTGTGCTTTATTTAATTACTTATGTAATCGAGCTGTTCTCGTCGACGACGAGCGATTCTTTTTTTGCAGTGGCTTTGATGAACTTGGTACCTCTGCTTAGTTATGTTTTTGCGTTTCAGGCTGTCGGATTTTTCTTTTTCCTTGCTCATCAGCGAGGATGGAACAAAGCGGTACCGATTCTTATTGCGATTCCGGTGCTATTGATCCCGCCGCTTAGCTTGATCGGCGTGCTGGATACTGCTTTTCCAATCCGCAAGTCGTTTACGAAACCATAGCACAGGAGCGGATAGGAAATGCCGAAGTTTTTGGTTACACGATGGCACGGAATGCATCAAATGTGGGCCTTTGCATTGATGGTGCTCATGTCAGTGGGACTTGCATGGTTCGAGTGGCTGCTTGGGCTGCTCGGATTACTGCTCACGGCCTTGGTATTGTTTTATACCATAATGGCAGAACGTGCTTTCCGCAAAGATTTGAAATCGTATCTAGGCACGTTGTCCTACCGGGTTAAAAAGGCAGGAAACGATGTCGTCAGCGAACTTCCTTTCGGAATTATTTTATATAACGAAGATCGTATGGTGGAATGGCATAATCCTTATATTGCTAATATGGTGGAGCGGGAAACCGTCATTGGCGTTCCGCTTGCGGAGCTGTTCCCATCATTGCAGCAAGTGAAGGAACGCGAAGGAACGATTGAAGCTACAGTAGGCTCGCAAGTTTACCAGCTGATCTTCAAACAGAAGGAACGCATTCTTTATGTGAAGAACATTACGGATCTGTGGCAGCTTGGCCGCAAATACGATGATGAGAAGCTCGTTATCGGCATTGTAATGATCGATAATCTTGAAGAAGTTACGCAGGGTCTTGACGATCACCAGCGCAGCTCTATGCTCTCAAAGGTGACGACGGAAATTACCGAGTGGGCTCAAAAGTATCATATTTATTTGAAGAGGCTCACGTCGGATCGGTTTCTACTGGTGACGGATCAAAAAACATTAAAGCAGCTTGAGCAGTCTCGTTTTGTCGTGCTGGACGAGGTTAGAGATATTACCGGCGATCACAAAATTCCGGTTACGCTGAGCATCGGTTTTGCGGCAGGGGCTGAGCATATCATCGAGCTCGGTCAATGGGCGCATATGAGTCTTGATATCGCGCTCGGACGAGGCGGCGACCAAGCAGCTGTGAAGGTTGGCAGTCGGCAATCCTTCTATGGCGGCAAGTCGAATGCGGTGGAGAAACGGACACGCGTGCGCGCACGGGTGGTCGCACATGCATTACGTGATCTGATACGCGAGAGCCATAACGTAGTCATTATGGGGCACAAAATGCCCGATATGGATGCAATTGGAGCAGCTATTGGTGTTATGAAAGCGGCGCAGCTGTTCGGCAAGGAAGCTTATATTGTGTTAGAAGGCGTAAATCCAGCCATTCAGAAAATGATGGAGCTCATCCGCGAAGACGAGAAGCTGTCCAAACGCTTTGTCTCACCGGAGCAGGCCTCGGCATTAATTACACCTCAGACGCTCGCTGTCGTTGTTGATACGCACAAGGTATCGATGGTTAAGGAGCCTAAGCTGCTTACACAGACCGACCGCATTGTCGTTGTCGATCATCACCGCCGCAGTGAGGAATTTATCGCGAATGCGATATTAATTTATATGGAGCCTTACGCTTCATCAACATGTGAGCTCGTAACGGAGCTGCTGCAATACATCCATGATCGAGTTGTACTCGATGTACGGGAATCAACAGCTTTACTTGCCGGTATTACGGTAGATACAAAGAGCTTCTCGCTTCGCACAGGTGCGAGAACGTTTGAAGCGGCATCGTTCCTGCGCCGCAATGGGGCAGATTCGATGATGATTCAGCGGATGCTGAAAGAGGATCTTGAAGAATACGTGCGCAAGGCCGAAATTATTAAGCATGCTGAGGTGCTTTATGAGCATGTCGCCATTGCAGTAACCGAAAGCGGTCGTAAATATTCGCAGCTGCTCATCGCACAATCAGCGGATACGCTGCTGAATATGACGGATATACTCGCTTCCTTCGTTATCGGAGAGCGCCAAGATGGACTAATTGGCATTAGTGCGCGTTCACTAGGCCATATGAATGTACAGGTCGTCATGGAGAGAATGGGCGGAGGCGGACATTTGACGAATGCTGCCGCTCAGCTGGAAGGCTCTGTGGTGGAAGTAGCGGAGCGTTTGAAACAAGTGTTAGAAGAAATTGAAAAGGAAGAGGGGTTATTTGAATGAAAGTAATCTTTTTGCAGGATGTTAAAGGACAAGGGAAAAAAGGGCAAGTAAAGGATCTGTCCGAAGGGTATGTACGTAATTTTCTATTGCCGCAAGGGCTTGCGAAGCTGGCATCCGACGGCAACCTGAAGACGCTTGAAGTACAGCATGCTTCTGAACAGAAGCGCAAGGATAAAGAAAAGCAGGACGCGCAAGAACTAGGCAAGAAGCTTGAAGAGATGACCATCGTAATTAAGACAAAAGCAGGCGAGGGCGGCAGACTATTTGGTGCCATTACGAGCAAACAAATTGGCGAAGCCTTAGCGGCGAAAGGAATTAAAGTAGATAAACGCAAAATCGAGCTTGATGATCCAATTCGTACGCTGGGTGTTACACAAGTCGTTGTGAAGCTTCACCCTGAAGTGAAAGCAAAGCTGAACGTGCAGGCGTCTGAAGAATAGAGCAGTCTAAAGTATAAGCCAAGGTTTGTTACAGAACCTTGGCTTATGCTTACGAAGTAGGTTTTTACGCAAACCTAAGTGTATGTTTACGAAGTAAGTTTTCTTCGAAAACCTTAGCGTATGCTTACGAAGTAGGTTTTCTTCGAAAACCTTTAGGAGGGGCCCATGAGCACTGAATTGATGTTTGATCGTGTTCCACCGCAGAACTTAGAAGCGGAACAAGCTGTTATCGGAGCGATATTGCTGCAATCAGAAGCCTTGATTACAGCGATGGAGCGCGTGCGCAGTGAAGACTTCTACAGCGGTCCTCACAGACAAATATATGAGGCGATGGTTGAAATCGCGGAAAACAACCAGCCGGTTGATCTCGTGACTTTGACTGCGCATTTGCAGGATCAGCATTTGCTTGAAGAAATTGGCGGAGTCAGCTATTTGGCGAAGCTTGCCAACTCGGTGCCAACCGCAGCAAACGTTGACTACTATGCACAAATTGTAGAAGAGAAGTCGATGCTGAGGCGCCTTATTCGCACAGCAACAAACATCGTATCCGATGGATATGCGAATTCGGAGGATGTAGGCGTACTTCTCGGAGATGCAGAGAAACAGATTCTCGAAATATCGAATCGCCGCTCCGGCAGCGGGTTCATCTCCATTAGAGACGTATTGATGGAGGTATTCGAGAAGGTAGAGCAGCTGTACCAGGATAAAGGCGGCACAACAGGCATACCATCCGGATTTACCGATCTGGATCGGATGACGGCCGGTTTCCAGCGAAGCGACTTGATCATCGTTGCTGCCCGTCCTTCTGTAGGTAAAACGGCATTCGCGCTTAACGTTGCACAAAATGTCGGCGTTCGCGCACGCGAGACCGTCGCGATCTTTAGTCTGGAGATGTCAGCGGCACAGCTTGTACAGCGTATGATTTGCGCAGAAGCAAATGTAGACGCCCAGCGGATGCGGACAGGGCATCTTGAAGGCGATGACTGGGAAAAGCTGACGATGGCGATTGGGTCGCTTTCGGAGGCACAAATCTTTATTGATGATACACCGGGCATTACGGTCGCAGAAATTCGCGCCAAATGCCGTCGCTTGAAGAAGGAAAAAGGGTTAGGCATGATCATGATAGACTATTTGCAGCTGATCTCCGGCCGCGGCAAAGCGGGCGAGAATAGGCAGCAAGAGGTATCCGAAATTTCACGTACACTGAAGCAAATTGCGCGTGAGCTTGAAGTTCCCGTTATTGCACTTTCTCAGCTAAGCCGGGGCGTTGAGCAGCGGCAAGACAAACGTCCGATGATGTCCGACCTTCGGGAATCGGGATCTATCGAGCAAGATGCTGATATCGTATCGTTCCTTTACCGGGATGATTATTACGACAAAGAGTCTGAGAAAAAAGATATTATCGAGATCATTATCGCTAAGCAGCGGAATGGACCGGTAGGTACGGTTGAGCTCGTGTTTCTCAAAAAGTACAATAAATTCGTAAGTATCGATCGCGCGCATCAAGATCCGATGCAAGCGTCGTGAATATCCGAACAATTGCATGTGTAGTTATGCAATTGTTCGTTTTTCGTTTGACTTCTCGATGTTGGACTGCTACACTATTAATGCTGTCTTTTGACTTGTGACACGGGCCCTTTTATTAAAGGTTTGCTGGTGTATAAAGCATTGGGACGGTAATTTTCGGTGCTTATAAACACCGGACGGGGGTATAATTATGTCTACGGTTGTTGTAGTTGGTACACAGTGGGGAGACGAAGGTAAAGGCAAAATCACTGATTACTTGGCAGAGGGAGCCGACGTCGTCGCTCGTTACCAAGGAGGAAACAATGCCGGACACACCATCCTTATTGATAACAAAAAATATAAATTGACGATGATTCCATCGGGTATTTTCAATCATGATAAAACTTGCGTCATCGGTAACGGAATGGTTATTAATCCGGAAGCTCTGATTGACGAAATTAACTATATTCACGAAAATGGCTTCTCTACTGATAATTTGAAAATTAGCGATCGCGCTCATGTCATTATGCCTTATCACCTTGTACTTGACGGTCTTGAAGAGGATCGTAAAGGCGATAATAAAATCGGCACAACTCGCAAAGGGATCGGCCCTTGCTACATGGATAAAGCGGCACGCAATGGCATTCGTATTGCTGATTTGATGGATGCTGAGGAATTTGAATCCAGAGTTCGCAGTATTATCATCGAGAAAAACCAATTGATTGAGCAAGTATATGGCGGAGCGCATCTTAATGCGGATTCCATCGTTGCGGACTATCTTGGGTATGCAGAAGTGCTTCGCAAATATGTAACAGATACTTCTGTTATTCTAAACGATGCTATCGATGCTGGTCAGAAGGTTTTGTTCGAAGGCGCTCAAGGCGTTATGCTCGATATTGACCAAGGAACTTATCCGTACGTAACATCATCCAACCCATCAGCTGGCGGAGTTTGTATCGGTTCTGGCGTTGGTCCGTCAAAAATCCAGCAAGTTATTGGTGTTGCAAAAGCATACACAACTCGTGTAGGCGATGGTCCTTTCCCAACAGAGCAAGACAACGAAATCGGTCAAATGATTCGTGACAAAGGCCATGAATACGGTACAGTAACAGGTCGTCCACGCCGCGTTGGCTGGTTCGATACGGTAGTTGTTCGCCATGCACGCCGCGTTAGCGGTATTACAGGTCTTTCTCTGAACTCGCTAGACGTTCTTACAGGCCTTGAAACAGTTAAAATTTGCACAGGCTACAAATTGCGCGGCGAAGTGATTGATACTTACCCAGCAAGCCTCAAAATGGTATCAGAGTGCGAAGCGATTTACGAGGAGCACCCAGGTTGGTCAGAGGATATCTCTGGCGCGAAAACACTTGAGGATCTTCCAGTGAATACACGCAATTACTTGAACCGTGTATCCGAGCTTACAGGTATTCCAATTGCGATCTTCTCCGTTGGCCGTAACCGCGAGCAAACAAATCCGGTTCGTCCGATTTACGAATAAAATGTTTTTTACAAAGGGTGGCCTGCGGGCCATCCTTTTTTTTGTATATAAAAATGATGAATACTCGCTTTAAAACACTCATTTTATAGGAAATTAATAGAGTTTAGAAGAATGGTTGTCCCTAATGTTGACCATAATGGTATATAACAGATTATGGCAATTGCAGCTGCTAAATAACAATTTGTCAGCTGCTGGACGAAGGGATTGGTGCGGCAATGTTGAAAAAAGTAGAATGGCTGGCGAAAATTGTAGCAGCAGGATTAATCGTAAGTTTCTTATCCATTTGGACGACGGGATATATTGTAACCAGCTATGTGGAAACGATATTAAAACAATTCAATTTACCGCTTGAAGTGCCGCCGATGGCAATGTCAGGCGTATGGGGCAAACTATGGGGAGCAGATCCGCTAGTAACGACGGATATTGCAGATAAAGAAGAGAAGAAGACTATAGTTGATGGTGAGGATACTCCAGCAACAGATGCAGGTGAAAATGAGCAGGCTGATCCACCGGCAGCCATCGACGCCTTTGGACAAGCAACGGATGCTCCGCTTACCGATATGGGCATTGGCGGGGGCACCGAAGCAGGAAGTGGCGCAAAACCTGAAGATGGCAGTGTTGAAGAGGGAACAGCTGGTGTTGATGATACCGAGACAGCGATGACAACGGATGATTTGACTGAGGTAAAGGATCAAATGAGCGATGAGGATAAGGAAAAATTATTCAGTCTGCTTATGACAAAATTACCGCAAGAATCGTGGCAAACAATCTCTCAATATATCGAAAACGGGCTGACAGAACAAGAGTTGACAGAGATTCAACAAATAATGGCACAGCACCTCGACAAGACCGAATATGGGCAAATGATGGAGATTCTGAAAAAATATTAATATTGTGAATAGGGTGTAAAGGTTGCTCCAATTGTTGGGCATATGTTACAGTATTAGGCGAACGATCCGACAGGATAATTCGTCTTTTTTTATGTCGGAAATCGGAAAAAAAGTTGCATTAGCGCGAAAAGGAGACAATCATGACCGTTTTCAGGGACAAGGGTCGGATTCAGAAAGTATGGAATCAAGCGATTCAGTACTTTCGGCATGACCGATCGCAACAACTGGATGGCAAGACACAGCAACAATCCGCAAGTGATCAGGCAAACAAGCCGTTTTGGCGAAAAAAGCCGGTTCAGTTAGCGGGCGGGGCGCTCGTACTCCTCACAGTAGCCGGATTTAGCGGAATCCAATATGTTCAAGCAAACACAGTCGAATTTTATAACGTATATATGAATGGAACAGCCGTTGGAACCGTAAGTGATCCACAAGAAGTAGAGCAGCTAGTTTTGCTGGAAACCGAAGAAGTTCAGCAAGCTAACCCGGGCATTAACATGGTGCTTGATACAGGAACAATTACCTATGAGCCTGATCATGCATTCAAAGGAACTCCAGAAACTGCTGGTACGCTGGACAAGCTTGAAGGGTTGTTTACCTCTCATGCGGTTGGTGTCGAAGTGAAGGTTGATGGAAAAGTCATCGGCATTGTAAAAGACCAACAGACAGCAGATGAAGTTTTATTGCGCGTGCAAAGCAAGTTTGCACCGAAGCTTGCCGCAGCGAAGAAGGAAGCAAAGGAAGTGAAGTCGCTTTCGTTCAATGCAAAAGATGCAAAGCCGCCAGCGCTTGATTCGAAGGCAGCCTCTAAGCAGCCTGGGCGTGAAGTGACAGAAGTTGAATTCATTGAAGCGGTAATGATGGAATCAATCGATACCGATCCAGAACAGATCATGGAAGCAGAAGCTATTTATAAGATGCTCGTTCAAGGCAGTATTCAACCAACTAAATATACGGTACAAGCAGGCGATTGCGTCGGCTGTATCGCACAGAAATTTGATATTTCCCCAGAGGTTATTTATAAGAATAACGCATGGATTAAAGATGATAAGATAACGATTGGTGATGTTCTTGATCTAACGGTGCTCCAACCGGAGCTCACAGTAAAGACAACCGAGAATTTAGTTGAAGTAGAAACGATTGAACCACCCGTTGAAATTATGAAAAATGCGAGCATGCGTGTAGGCGAGTCGAAGACGATAGCAAATGGTACGGCTGGCTCTAAACGTATGACTTATCGTATCGTGAAGCAAAACGGTTACGTCGTATCCGAAGAGCTTCTCACGAAAGAAGTAATTAAAGAAGCGACTCCAAAAATTGTTGAACGAGGAACGAAGGTTGTTTTGGGAGAAGGATCAGGACGTTTTGCAATGCCTGTCTCCGGATCTAGAATGACTAGTAAGTTCGGGAAACGCTGGGGACGCATGCATAACGGTATTGACCTTACTGGCAACAAGAACATTCTTGCATCCGATACAGGAAAAGTTGAGTTTGTTGGAACGAAGCCAGGTCTAGGCAAAACGGTTATTATCAATCATAAGAACGGCTACAAAACCGTATACGGTCACCTTAGCTCTTACAATACCAAAGTAGGGGATATTGTTGAGAAGGGTGAAAAGATTGCTATCATGGGCAGTACAGGAAACTCTACTGGCGTTCATTTGCATTTTGAAGTACACAAGGACGGCGTTTTGCAAAATCCATTAAAGTACTTATAACATATACCCATAATTTACTAGAGAGAAACACTTTTGCTATAAGCGAAGTGTTTCTTTTTTTTGCGTATATAAATGTTGTGTATGGACATGGAGTATTTAACTTATTCATGCAGTGATGGCGGACTGAGGAAAAACCTTTCAACATGAGGGAAGTTTCATTGTGAAGCAAGGGATAACAGTGTTAAAATAGAAGGTAATAAAAAGGACAAGCGACGGGCGGGTGTAGCGATGCACGGAAAAATATTAGTGGTCGATGACGAACAGCCGATTGCAGATATTATAAAGTTTAATTTGGAGAAGGAAGGGCATCAGGTTATTTGCGCTTTCGATGGCGGTGAGGCGGTACGGCTTGCGTTCGAGGAGCTTCCTGATCTTATTTTGCTGGACCTGATGCTGCCTGTAAAGGACGGTATGGATGTATGCCGCGAGGTTCGCGCCAAGCTGCAAATGCCAATCATAATGCTGACGGCCAAGGATACGGAAATTGATAAGGTGCTTGGGCTTGAGCTGGGCGCTGATGATTATGTGACAAAACCATTTAGCACAAGGGAATTGCTCGCGCGAGTGAAGGCGCATCTGCGCAGGCAGCAAAAGACAGAAGAAGCTGCAAGCGGTGATCATGCTGGCACTGCCGATCATTCCGCCGAGCAGGAGCAGCAGGGCTTTAAGCTGTTCAACCTATTTGTGGATACTGATATGTATGTCGTTTATAAGGACGGCGTACCGCTTGATCTGACTCATCGTGAGTATGAGCTCGTTTATTATATGGCCCGCAACAGCGGCAAGGTGATGACGCGGGAGCATTTGCTTCAAGCAGTATGGGGATTTGAGTATTTCGGAGACGTGCGAACGGTTGATGTTACGATTAGAAGATTGCGCGAGAAGATAGAGGATGATCCAAGTCGCCCTGAGTACATTATGACACGGCGCGGTCTTGGCTATATGATGCGCAACTCCAAGTCCGGAGGCTTCGGCCCAGGATGAAGGGCAAAAGTTTTTTTCGCACAATCCAAGTAAAGCTGGTCATCATCTATTTGCTGCTTATATTGGTGGCTATGCAGTTGATCGGTGTTTATTTTATAAGTACGGTCAAAAACTCCTTAATTGACAGCTTCACGAAAAATTTGAAGGAGCAAGCGGATATCTTATCTAAGTTTGCAGCTCCGAGCTTAGCGGCTAAACCAGATACTGAGGGTGATTCTGCGGAAAGCACGACAGAGGATCTTAGTTTGGTCGTTCGCAATCTGTTCAGCATTAGCGGCGCCGAGGTGCAGGTGCTTGATTCGAACGGGAAGATGGTAGCGACGTCCGTTCAAAGCAACGAGACCTATATTGGCCAGAAGAACAAGTCGCTTGCTGTAAGCCGGGCACTTCAGAACATTACAGACAATGAGCAAGAAATTATAGATGATGATAATACACGCAAAAAGATGATTGCCCAGCCAGTGACGATTAATGACAACAAGGTGGTTGGGGTTGTATATGTCGTTGCGTCGATGAACGAGCTGTATGAGACCGTCAACAGGGTCAATCAGATATTTTTCTCAGGGACACTTATTGCGCTTGGTCTCACTGGTGTGCTTGGCATATTGCTTGCTCATACCATTACGAGCCCGATTCAAGGTCTGACGAGGCAAGCAGAGGCGATTTCACAAGGGAAATTCGATCTGCAGGTGCCCGTGCTTGGCGATGATGAGATTGGCAGCTTGAGCGTTGCCTTCAACGATATGACGATTCGGCTTAAAGAAGCTCTATCGGTAAATGAAGAGGAAAATGAGAAGCTGAATTCCGTTCTCTCCAACATGAGCGATGGCGTTGTTGCAGCGGATGAGAACGGCAAGGTCATCGTATGGAATAGGAGAGCACTAGAATTGCTCGACGTACGCTCCTGTGAAGGACTTGAGTTGTCCGAGCTGTTCGATCTATCCGAGGAACGGCTCGAAGAGCTGCAGCAAGGGCGCGGTCAGACACTGCTTATTGAACGTGATGAGGATGGGCAGGAGATGAACGATAATGATGAGGGGCTGCTTAAAGTAACATTTACGCCTATTCATCGTCGGGATAAGGGCATTACCGGAACGATTGCTGTCTTGCAGGATGTGACAGAACAAGAGAAACTTGAGCAATCGCGGCGTCAGTTTGTCGCGAATGTATCGCATGAGCTGCGTACACCGCTTACTACAATTAAGAGTTATGCAGAAGCACTTAATGACGGTGCACTGGATGAACGGGAGTTATCCGAGCGGTTTGTTGGCGTTATTCGCAATGAAACGGAGCGGATGATTCGGCTCGTCACAGATCTGCTGCATTTGTCGCGGCTCGATTCAAACCAAGCGCCGCTGCGCCGCAGACAGACAAATGTTCATGACATGCTTGATGAAGTGGCAGATCGTTTCTCATTTCAGCTTAGGCAGAAGTCGATTAAAGCCGCAGTGAGCGTTGATCAAGGGCTGGAGTCCGCTTGGCTGGATCGCGATCAGATTGATCAGGTGCTTGATAATTTATTCTCCAATGCAATCAAATATACGCTGGACGGTGGAACGATTGAATTAACGGCGAAGAAGCCGGCCGATTCGGCATCACTTTCAATTAGTGTGAAGGATACTGGCATTGGAATTCCGAAAAAGGATTTGAATCGTATTTTTGACCGCTTCTATCGTGTAGATAAAGCTCGCTCACGCAATATGGGCGGAACAGGCCTTGGGCTTTCGATTGCCCGGGAAATTGTGAAGGCACATAGCGGTACGATTTCACTTGATTCCGAGCTAAATGAAGGAACTACGGTTACATTTACTCTTCCACTTCTACAGGAAGGGGGCGAGCTGGCATGAAAGAAAAAATAAAGACAACAACGCTTATCCTGCTAGTCGTGCTTAGTCTCCTTCAAAGCTATTTGCTTGCATACAGCATGCCTGGTCTTGGCGCTACGGTAAGAAGCGATCAGGATTATGTTAATTCGGAGCCAATAGGAAAACCGACAAGCGTAGAGAGTGTTATTTTTCCAGAAGCGTTAGTTATCCACTTAGGCGGCAATAAGCATACCATCATCTATCCGGGGACACAGTTCTACGAGATGATTCTTAACCAGCGCATTCAGGGTAGAGAATTTAAAGGGTTCCAGCGAAGCCCTTCGGATGTGCTCAACTGGGAAGAAATTCGCAAAAATGATATCGGTATCGAGCTTCGCTTTGATAACGGCATTCCAGTAGAGCTGCTGCAGAAGCTGCTTAAGCTGGAAGGTGATTTGCTGTTCTTGAACGAAACGATTGACCGCATCTGGATCTTCAAGACGTCGGGCACCGAGGAAATTCGAACGTTCTTTTTTAGCGCTGATGGCGAGATGGTTTACGAGTCCGTTCGTGCGGATCTGACAGTACGCGATGTGCAGGACTATGTGGGGTTCGGGCAGTTCCAGCCTAAGTACACCATGACAGCAGACGGCCTTTATATTCCAGTTGCACCGATTCAGTCAACGGAAATCGTATTTCCTTACGAGACGTATTCGCCGGATTTGATGAAACGAAGCTTATTTTTCGATCAAAGCACAACAAGAGCAATTGAAGACCGAGGCGGTTCGCAAATCTATACAGACGGCAAGCGGGGATTGCAGGTAGAACAGAACGGCAAGTGGATCAGCTATACAGATCCAAGCGCTCCGCAAATTACGGAAAACTTGCTTAGCGACAATGTGTATGCCTCAGTAGATTTTGTCAATCAGCATGGCGGATGGGACGGCACACATCGTTTTGTGAATGCTATGCCAGGCAGCGAAGGCAAGGATATTAGATTTAAGCAATATGTCGAGCAGTATCCTGTTATGGATACGAAGCCGTTCCGCTATGGGTACATGAGATTAAGGCTTCAGCAAGGTGTCGTAACCGAATATTCGAGAACACTTATTACGCTTGGAGCGCAGTCGGAATCGAGGAATGTTCGCTGGTTGTCAGGCGGGGAAGAGCTGGAGAAAACGCTCAGTAATTACGATAGACGCAGCGAAGTGACAGCATTGTTCCCAGCGCTGCAAGCAGCTCCGATCGATGAGAACAGACTTCGGTTCATACCGGTATGGGCTGTTCGCTTGAAAGACGGTACGGAAGAAATATTGGTAGAGGCGTATCGAAGCGGATATACGCCGCCTGAGCAGAAGGATGAGGACGCTGTGCAAGGTGAGGCTGATGGCAATTCAGATAAGCCAAATGATACGACAGCAACAGCAGCTAATGCTGCAGGAGCGGTAAGCTTATCAGTGGGTGCGAGCCAGATTCGTTCGCTTAATGGACCATAGAAATAGGATACGAAAGCAGGAGGTGAAAGCGATTGGATTGGGGACGAGCGAAAAACGTGCTTATTATTTCGTTTTTGCTGCTCAATGTATTACTTGGTTATCAGCTATGGCTGGATATCAGGGAACAGTTGAACATTAATGTAAATACGGCGGAGCTGCCGCAGGATAAGTTACTGCTCATGCAGCAGAAGCGTATTTCGTTAGAAGCCAATCTGTCGCTGGAAACACCTGAGCTCAAGGACTTAACTTATTTGCTCCACTCTGACAGCCGCAAAAATGCGGAGCCAGTCATATTGAAAGAACCGGTGGATAGTACGATCATCTATTCCAAAAAAGAATTAATAAAGACACTGGGAGATCGTATTCCTGAGCTTGATCAATATGCTTTTGATTTGCTGAACAGCAGCGTAGGCGAGTCTGTTTTTTATCGAGTAGTAGAAGGACGTCCGATGTTTGATGTGAAGCTGAAGCTTTATATTAAAGATCAGAAGATTACTTCTTTTTTGCAGGATCGCGTAGAGCTGCTCGGATCAGGTGAAGCCAAGCAGGTGCTGCCAGCTGCCAAGGTGGTAGCGAGCTTGATTGAAACTTATTTACCCGATGGTGCGGTCATTACCGATATCCAGCTTGGCTATAAAGGACAAATCTTTGATTCGGAGCGTCAAGTATCGGTGCCCTCATGGCGTGTTATGCTGGAGGACGGTCATCAGTTTTATGTGCATGCCATCAGCGGCGAGGTTGCAACGGATGATGAGCAAGGGGAAGCGGCAGCGAACGGTTTACGTTAACGGGAGCAGGAGAAGGGACAGGAAAAAGCAATTATGGGACTTCGATTTACAGTACTAGGAAGCGGTTCGACTGGCAATGCAACCATCGTGCAGGGAAATGACAAGATGGTCATTGTAGATGCCGGTATGAGCGCGAAGAAACTGGATGAACTCATGCGCGAGCGCGGAGTAATGGGTCATCAATTGGACGGGCTGTTCGTCACACATGAGCATTCCGATCATATTAAGGGATTGGGTGCTTTTGCAAGGAAATATGATTTGCCCATTTATGCCAATGAGGCAACGTGGGCTGCAATGGAGAGGCATGTTGGCACGATTGCTCCAGAGAAGCGAGTGTTTATGGAGACAGGTGAAGAGGTGAACCTCGGTTCAATGGCCATTCAATCGTATCCGATCTCGCATGATGCGGCAGAGCCTGTAGGCTATTGCTTTGTAGAGAATGGCGAGAAGCTGAGCCTAGCTACTGACCTTGGGTATGTAAGTGAAAAGGTCAAACGTCAAATTATTGATTCCGATGTGCTTGTACTTGAGGCCAATCACGATACGGAAATGCTTCGTATGGGGCGTTACCCGTGGAATACGAAGCGCCGGATATTGAGCGACGTTGGCCATTTATCCAATGTGGCTGCAGGCGAAGCGCTGCTAGAGCTCATGACAGATCGAACAAAACGCGTTTATTTGGCTCATTTGAGCCTTGACCATAATTTAATGGATTTGGCAATGCTGACCGTGAATACTATATTAGAGGACCATGGAATATTTTATAAGAAAGAAGAACACCCTCTACGCGCAACCTATCACGACCGACCTACGTCATGGGATGTAGTGAAGCAGAAATAAGGGATTCCAGCTGTGCATCAAGCGCATCCGCTTTAGCACTTAGCTCTTCTCTAGTAAGTATGCCCTTATCTATAAACAATTCTAGCATCGCACTTAAGGTGAGAACGGTACGGTAGTGATCATCCTTTAAATCTGCTAGCTTTGCAGCAAGCTGAACATGTTCCCAAGCGACAGGCGTTTTGGCTTTCATATATCATTTCTCCTTTAGTGGAACGACTTTTGAAGCGCAACAAAAAACTTCTGATAAGCATCGCATGATTCTATTATTATTTTAGTCATTTCTTCCGAAAACATTCCTAGATTCAAAAAAATAGTCTTGATGTCCGAGGCATTGAGAGGGGCGATAGTAATGAGCTTATTCGACGACGATTTTTATTCAACCAAAGTATCCAAGCGTGCTGCTCGCGAGAGTAAGAAAGGAGACTTTGCATTTCGATATAAGAGCGGTGGACGCAAGTGGTCCAACGTTCGTATTGCATTTGTATCTTCTATCACGAGCGCGGTAGCTGCAACGTTGTTGTTCGGTGCTGTGTTTGGCGGCGGAGGCAGTGGTACGACCAGCGGCGGCGGTGCTGCACCGGTAACGGGTGGTATACAAGTGATTGATCCGCTTGAGCGTCCTATACAGGCTTCAGCGAAAGTAAGACCGGCCGTCGTAAGCGTCATTAATCAGCAAATGTTCTCTCTTGGAATTGGAAAAGACAAATCGCAGCCGGAAAAAGAAGAAGGCAAAGGTACACTTCGTGAAGCGGGTGTGGGCTCAGGTGTCATCATTAGCAAGAAGGATGGCAAAGCGATTATTATTACGAATTACCACGTCATTGATCAGGCACAAGCGGTAAAGGTTGTACTGATGAATGGAGAAGCGCGTGAGGCACGTATTGTCGGTAAAGATCAAATTACGGATCTTGCAGTGCTGGAAATTGACGCAAAAGGAATCGAAGTCGTTGCAGAAATTGGCGATTCGTCTGCGCTTCGCCCTGCTGAATATATTATTGCGATCGGCAACCCGCTCGGACTCGGAGAGTCTGTGACAACGGGCAGCGTGAGCAAGACAAGACAAATTGTGCCGGTATCACTTAATCAAGATGGAGTATACGACTGGGAACAAGAGGTTATTCAAATTGATGCATCCATAAACCAAGGAAACAGCGGCGGACCGCTTATCGATTTGAATGGACGTGTAGTTGGCATCAACAGTATGAAAATAGCTGATCTTGGCGTAGAGGGCATTGGCTTTGCTATCCCAATCAATCTGGCTATGCCGATTGTTGAAAGCTTAATTAAGCTGGGCCATGTGCCGCGTCCATATCTTGGCGTATATACGATGGATTTGGAGCAATATTGGGAGCAGCAGGACTTTGAGGATGCGTACAGCAATCCTGGCGAAGGCGGGATTTTGCCGGAGGGCGATGTTCCTCATGACGAAGAAGAGGCTGACCCAGGCGATGATCAGATTCTTGAGGGCGGACAGAAGCTTACGCTGCCAGACGAGGTTTACGACGGTGTAATCGTGCTTGAAGCGGTTGGCCCTGCTAAGGATGCAGGTTTGCTGTTCAATGACGTGATCGTTAAGCTGGATCGTCATCCGATCAGCAGTACGATGGATCTTCGCAAATATTTGTACCAACAGAAGAAAATTGGTGACGAGATTGAGATTAGCTTTTACCGTGATGGGAAGCTGAAGGTTACGAAGTTTAAGCTGGCTGAGAAGACAGATGAGGAATAAGTTCGAGTGCAAAAGCTGGATTAAGCTTGGTTAGTTGAAGCTTATTGAGCTGGAATTTTAGGATTAGCTTGAAGAAGCCGCGGTATGCAAATGGTAGCCCATTTGTATGCTGCGGTTTTTTTGTGCGTGAATGCGGGGAGCATACTGGGAAAGGGATCGTGCGGGGATAATACGGAAATTGTCGTCTTCACATGGAGAGGCGTTTTCTGATATGCTGTGTATAGACAATAAGGACGACCATCAACTAGGGATAGGAAGCGTGCAGACGATGTATTGTGTATGTAAAGAGCATATTGAGAAATCATTGGACCGTTTTGTAGATGAGTATGAGGATGCACCAGACGTAGTAGATCTGAAGGAAACACAATTTGCAGATTGGGATCCACCGCGCAAATGTGATTTTTGTGAAGAGCCAGCTACTTTTTTGGTGGTGTAGAAATGCATATACAGATAGCTGCTGTTGGTAAGCTGAAGGAAAAGTACTTAGTGCTTGGCATAGCGGAATATGCCAAGCGGTTAGGGCCTTACGTGAAGCTTACGCTCACGGAAGTGCCCGATGAGAAGGCGCCGGAGACGATGAGTGCGGCGGAGGAAGCGATTGTGCGCGAGCGAGAGGGCGAGAGGCTTCTAGCGCAGCTGAAGCCTGATGCGCATGTTGTCGCGCTCGCGCTGGATGGCGAGCTCTGGTCAAGCGAGGATCTCGCGGGCCAGCTCGATAAATTAGCCACGTATGGGCGCAGCCACGTGGCTTTTGTTATTGGCGGGAGTACGGGATTGTCTCCCGCTGTGATGAAGCGCGCCCAGCAGAAGCTGAGCTTTGGGCGCATGACCTTGCCGCACCAGCTGATGCGTCTGGTGCTGATTGAGCAGATTTATCGCGGAGTGAAGATAAATCGGGGAGAACCGTATCATAAGTAAACCGAATTATTTTGAACAAAACTCTTATTTGATACTGAATAGCACAATTGAGTTAGGGTGAGACTTAACATAGATATTATTTAAACAGATCAAAAAGCCGATTCTTCCTTCTGGGAGAATCGATTTTTCGTTAGAGGGGCTTGTTGGAATTACGGGAAAAGAACGACAAAAAGGGCAAGCGAAATTGTCCTTGTTTTATCCTATAACATTCAAATTAAATTGAAATAGGGTGGGAGTATGGATAAGGAATATAAATTAGCTAGCCAATTATTAACACTGCTTGATACGGAACAAAGGTGGTTTACCTTAGCCGAAGTTGAGAAGAGTTTAGGAATCTCAGATAAAACCATACGTAAGATGGTTGAAGAGATAAGCAAGCAGCTGCCACCTGATATCACCATTGAGGTGACTAGAGGAAAGGGAGTATTTCTTCGACGTGATGGACGAGGGAAGACGATTAGTGAAGTGGTTTCTTTTATGCTCAGACAAACCACCTTTTATCGGCTGATGAATCTATTGTTTACCACTGACGGACGATTCTCAGTTGAGGAGCTTGCTGGTGAAATGTTTATGAGCACCTCGTCTTTGAAGAAGTTGATTGTAAATTTAAATAATAATGATCTGAAACCGTATAAGCTGCACATTACTTATTCCAGCCCTAAGATCAAAGGGAATGAAATGAATATACGGTATTTTTATTTGAAGCTATATTGTGATGCCTATGACTTTACAGGATGGCCCTTTGAGAATATTAACTTTGCTTATATTAATGAGTTAATCACAAATATAGAGAATGAGAAAAATATAGTTTATTTTATCAATTCCAAAAGGAAATTATCCTTTTTGCTGGCGATTGTAGTCGATAGAGTTACGAGAGGGAAATGTGTAAAAGTCGACGAGGTCAGATATCCCTGGGAAAAAGGGATGTTTTATTTGCCGGTGAAAGCTCTTGCGAAGAGTCTAGAAGAACAGCTTTCTATAGAATTTCCTGAAAGTGAACTATTCTTTATGCAATCAAGAGTGAGACTCAGCCAATACCATTATTACGAAGGATCGGAAATGACACCGATAAAAGAATTCGAATTATACAAGGATAAAGAAGAGTATCAAATGGGTAATCTGCTTTTTACATTACTGGCAAAGGTATATCCGAATATGGATATGGAAGAACGATTTACATTGGAGGTATATGACTTCATTGACAAGCTTTTAATGGATAATGCCATTCCTGAATGGATGATGATTTCAAAAAGCAATTTATCGACATATGTTCAAAAAGAGTGCCAGCAGATATATCAACAATTGCAAGACTGCATGAAAACGTGGAATGAAGCTTATCCCTCTGTCTTGTATAATGATTTCCATTTAACAAAACTAACCTTAATTGTTCGTTCAAGCTTACGTTATAAAAGAAAAAAGGCCTTTTTAGTGATCGGTGAAGAATTTTCAATTCGCCATTACATAGCGGATTTGATTAAAAAGGAAATTGGGGATCAGTTGATCGTTAATACTTCCATTATGAAAGGACTAACCGACGAAATGGTGCAGCAGCATCAAATCGATTTCGTCATTAGTAATTTCCCGGTTGCATTAAAGACAGTACCTGTTGTTACGATTTCTACGATTCCATCTAAAAGAGATCTGGACAATATTCGTAAAGAATTACTTTTATAATTTGACCAATTATTTTCCGTACCCTACGTAAGATTTTGGTCTAGTTTGCGATGATAAAAAACCTTATGCTCAAAGCAGGTTCTAAACGATTAAGGCTGACCTTCCTTAAGGAAATTCGTTTGGAAAATACTAAAGCATCTATTTTCCCGTCGGTAAATGGAAGCGATTTCGGAAAATCTGAGTGCAGTATTCAGATTATTGGAGGAAACCATATGAGCAGGCATTTAGGTGCAAAAAAAGGAGAAATAGCAGAACGTGTTTTGCTTCCAGGAGATCCTTTGCGTGCAAAATTTGTAGCAGAGAATTTTTTAGAGGAAGCCTATTGCTATAACGAAGTAAGAGGTATGTATGGATACACTGGGTTATACAACGGTGTGCCGGTGTCGGTTCAGGGGACAGGGATGGGTAACCCATCAATGAGCATATATGCAACGGAACTGATCATCGATTACGAAGTGAAGAAATTGATTCGCATTGGCACATGTGGCGCGATGCAAGAAGAAGTAAATATCCGTGATATTGTATTAGCCCAAGCCGTGTCTTCAGACAGCAATCTGACGGAGAAAATTTTCCATGGCTGCAACTATGCGCCTACGGCAGATTTCTCATTGTTAATGAAAGCATATCAGCACACACAAGGTAAGCAAGCGAAAGTCTTTGTTGGCAACATTTATAATTCTGATGAATTTTATCGTGAAACGTTGGATCGACTTCACAAATTTATGGACTTTGGCGTATTAGCAGTAGAAATGGAAAGCACCTCGCTCTATACTTTGGCTGCTAAATATGGTGTAAAAGCACTGTCGATTCTGACCGTGGGCAGTCAATTATTAACGCAGGAGCACTTAACTCATCAAGAAAGTGAACAGTCCTTTTATGAAATGGTAGAAATAGCTCTTAATACAATCATTGATGACACTAGTTTATAGGTTTAAGGGTTAGGAAAAGAGAGTGAGAAAGAAATGAGAGTAATTCTGTCCGGATTGCAGTGGATGATTTTTATGATCGCAGGCGCAATTGCTGCACCAATTGCTATCGCAGATTTATATAACTTAACACCCATTGAGACTGCTGGACTCATCCAGAGTACAATTATTACTTTGGGGATAGCGGGCTTTTTACAAGGCCTGATTGGTCATAAACTTCCTATTCATGAAGGTCCGGCAGGGTTATGGTGGAGCATTTTTACCATTTACGCGAGTTTAGTGGGGGTACTATATTCTTCTAACATTGATGCTCTGCAAGCTTTAAGTGGAGGAATGATCATTAGCGGTGTCTTATTCATCCTAATTTCAGCCTTTAAGCTAATGGATAAAATAGCCCGATTATTTACACCAACCATCACTTTTATATATTTACTGTTATTGATCTTTCAATTAAGCGGTTCTTTTATGAAAGGGATGATGGGAATTACATCTAGCCATACGACGTTAGATGTTAAAGTGTTTTTGCTTAGTGTGATTGTGGTTTGCATTACCTTTTGGTTAGGGAGCTGCCGCATCGCGTTACTTCGACAATTTTCGGTGATCATTAGTATATTGTTAGGTTGGCTATTATTTATAGTTTTTGGTAATATACCGGTTTTTTCACAAGCAAAAAACCTAGTTAATTTACCCGAAATGTTGCCATTTGGATGGCCGCGATTTGACGGTGGGACCATCACTACAGCGTTGTTATTAACACTGCTGTTAATAACCAATGCGATTGCATCCATCCGGTTGATGGAAACCGTGATAGAGCAAAAGCAATCCACGGATCATCGCCGTTATTGGCGTGCTGGAATTATTTCCGGGGTTACACATTTTATTGGCGGCTCTTTAGGAGCGATTGGCTCGGTGCCTATTTCGGGAGCAGCGGGATATGTTGAACAGACAGGTATGAGAGAGCGTAGGCCGTTCTTAATAGGGTGCAGCTTAGTGATCGTTTTATCCTTGTTTCCGCCAATTATGAATGTCATATCCGGCATTCCAGCTCCGATTGGCTATGCTGTTACATTCGTTATTTTTGTGAAGATGGTTGGAATATCGTTGAGGGAATTGCGAAAGGTCATTCATGAAGAGCGACCTTTTATTGTTAGTGGAGTTTCCCTGCTAGTGGGTGTGGGTTTAATGTTTATCCCTTCATCAGCCACAATCCATTTATCTCCGATCGTGATCGCCATTTTAAATAATGGGTTAATATGCGGAAGCCTGTTAGCGATTATTTTGGAACAGGGGTTCATGTGGAGGGAAAAACAGCGGAGTAAAGTAAAACAATAAACAAAAATTTGGAGGGGTAAAGATGCATTATCTCATCTCTGTTGCTGGTCTAATTCTTGTACTAATACTGGCATGGCTTGCAAGTAATGATAAGAAAAAGATTAAATATCGACCAATTATTGTCATGATTGTTGTTCAGATTGTTTTAGGAATACTTCTACTAAAAACGAGTATAGGGGAATTGTTAATTAAGGGCTTTGCCAATAGTTTTGATAAATTACTGGGATATGCAAATGAAGGGATTAACTTTATTTTTGGTGGAATGGCAAATGAAGGGGCACACACGTTTTTCCTCTTTGTATTGATGCCTATCGTATTTATGTCAGCGATTATCGGGATTCTGCAACATTATAAAATACTGCCGTTTATTATAAAGTATATTGGTCTGGTCCTAAGTAAAATAAATGGTATGGGGAAATTGGAATCCTATAATGCGGTTGCGGCTGCCATTGTCGGACAAAATGAAGTGTTTATTTCGGTGAAAAACCAACTCGGATTATTGTCTAAGCAGCGTCTGTACACATTATGTGCATCAGCAATGTCGACGGTATCCATGTCAATCGTTGGTTCTTATATGACGATGCTGGAGCCTAGATATGTTGTAGCTGCATTAATACTAAACCTATTTGGCGGTTTTATTATTGCATCCATCATCAACCCATATGAGGTTAAACCTGAAGAGGATATTGTTGAAGTTCAGGAACAAGAAAAACAAACGTTTTTCGAAATGCTGGGCGAGTATATCATGGATGGCTTTAAGGTAGCCGTCGTGGTTGGGGTTATGTTGGTTGGTTTCGTTGGGTTAATTGCTTTAATTAACGGCGTTTTCGCTGGAATATTCGGTATCTCGTTCCAAGAAGCATTAGGTTATGTCTTTGCACCGGTTGCCTTTGTTATGGGTGTGCCATGGTCTGAGGCTGTTAGTGCAGGCAGTATCATGGCGACCAAATTAGTGGCGAATGAATTTGTGGCTATGCTTGATTTTGTAAAAATTCAAGACGGCTTTAGTGATCGTACGACAGCCATCGTCTCTGTATTTCTAATCTCATTTGCTAACTTTGGGTCCATTGGTACAATCGTGGGTGCCGTAAAAGGTTTGAATGAAAAACAAGGGAATGTGGTTGCTCGATTTGGATTAAAGTTGTTATATGGCGCGACACTTGTAAGCGTTTTATCAGCCATCGTTATCGGAATCATATTTTAGTTGAGTACAGCTAAAATAGAAGGAGCATTAACATGAAACAAACACCTCGGTTTAAGCGGATTTTCGTCATCGTTATGGATTCTGTAGGCATCGGTGAAGCTCCGGATGCTGAAAAGTTTGGGGATACAGGATCACATACATTACGGCATATTGCAGAAAAAATGAATGGGCTGCATGTTCCTGTTTTATCTAAGTTAGGGTTAAGCCATATTGACCAAATACCCGGAGTGCCCAAAGTAGAGCAGCCTTTAGCTTATTTCACCAAAATGCAGGAGGCGTCGAATGGGAAGGATACGATGACTGGACACTGGGAGATTATGGGCATTAAAATCGATGTTCCTTTCAAAGTGTTTCCTGAAGGATTTCCAAATGAATTAATTAACGAATTAGAGCAAAAAACGGGTCGAAAGGTTATTGGGAATAAGCCAGCTAGCGGTACAGCTATTCTCGATGAACTAGGGCAAGAGCATATGAACACTGGTGCACTCATTGTCTATACTTCAGCAGATTCAGTGATTCAGATTGCCGCTCATGAAGAAGTTGTTCCTTTGGAAGAGCTTTATCAAATCTGTGAGATAGCCAGAGAGATTACGCTACGTGAGGAATACATGTTAGGCAGAGTGATCGACAGGCCATTCCTCGGAGAGTCTGGAAAATTCAAGAGAACATCGAACCGTCATGATTATGCCTTGAAGCCTTATGGAAGAACCGTGATGAATGAGCTCAAGGATGCTGGGTTCGATGTATTAGCGATTGGCAAAATCTCAGATATATATGATGGTGAAGGTGTCACCAAGTCTTTACGCACAGTATCAAACATGGATGGCATGGATAAACTCATGGAGACCATTCATACTGATTTTACAGGACTTAGTTTTCTGAATCTTGTTGACTTTGATGCACTTTATGGACATCGTAGAGACCCGATCGGGTATGGGAAAGCGCTAGAACAATTTGATGATCGATTAAATGAAGTTCTTGCCGAGCTGAGCGAAGATGATCTTCTCATGATTACAGCAGACCATGGCAATGATCCTGTTCATGTGGGTACAGATCATACCCGTGAATATGTTCCTTTACTCATCTACAGCAAGAGTTTCACTGAGCAAAGTGAGCTACCCGTAAGTAAGACATTTTCGGATATTGGGGCAACGGTTGCAGATAACTTTGATGTGAAAATGCCGCAGTTTGGACAGAGCCTCTTACAGAAGCTTAAATAAACTTGATTGAATAGCCAATGTACTGGCTGGTTGAGAAAACGAGGGTCATTAATGTTTGTGAACCTAGAGAAAGTAACGTCATAATGAAAGAAGCCTGCCAAAATGGCAGGCTTTTGGCTTTTTAAGCGATTATATTTATAAGGAATAGCCCATCACTCTTAACAGTAACGTTAATGATAAAATTTGAATGAGTAATAAGTTCGAGATTTGGAGTTATAAGTGGCGATGAACTCCTAATATTTTCGCCTTACTTGTGATATGCTGAACCGTACCATAAGTAGGGGTAAGTATCTGTTGTACAGCACTACGTTTCAAGGGGGCAGTCAATGAACAAAACAGATCGTTTATTAGCCATCGTGCTGGAGCTGCAAGGTAGACAAGTGGTACGTGCCGAAGATTTGGCGGCCCTATTTGAAATTAGCGTGCGGACGATCTATCGTGATATTCAGGCGCTCAGCGAAGCGGGCGTGCCGATTATAGGCACTACAGGCACAGGGTATTCCTTAATGGAGGGATATTTTCTACCGCCGATCAGTTTCACGATAGGGGAAGCCGTGACCTTGCTTATAGGAACGGACTTTATCGAGCAACGATTTGATGATGATTATCGTGACAGAGCTAAAGCCGCTAAGAGGAAAATCGAGGCCATTCTATCAGACGGTGTACGCAATGAGACCTCCCGTATACGCAGGGCGCTGCGATTGCTCGCTCCAGGCAAACAGGCAGCTCCGTCAAATGAAAAGGAAAACCTCGATAAGATTCGCCGAGCGATATTAGATGGGCGAAAGATCAGATTTCATTATTCGAAAGGAACTACGGATTCCACGGGGAATCGCCATAGCGATCGTACTGTCGCTCCCTATGGCCTCGTACTCGTTGAAGGGTTATGGATGCTCGTGGCGCATTGCGACTTACGCCAAGACATTCGCCATTTCCGTTTATCCCGAATAACCGAACTTGTCGATCTGGAAGATCGATTCGAACCGCCTGCCCATTTTAACTTAAGGGAGTATCACCCTACAGATGATCGACATCTGCGAGTGCACCTCCGATTTAATCATAATGTCGTAGATAAAGTGAAGGAATCGAATAATCGATTTATTGAGGGTATGGAAGAGAATCAAGATGGATTGGATGTAGTATTACGCGTTCGTCATCTGGACGATTTGATGCAATGGGTTCTGAGCTGGGGAGGGAACGTGAGGGTAGTAGAGCCTGAATCATTCCGAAATCGGATTTACGAGGAAGCCGAAAAAATGCTTAAACGCTACTGACATTACGTTGTCAGTAGCGTTTTTGTATATTAGGTGTATGAGAATAGCGCAGTGTTTTGGAGATAGGGTGACCTTTCTCATAATCTTTTTATAGAGGTGGAATTTATTCATGAGTAATATCAAATGGGAAGTGGATCCGGACCACAGCTCCGTCGAATTTTCGGTGACGCATTTAATGATTAATAAAATTAAAGGAGTATTTGAGCGTTTCCAAGCGATTATAAGTTTTGATCCCAACGAGTTAACAACCATGGGTATCCAGGCTTCCATAGAAGCAAATAGCATTACAACTCGTCAAGCACAACGAGATGAACATTTGAGGAGCGACGATTTTCTTCATGCTGACAAGTATCCAACTATTGCGTTTCAAAGCACCAACTGCGTCTATGCTGGCGAAAGGCAGTATGAACTTACGGGCAATCTAACTCTGCATGGAGTAACCAAACCTGTCACTTTTCATACCGTTTTTGAAGGACTAAACAAAGACCCTCGCGGCCGGGAACGTGTAGGCTTTCATTCAACAGCCAGTATTGATCGTAATGAATTTGGTTTGAAATTCAACTCGCCTCTTGAAACGGGTGGAATTATTGTCGGAAATGAAGTGATAATCGAACTTTATATTGAGGCAATTAAAGTAAATTAGGGATCCAAAAGATCATCCTTTTATCGGGATGGTCTTTGTTCAAAAGCTGGCCGTTACAGACAAAGCGGAGAACCATGCCATATGTGACGGCGAAAAACTTTGTTGTGGAAAGTTGGAGAGTATTGTAGGAAACTTTATTTCCAAAATTCAGGTGAAAAGTAGGTAGACTCAGGACATGCGATCACTATAATGGAAATAAGATACATATATAGAACCAATCTATAAGATATAAACAAGAATCAGACTGAGTAAGAAAGCAATTAGAGGAGGCGATCTCGTGGGAAGATCATTTGCGAATTTGCATATTAAGTCGAAAAACCTTGAAAAGACTGTCGATGCATTAAGAGAGCTAAGTGAAGGGCATGCCACAGTATTAGGCGAGCCAAATAATGAGGCTCAAGAGATCAAAGTCGTCATGTACATAAGCAAAAGCAACGCAAACTGGATCAGCGTACTGCACGATTATTTTGTATGGGGTACGGTGAAGGAGGTTGGAAAAACGTTGTCCCGGCTTATCGAAGAGCCAGTGATGACCGCCGGATATATGAATGAGGAATTATTTGAGTTGTCGTTTTTCGAGAATGGAGATATTAGGGCCGAAAAAATCTTTTGTGAACAGTGGATGAGGGATGAATATGAACAACTCAAAGAAGAGCGTATTAATGATGACTACCTGCGGATAGCGTTGGATATCTGTAATGAGGATTTTGACGACTTCATTAGCATTACGAGTCCAGTACAAGCCGTAGATAAGCTGTCAGAACTCGTAAAAATGTCTTTATGGAGTGATTCGGAGTGGATACCGCACGAAGAATCTCTCAGAAAACAATTTGGGACATATGAATTTTGAAAAGAATTTTCCATGAAGTAAATCCGACTGCCAACAGCGGCAGACTTAATAGTCCAAATAGGGGGGAGTATTTATGTACATTGTAACTCCGCCAAAACCGCTGTCAGATGGTCAAAACCAAGCACTTGCGAAGGAAGACAGCGCTGTTTATCCACCGGGCTACCTCCGGTTTTTGCGGCGATTTGGCGAAGGGACTTACAGAGGGTGGTTGAATGTTCAGCTGCCGGATATGGAGGTGCTTAAACCCTTTGCTGAGTATGGGTTATGGGAGCATGACGAAGACAGCCCCATTACTGAGCAACAGATCGGTGAGTGTACCGTTATAGGCACAACAGTGGACGGTGATTTTCTGGCCGTGCATCCCCAGACGGCTTTACTTCTCTGGCTGCCTCGGCATGCGGAGCACGTTAAGGCGATTTCACTGCAGGAACGGGAGCAGGAAGACGAAGGGATGTACGCCTTGGTGCTGGACGAAATATATCGTCAGGTGTATGGATTTAGTCAAGAGGAGGCTGTCTATTATGAACCGTGGACGGGCACTCGGAGCCATCTCTTTTTACGTTTGCCACAAGGGCAGAACCGACTTTCGTTGCCCGATCTGGCCGGAATGTGCCAAGCAGATTTTCCACCGGATTTGTCCATTGAGACCCCATATGCATGCTTCCTGTTCTACCGGCAACTAGGTGGCTATGTACGATTGAATTATGCCTACCAACAAGAGGTGGCTGTTTTCTATGAACAGGATGTACAACAGGCGTTTGCCGTTATGAAGCAGTGGCTCTTGTCAAAAGGGTGCGAAGCAAATTCAGAAAATAACAGTTGAACTAGGTGTAGGAGCGATTAGTGAATGATAAATCTAAAAGATATTGGGAAGTTCGAGGATCTGCCGGAAATCGCGATGCACATTTACAAAGGAAATATTCCTGCTTTGCAAGCTGCAATTACAGCAGGCTGGGATATTGAAGCTGGCATCATACTTAGTAAGCATACCACGTTAAGTCCGCTTGATCTGGCGCTTATATTGCAGCAAATGGATGTTGTAAAGCTGCTGGTAGCGCATGGCGTCAACCTGAATGTCAATCATAATCCGGCCTTTTTGCGAGCAGTTCGCTATTGCAAGGAAGACATCATTCGCTACATTGCAGCGCAAGGAGCCAAGCTGGACAAGCTCAATCAAATCGGGTCTGGCGCTTATTCACAGGCTTACTATGGCAACAAAAACAATATCCAGCTCATTCATGAGCTGGGATTAGATATAAAGTTGCATGGCGGTGCTGTATTGCGTCAAGCTGTATCGGATCATGACTATAAGACACTCACCTATTTGCTCGATCATGGGGTGGACATCAACTATAATAAACCGGATATGGTCTATCCTTATCAAGCGACTCCGTTAACCGTTGCCGCGCGCATGGGTAATTTGGCCATAGTCAAATTTTTGATCGAACGCGGTGCGGACGTGACTTTTGCGGAAAAGGACGGTGAGCGCCCGTATACGATTGCGGTCAGCAATAAGAATACAATCTTGGCTGACTATTTGAAATCGCTGGAGCCGGCAGAGCTTCATAATATGGAAAATAAAAAGTTTGAGCTAAAAAAATATAAACTGACCGATGAACTGGTCAGCTTTCTTACTGGAGACAAGCTGCGCCTTGAGCTAGCGCAAAATGAATATAAAATCGGGTATATCGATTTTTTTACATTAACTGATACGATTGAGATGAAAGTTGGCAGGCAAAAGCTGTTGCGTCTGTCAGCCGATATCGACAATTACTCTGCTCTGCAGCTAGTGTGGAATCCGAAGAAAAAAGGCTTGGTAGGCTGTTATGACGTGGAGCACCAGGAGTATGCGGATTTGTGCAGCTTTACAGAGTTCCTCGTGCAGCCTGAAATGTACCTCATTAGGTTTCTTGAGGGAGAGTTATAGCTATTTGTCACACTAGTAGAAGAGAAAGTGTACAAAGGAGATTAACTTATGAAGGATGCGTTAATGGAAAGATTAAAGAATTTCCTTCATCGGGAGGATAATAGCACACTAGTAGGCATTCCGGCGAGCCAAGAGGAAATTGCTAAGGCACAGCAACGGCTGAATGTAAGCTTTCATGAAGATTACGTACATTTTATAAGGACGTTTGGCGGAGCATATGCAGGTCTTGCGGTACATGCATTCTCTAATGGGTCTAGTCTCGGAAATGAAACGGTTATTGATTTGACGCTGGAGTTTCGAGAGCAATATAAGGAGCTTCCCTGCGCAGAGGTTTTACGAACTAGTTATGTCATTTCTATGGATGGCTCCGGCGACCCGATTATCATCGATCGGTCAGGAAAGGTACTCATCTGTTATCACGATACCGGGGAGATCAAGTTAGTAGCGGATTCATTTGAGTTGCTGGTCGAGGAAAACTTTTATGAGTGGTGATTAAGAGAAGCATAGTAATAGCGCTCGCTGTATTAAACCTATAGTCTCGAACCACCTGTTTAACTACGAGGGTGGTTCTTTTTTTTGTTTGAGGTGCATCATCATATGCTGCCGTATCCTCGCGACCATTGGACAAACGTGCTTTTTTTTCCTTGTCCACATTTATACCTTACCAAAATCTATTAATTTGCATTTAATGAACGATACCAATATCAAGGAGGTTTTGGAGATGGGAAATAGAAGACCTACGGGTTACGACCCTGTTCAGATATTTAACTCCACATCGTTTAATGCGTTTGGAAAAGTTGAATATGCATCCATCTTTTGTAGTGACGACAATTATGCGGTTCAGCGTGATGAGACTTGGACGGCTTCTAGCCGTGGAGTTTGCTTGGTGACTAGAATCACCGCAACGGTTAGAACACCGAGTGGAAATATTGAGGCGGAACCGTATACTTCTTCCGGCACTTCTTTCAGCAAGTTTGCCATTATACAGGTAGGGGTAAACAAGTTCCAAGTGACGCGTGTTGTAAGTACAAGTAGACGCAAGTAAAATCCCAAACGGGGCATGATCAAGAATAGGTTATAAAAATGAAAAGACGACAAGCCAAGGATATAAGGCTGGTCGTCTTTTTTTCGCTCTAATGTTTCTTATACCATGATATTCTGCGCTGCATCGAGGAATCTTTCAAGAGCCGAAAAGGGCGCAAGTCCGGTTGATAATTGCCTTCAATGATCCAAATTCGATGCTTTCTGTCGATGCCTATATCGAACCCGACTTGTCTAAGCTTGGGGTAACGCTCTCCTAGTCTTTTGGCAGCCAATAGTGCGATCCGTTCCGCTTTGACAAGCAAGCTTCGATCTCCGATTCGGGCTAATTTTAGCGCCTCAAGCACTGGAATGGTGCGGCTAGTTACATTTGTGACTAGATATCCTTGCGCCGCTACTTTTGCGTATGAGCCTGTCACGTTCCAGGGGGATGAAGAGCCTTTTTTCCGCTGAGTTATTATGCGAATGTCGAATGGCTTGTGCCCAATTTGAGCAAGCTGCAGACGTCTTTGGACAATATATCCATGTGCACTGTTTTTTTTGCGGAGCCATTTGAGTATTTTATCAGTGTCTCTCATGGTAACTGCATTCTGTTCGTTATGAATACGATAGGCATTCGCACCGTTCCGTTTGATGAACACAATATCCCTTCCGTAACTCCCGTTGCGAGGTTTCAGTACGACGCTTTGATATTGAAGCAGCATTTTCGATAAGGTGTTCTTCTTAAGTAACTGTGTTTGTGGCAACCGTCCGGCGAGAGAGGACCTGCTGCGAAAGATGCGATATTGCAACCATTTGTCTCTTTTGATTAACATTATAATCACAGCCTTTTTCAATCTTATACGGTAATTCTAAGTCAAATTAGTGATCAGCATAAGTGACGATTCGTCCATATTTATAAACCGAAGCAGGTAAAGAAGGCTTTTGAACCCGTACCGCATATCATTTCTGTTTTCTCCGCTTTGCGTAGTAGAATGGTGGGGATAAGGAATGATATTATAAATAATGACAAGTTTTGTTGGAAATAATGTTATAAAAGGAGAGATGGACATGTCTTATATCGTTGATTTTAAAAATGTGTCTACGGTTGGTTTAGAGTCTTCACCTGTAGCAGAAGCGCTTGCTGGTTTGCGCGCTAATGAAGCCCGTTACTTTATGAATAAATACAAACATGAATTTACGGTTGTGCCAGCTAGCGAAAGTCAGGATACACTTGATTATGTGAACCAAGTTTTGAAAGAGCGTGATATTGCGTTTGCGGCCAAGCCTTTAGAAACGTCGCGTTTTCAAGTGGAGAATATTAAATTTGCTTACGTCTTTTATGAAGACGGTCTTGGAATCAATGTCATGTATACGGTCGATGACGCTAAGAAGCGGGCCGTTGGCTTTAAGCTTTCTGAGGGGATGGAGATACCAAAGGAGTTAGAAGAAAAGTTTAAGTTTGCGAGGCAGAAGTCTAAACTAGCTGGAACAATACGAGGTTCGTTTTTTGTAATTAAAAAAGAATATTAAATAAGCAACATCGAAAATTTGGACTGTAGAGGGCTTGAGGCCTGTAAGCTCGAATAGTAATAAGATGTCTAGGGGCTGTCCCATAAGCATCAAGCTCGCTGAGGAATAGCTCGCTTTGAACGGGTGTATTGGTAAATATATAGTAGTACAGGAGAGCTATTCCTGTACTGCTATTTTTCTATTCTGGTCTATGCTTGCTTCATAGGATTATGGGCAAGCGAAAGCCACCCGACCTCCAGACTTACCTTAGGTAAGCTGCGAAGCAGAAACGCCGGAATCCTTGGTTATTCTTT